>QIBC01000330.1 GCA_003225215.1 Acidobacteriota bacterium
GGGATCCCGGCTGTTCCTCCCCTTGGCCCTCTATGGACTAGCGGGATCGCTGGTGATGATCGGATGGCTGCTGGTAAAAGGTGTGGACGAAGAACGGTGGAAGGCAGTGGAGACATCCTAAGATATGGGACTGTCGTTGGTCTGCTATTCCGGTAGTCGAATCACCGGAGTCTCAGGTCGGCAGCAGACTCCGTAGTGCTGCCACAGCCGGAACCATGGGCTGGACGCGAGTGCTTCATCGTGCCTTCGGTTTGCAGCAGAGATATCGTGTGCGTTGAACGGCCTAATATCGGGAGCTTCGAGCATCTCCTCTAGCTGCTGGATGTCATCAATGATGCGCTCAATATCCATGCGTGATCAGTATATCGAAGGAACTTTTGTATGCCCCTGAAGACACGGGACAGACCAACAGGCGCACCGCGGGTCGCCGTCGCCCACCCATCGGCTACCTTCACCCCAGCAACCGCAAAAGCGGCGCTCGCTGGGGACCCCGACCGCCGACGGTTCCGATTTTTTTAGCGAATCTTTCTCAAGTCTTGTGGGTTAGCACCGAACAGCTGGATTTGACCGGTAGGAGGAACCATGCGCCGCCTGCCTCGCCTCTCGGTTGCCGCAGTCTTCTGCGCCACCTTTGTTCTCGTCTTTTCACCTGCACGCGCGCAGGAGAGTGCCCAAGAGCCAACGCTGAAATCCGATGTTGACCTCGTCTCCGTGTACTTCACCGTGCGCGATTCGCACAAGCGCCTGCGCGACGATCTTGACCAGCAGCAGTTTCAAGTGCGTGAAGACGGCCGGCTGCAAACCATCAAGTTCTTCTCGCACCATTCGGATGTGCCGCTGAATGTCGGCGTCCTGCTCGATACCGGCACCAGCACGGCGTCCACCCTGGCGTTTGAGGCGGACGCAACCAGCATGTTCGTCGAACGCGTAGTCAGGCCAACCGATCTGGCTTTCCTGGTGAGCTATGCCAATCGCATTGAGACGCTGCAGGTGCCCACCTCTGACGTAGCGCTGCTGAAAGACCAGGCGCAGACGATTCGCGCGACTGGTCCGGTGGAGGTTTCGCTGCCCACAGGACCCATTCCGTTTCCCGGTCCGCGCATGCCGATCCCGGGGGTTCAGCTCCCCGGCGTTCCGATTCCGCAACGCAACCGTGACCGCCCTGCTCGCCTCTATGACTCAGTGCGCTTCTCGATATTTCATTACTTAAAGCGCGAGACGGGGCGCAAGGCGCTGCTGATCGTTGCGCTCTCCGACGACCAGCACAGCGAATCAACCCTCGAAGACGCTCTGATCGCGCTGCAGCAAAACGACGTGATCGCTTATGTGGTGCAGGTGACGGATGGGCCGCATGATAACTGCGACGTATTTCACATCTTCAGTGAAGGCAAGCTAAGAAAGCTGGCTGAAGACACCGGAGGCCGGCTTATTGAAGCGCGTGGCATGAACAAGATCGCCGACGCCTTCGATCAGATTTCTGAAGAGCTGCACCACCAGTACAGCCTCGCTTATTATCCCGACAACACAAACTGGGATGGACGCTTTCGCAAGATACAAATTGAGGCTAGAAGCCATGGTGATCGCGTGACCGCGCGCAAGGGCTACTACGCGATCCCGCCTCAGCAAAGATAATTCGGCCTTGACGTGAAAGAAACGCCTGCCTGATCTGCCCCCATTTCAAATCGACACAGATTCTAGAAGAAGGGCAGGTCAGGCTGTCCCTCTTTCTCCAAGATTTCTGAAGAGCTGCACCACCAGTACAGCCTCGCTTATTATCCCGACAACACAAACTGGGATGGACGGTTTCGCAAGATACAAATTGAGGCTCGAAGCCATGGTGACCGCGTGACTGCGCGCAAGGGCTACTACGCGATCCCGCCCCAGCAAAGATAATTCGGCGTTGACGTGAAAGAAACGCCTGCCTGATCTGCCCCCATTTCAAATCGACACAGATTCTAGAAGAAGGGCAGGTCAGGCTGTCCCTCTTTCTCCCCTCTTGGTACATCCTGCAGCAGCAGCTCTGAATCAGAAATATTCGTATTCAGAGTTCCCCTGCGGATAGGAAGTACGGTTACTTGAACTCGAGCACGATCGATCCTTTTGTTGACCGCGCAGGCTTTTGCCAACATCGGCTTCTCGCGTGGTGCTGCTTGGCCGCGATGTTTTTATTTGCGGCTGCGCTTGCCGGCTGCGGCGGATCAGCCTCTTCACCGGAATCTGCGGTCACTCGAACCCCGCCTCCTCCACCACCCCCGCCGCCACCGTTGATCGCGAGCGTGAGTGTGACGCAACACAGCGCCCAAATCGGATTCGCCCCTATTGGCGGCAACCAAGTCACATTCACCATTACTGGCAGCAATTTCATTCCCGGCGCGATGGCGATCATCCATGCACAGGGCCCAGGCATTTTGTGCTGTTCGGACCGTTTCGGCGGCACGCTCACCGCGCCCGGCGTCATCGCACTGACGGTCGGAGGAGGCTCCCAGTCAGCCTCCAGCACCGTGATCGTCACAGTCCGGAATCCAAACAACACCCAATCACAAGGCGTCTCGGTGGTCATACCGTTCCCGCCGCCACCCAATCTGCCGAACACCATGTTTGACTACGTGGCCTATGCGGTCACCAACCTTCCGAGGCATTACACCGATCCCAATTCGCCGGCAGGGAACCTTGCCGGCACTGACAATACGCCTGCCACGATTCCCATCACGAATGCCGGCGCGACACTCGGCCGTGTGTTGTTCTATGACAAGCTGCTCTCGGCCAACAACACCACCTCGTGCGGATCATGCCATATACAGCGGCTCGGATTCGCAGATACCAACCAGTTGAGCTTTGGGTTTCAACGCGGCCTGACGAAGCGACGCAGTATGGGTCTTTCCAATGCCAAGTTCTACCAGCGCGGACACTTCTTCTCAGACGAGCGCGCCGCTACGCTTGAAGAACAGGTCCTGCAGCCGATCCAAGACTCCATTGAGATGGGCAACAATCTTCCCACCCTGATACCGCAGATGGCGCAGACCCCCTACTATCCTGGTCTGTTCCAGGCTGCATTCGGCACGCCCGATATCACGCCCGATCGCATG
>QIBC01000094.1 GCA_003225215.1 Acidobacteriota bacterium
TTCGACAAGAGCTACGACACGATTGTGGGCGAGCGCGGAGTGAAGCTCTCCGGAGGACAGCGCCAGCGAATCTCCATCGCGCGAGCAATCCTGGCTGATCCCCGAATTCTTATTCTCGACGAAGCTACATCGAGCCTCGATTCGGAATCAGAGGCTCTGATTCAAGAAGGCCTGTCTTTTCTGATGCGCGGCCGCACAACCTTCGTGATCGCGCATCGCCTGAGTACGATTCGTCGCGCAGACCAGATTCTCGTAATCGAAAACGGAAATCTCATCGAGCGAGGCACGCACGAAGAACTTTACGAGCGCGAAGGCCGCTACTTCGAGCTCTACACAAAGCAGCATGGGTTGGAGAAAAATCTGTTTCTCGCTCCCGGCGAAGGAGATGCCGTCGAAGAAGCCGCGGAGGCTCAGGCACGCGGAACTCGCATTCCCGATTCGGTGGATATCTTGCGCGGAAACGTCAGCTAGTAGTTTTCAGAGCTGCTGATAACTGCGAAAGCGCAGATTCTCCGCACCACAAGAACGAAGTTTTTGATGCGAACGCTGCACCGGTTACGGAGGGATGGCAGTTCCACAAAGGAGATCGAACAGAGTCTAAGATTCAGACGCGGCGGAAAGCTGTTACGCAGCCCGATCCTTTGCCTGTTGTGGCTCCTGCAATTTTTGTCCGCGGGCATCGCCGGTGCGATGCTCTTCGTCAGATTCCTCGCGGAGATTTTCGCTTCCCAGAACCTTCTCGGAGAGGCGAAGATAGCGACGAATCAATCCGCTGGAGTCCTCCTCCACGTCGCGACGGATTTTTCGCCAATGGTTGCTCTCCTTGGAGGACAGAGACTTATCGGTTTTTCGTCGCCCGTAAGGCTTATGCGCACGATAACTCATGAGTAAACAGTCGAATACCCACTCAGATGGGCAGAAAAGGCAGCGTGTTGCATGGTAACCGAACGGGATTACAGCGATGGTTTACTGAAGAATAAATAGGATACGGCCGGCTACGGGTTACAGGGAACACAAGAGGGCTTTAGTCTCGTTTCACAGCCATCGCTGACAAGTAGCTGGATTGCGATTCCGTGTCCCCGGTAACCGGTCCCCTGTTCCTATCCTCCAACCCTATCCTCCAATATGCACCATACTTCTCGACGGCTGCATGAAGCCAGGCTCACCGATGTGGTGACGCGCTTCCTTTTTCTCCACTACGGAGCGAACATAGGCGGCCATCTCAGCGTCGTCTCCGCCGCGCTGCATGACCGAGTAGAGATCGTGATCGAACAGCGAGAACAAGCACGTTCGGATCTTGCCGTCGGAGGTGATGCGGATGCGGGAACAGTGTCCGCAGAATGGTTTGGATACCGGAGCGATGATTCCGATTTCGCCTACGCGATCGTCGAAGGTATAGCGACGAGCTGTTTCGCTGGCGACATTCGCCGGCAGCTCCCGTAATGGCTTCCAGGCGGAGAGCGTCTTCACGATTTGGTCCAGAGTAACGACAACTTCCGGACTCCACACGCGACCTTCCTCGAGGGGCATGAATTCGATAAACCGAACGATCACGCCCTCGTCACGAGAGAACCTGGCAAACTCGACGATCTGGTCGTCGTTGAAGCCGCGCAGGAGCACGCAATTCAGCTTCACTGGATCGAGAGCTGCTCGCTTGGCCGCACGAATACCTGCGAGTACCCGTTCGAATCCGCCGGAGACGCGAGTTATTCGCGCGAATTTTTCGGGATCGACCGCGTCCATGCTGACGGTAATGCGGTTCAACCCTGCATCTTTCAGCGGCTGAGCCAGATCCTCGAGCAAGTGCCCGTTCGTGGTAATCGCGATATCAAGTTTGTCGGCACTCGCGGTGCGGAGTCGCGCAACCTGGCGAACGAAGTCGACCACGCCTCGGCGCAGGAGCGGCTCGCCTCCTGTGATTCGAACCTTCTCGATCCCTAACGAGACCATCACCCCCACCATCCGCAGGTACTCATCAAGTTTCAGGTCCGCATACTGCGCACCCTCATTTCCGGTCCGACAATAAACACAGCGGTAGTTGCAGCGGTCCGTAATGGAAATACGCAGGTCGGTGATCGCGCGTCCGAATTTGTCGTGCAGGAACATGGCCAGTCACTTAGAGCCAAATTATCTGTCAGAGGATTCGGAATTGGGTCGAAAGAAACGACACGCCTGGCGAACGGCGCATTGGCGGGCGGTTTCCTTTCCAAAACGGGAGGCGCAAGCGTTTCCACCCACACCCTCGGCCGGATTACTCCGGCGCCGTCGCCACAACCAGGTATGCCACAGGCTGAGGCGATCGAAAACCTCTACATATCTAGGTTACAGGGAACTGGGGACAGGGACAACTCTAGGGGACAGGGAACAGGGAACAGGGAACATCGTGTCTTGTCTTCGTCTATCTGTTATGCGGAATCAAAAGTTCCCCAAGCAGAAAAGGGGACAAGCGGCTGGAACCTGTTCGCTGTTCCCTGTACCTGTCCCCTATAGCCTGCTCTATTGAGGCTTCTTGCTGCTGGCCGTAGTACGATGCGCAATGATCTGGTCCTTGATTCCGTCATAGGTCGATTGCGGAACGATGTTTTTGCGCACCAGATCATTCTTCGCGTTGTAAGGACGCCCATCGATGATCTTCTGTGAATAGGCATCACCGACGCCGGGCAGCGCCTGGAGTTGATCTTTCGTCGCCGTATTGATGTCGAGCTTGGCAGTCGCGGGCGTCTTTCCGGTGACTCCAGACTTTACCCCGCCGGCGACCTGTTTCGTCTTACTTGCGGTTGCTTTAGCCGCGGTTTCAGTACCATGAGCGGTTGCAGTTGCTGCCTTCTCCGCACCATTTTTCGTCTCTGTGGCGGCTTTTTCGGTGCCGCTCTTTGTGGCCGATGCAGCCTTCTTCACGCCTTTCTTCGTGGCTGTCGCCGCCTTCTCGGTCTCTTCTTTAACGTCGGAACCGGACCCCTCCGTCTTCTGCTTCTTCGTTTTCTTTGTGGTTTTTGTGGTGGTGGTCGTGGTCTGGTCTGAGCTGGAGCTGGGAGCGGTCGCTTGCGCGTGGCTCAGAACTGCAACCAGCATCATTGAAAAGAGCAAAGTGAAAAAGCGTCGTGGATTCATAGGTCGGGGTCTCCTGTCCCTTGGTATGACGGTGGCGAGTGTAACAGAATGATTCTAGAGGAGCATTCCTGAGTTTCCTCGCGCTTTGCGATCGCAGTGCCGCGAGAATTTTTATGGGTTGAACTAATTGTGGGTTAAGGCGTTTCTTTACGGTTCTCCGAGCATTTTCCTCTTGCAATGTAACATTGATGTTGTATTCTTTCTGAGCACATTCCCGACAATTTTCCCTATGTCTGCAAAGGTTAAGAAGCTCAAGCCTCGTCCGAAGCGTACGATCTTGTCTGAGGCGGATGATCATCCGGTAGGTCTCTGGATCGACAAAGAGTTGATGCGTAAACACACGCAGCAGCAACAAACGCCGCGAACCATCATTCATGGCAGCTCCGAGGCCGCCGGCAATCGTTATCTGGAACTGGCCGACATCGCTTTAGGCAATTACAAGAGTAAGAAGAAGACCAACGGAAAAGGAAACGGTAGTAACTGAAAGACACTAACCTGAAATGCCTAGTTTGACATGGCACCTGCGTGCCATGTATCTTTACTCGCAATGAGTTCACTCCGCCATCATCGCCATCATCATCACGCGGCGAACGTGTCGGCGGAGCTCTCTAGCGACTAAATACAGAAGCAATCATAGAGATCAAGCCCGCTGACGCGAACCGCGCAGCGGGCTTTGTGTTTTTGCGCGCAGCATGGCGGGCTTGATCTGGAGATGGAATGATGGAAATTGATTTCAAAAAGATGGATGGCCTTGTGCCAGTCGTCGTACAGGACGACGCGAACGGCGACTTACTCATGGTCGGCTTCGCCAATGCAGAGGCCTACGAGAATACGCTTACGTCCGGGTATGTGACGTTCTTCAGCCGCACGCGCCAGAAGCTGTGGATGAAGGGCGAAACGTCGGGCAATCGCCTGCGTGTGATCTCCGCCGCGACCGACTGCGATAACGATTGTCTGCTCTTCCGTGTGAGAGTCGAAGGCGATGGTCTCGTCTGCCACGAGGGCACGCGATCGTGTTTCACGAAAAACATTGCCCTGACGGCTACGCCCGAGGTACTCCGATGAAGATTCGACTCGGAATCCCTAAAGGCAGCCTGCAGGATGCAACAGTAGCGTTGTTTGGCCGGGCCGGATTCAACATTTATGCAAACGGCCGCTCTTACTTTCCTTCCATCGACGATCCGGAGATTGAGTGCATGCTGATTCGCGCGCAGGAAATGGCACGCTACGTGGAGCATGGATTCCTGGATGCCGGGCTCACTGGTCGAGATTGGGTCTTGGAAAGCGGACTCGAGGTCGAGACCGTCACCGACCTGGTTTACGCAAAACAGAGCCGCGGGAAAGTGCGCTGGGTGCTGGCCGTGCCCCAGGATTCCCGTTTTGAGAAAGCCGAGGACCTGCGAAATTGCATCATCGCTACAGAACTGGTAAACACAACCAAAAACTATTTCGCCGCGAAAAATGTACCTGTGAAGGTCGAGTTCTCGTGGGGCGCAACTGAGGTAAAGCCGCCAATTCTGGCCGATGCCATCGTAGAGGTCACGGAAACCGGCAGTTCCCTGCGCGCCAACCGTCTGCGCATCATTGAGAACGTTTGCGAGTCCCAAACTCAGCTCATCGCGAACAGAGCGGCTTGGCAATCCGCAGAGAAACGCAAGAAGATTGAGAACATCGCACTTATGTTGCGCGGGGCTATGGACGCCCAGGGACGTGTCGGCCTGATGCTCAATGTGCGAAAACGCGACTTGACGAATGTTCTTGCGGTATTGCCGGCATTGAACAGTCCTACAGTTTCAGAATTGAACGACCGTGACTGGGTGGCCGTAAACACGATCTTGGAAGAGAGCGTAGTACGCGACGTGTTGCCCAAGCTGAAGGATGCTAACGCCAGCGGCATTGTCGAGTATCCGCTGAACAAGATCGTGATGTGAACGAGATGAATGAATGAAACTCATCACCAGCAAACGCGATACTGCCGTGCTCAAGCGATTGTCGAACCGAGGCGCAGTCGATCTCGCGCGAGTTGAAAAGACAGTCGCGAAGATCGTGGGCGATGTGAGAAAGAAGGGCGATGCCGCACTGCTTCGCTATAGCCGCAAGTTCGATGGCGTCGCCGGCACGAGCTTTCGTGTCAGCCAATCGGAAATCGACGGCTCGTGGCGGCAGGTCAGTTCTGAGCTCCGCGCCGCTCTCGAGACCGCCGCAGAAAATATCCGGCGCTTCGCCGACTGGCAAAAGCCGCTGGAGTGGATGCGCGATGTGCAGAGCGGCGTGCGGCTTGGGCAAATGATTCGGCCGCTCGAGTCGGTAGGATGCTATGTCCCCGGCGGGCGGCACCCGTTGCCTTCCACGCTGCTGATGACGGTAATTCCGGCTCAGATCGCAGGAGTACCGAGAATCGCGGTGGTCTCGCCACGGCCCGCTCCTGAGACACTCGCGGCGGCTTCGTTGCTCGGGGTAAGGGAGTTTTATGGAATCGGTGGGGCGCAGGCGATTGCTGCGCTCGCCTACGGCACACGGACGATTCCGCGAGTCAACAAGATCGTGGGACCGGGAAACGCTTTTGTCACTGCGGCCAAGAAATTGGTCGCATTTGACTGCTCTATCGACATGCTTGCCGGCCCAACCGAAGTGGTGATAGTCGCCGATGTCGGAAACCCTGCATTCATCGCGGCCGATCTCGTGGCCCAGGCCGAGCACGATCCGGATGCTCTCGCAATCTTCATCACGTCGAACGAGAAGCTTGCGAAGCAAGTAGCGGGCGAGACGGAACGACAGTCAGTCGCGAATCACATCGCACGGCAGTCGCTCAAGAAAAATGGTTACGCGATCGTGACCTCATCGCCTGACGAGTCAATGATTATCGCGAACCAGCTCGCTCCGGAGCACATCACCGTGTCGTCGCAGCGAGAATTGTCTGAAATCCAATCGGCGGGATCTGTGTTTGTGGGCGACTACTCTCCACAGGCAGCCGGTGATTACGCTTCGGGTCCCAATCACGTCCTTCCCACCGGCGGCTCAGCGCGCTTCCGCGCCGGGCTCAGCGTGAACGACTTCGTAAAGTTGATTACTGTCCAGGAGTTCACCGCCAAGGGGCTACAGACGATTGCCCGCGAAGTTAGCACGCTGGCGCAGGCTGAGGGCCTGGTAGCCCATGCGCAATCGATCGCCGTAAGAATGGGGGCGTAATGGAGAAGAGTCTACAAGCACGCACTGCTGTGCGAAGTATGAAGGAATATCACCCGCCCCTCAGCGGACGAGAGGGTCTGCGCCTTGACTTCAACGAGAACACAGAGTCTCCTTCGCCGCGTGTTCTGGAGGTCTTGAAGCAAATTGCCTCCGGTGAGCTCACAAAATACCCGGAACGCGATCCTTCGGAACGCCTGATGGCTGAGTTTCTTCGACTTGAACACGGGCAGGTGCTGCTTACAAATGGTGTAGATGAGGCAATTCACTTGTTGTGCGAAACATACCTTGAACCGAGCGATGAAGTACTAATCGTCGTGCCCACGTTTTCCATGTACGAGATCTACGCACAGAGTACAGGGGCAAAGGTGATCGCAGTCCAGGCAAACCCTGAGCGGGGATTCCGTTTTCCCGTAGAGGTTGTCCTAAGCGCCATTACGGGAAAGACGCGAATGATTGCATTGGCAAGTCCCAACAATCCTACGGGAGCTGTTGCGCCGCGTGCGGATTTGCTTCGCATTGCCGATGCGGCTCCAGCAGCAGCGGTGCTGGTGGATGAGGCCTATTACGACTTCTGGGGAGAAACTGTACTCGATGCGGTCACGCGTTTCCCCAATCTTTTCGTGACCAGAACGTTTTCGAAAGCGTACGGGCTGGCGGGGTTGCGCATCGGGGTCCTTGTGGGAAACGGCATTCAAGTGCCGATGGTTCGCAAAGTCGCCTCACCTTACAACGTGAATGGCATCGCTCTTGCGTGTTTGCCGCACGCAATCGCCGATCGAGAGTTTCTCGCAGGCTATGTCCGACAGGTTCTCCAAGGACGCGCGCGCTTGATGATTCAGCTTACCTGTCAGGGAGTTCCGTATTGGGTCAGCCAGGCAAACTTCGTGTTGGCACAAATAGGTCCCATGCACAAAGAATTTGTCGCCGAGATGCGGAATCGCGGCATTCTCGTGCGCGACCGCAGTAACGATCCGGGATGCAGCGGATGCGTTCGCATGACAGTTGGAACGGAAGAGCACACTGAGCGTCTGCTCATGGCCCTCAATGAAGTGCTAAAGACGATCGATTGGGCACCTAGTCGACAGGCCTCTGCGAGTCCCGCAATGGGAAGTGCGTGATGAGAGTCGCCCGGCTGAAACGCGATACAACTGAAACCCAGATCGATCTTTCGCTCAACATCGACGGCCGCGGCAAGTACGAAGTCTCGACAGGTATCCGTTTCTTCGATCATATGCTGGAACTGTTCGCTCGTCATGGAGCCTTCGATCTTCGCCTGCGCTGCAACGGTGATCTCGAGGTCGATCAGCACCACAGCGTGGAGGATGTGGGCATTGCATTGGGTGAGGCATTCGACAAGGCGCTGGGAGATCGCAAAGGCATTCTGCGCGCCGGATATTTTTTGATGACGATGGATGAGACGTTGGGAATGGCTGCGGTTGATCTGAGCGGACGCGCTGTCGCAGTAGTAGATCCGAAAGTTCGCACGCGTTTGGTCGGCGATTTCCAATCAGAGCTCGCACACGACTTCTTCGAAGGCTTCGCCCGTGGCGCGCGAGCTAACGTTCATGTAAAGACAATGTATGGCCGTTCCAATCATCACAAGCTGGAAGCGCTGTTCAAGGCTTTTGCTCGCGCGCTGCGCTTCGCCTGCTCGCGCGACAAGCGGCTGGCGAAGATGTTGCCCAGCACCAAGGGACTACTGTGATCGCCATCATCGATTACAAAGCCGGCAATCTGGCGTCCGTAAAGAAAGCGCTTGATCATCTGAAAGTCGAAGCCGTTGTCACCGATAATCCCAGGCTGGTAAACCGCGCAGACAAGACCATCCTTCCCGGAGTGGGACACTTCGCCACAACGGCTGAACTCAGCCGCAGCGGTTTACGGGACGCTGTGCAGGAGAGCATTGCAGGCGGCAAACCGTTTCTCGGAATTTGTGTCGGAATGCAATGGATGCTCGCGGGCAGCAGTGAAGCTCCGAACGTTCCCGGGTTGGGAGCTATTCCCGCGACTTGTGAGCGTTTTCAGTCCAACCATCTAAAGGTGCCGCATGTCGGCTGGAATCAGATCGCAACAGTACGCGATTCCCGATTGCTCAGTGGGATTGAATCAGGATCATTCGTGTATTACTCGCACTCCTACCGCGCTCCAGTCACCGCAGAAACAATCGCGACCACGGACTACTGCGGTACTTACTCAGCAGCGGTTGAGAACAACGGTCTCTTCGGAGTGCAGTTCCATCCTGAGAAGTCGGGCCTGGTCGGCTTACGCCTACTCAAGAACTTCTGCGATCTCTGATTGCTTTCAACTCTGAAGAATGCTGACAAAACGAATCATTGCGTGTCTCGATGTTGATGCCGGGCGAGTGGTGAAGGGAACTCAGTTCCTACACCTGCGCGATGCCGGCGACCCCGCCGAACTCGCCAGGGCCCACGCCGCTTCCGGAGCGGATGAGATCGTCATGCTCGACATTTCGGCCACTCATCAGAACCGCGGCACGCTCATCGAGACCGTCAAGCGCACAGCCCGAGAATTGTTTATTCCCTTTACCGTAGGCGGCGGCATTCGAACGCTTGAGGATGCCGGAGCGATTTTTGATGCGGGAGCAGACAAGGTGAGCATTAACTCCGCCGCCGTCCGCGATCCGGCACTGATCGAACGCATTGCCGCGCGATTTGGCTCGCAGGCTGTGGTGGTTGCCATTGATGCGCGAAGAAACGTGGTCGACGGCGACTACGACGTTCTCATAGCTGGAGGCCGCACAGCTACAGGGCGCAAAGCAGTGGAGTGGGCAAAGGAAGCTGAGCGCTACGGCGCAGGAGAGATTCTGCTCACGTCGATGGATCGCGACGGCACCGGGGCAGGTTTTGATTGCCATTTGATGGCGGACGTCAGTTCGTCGGTTGCAATTCCCGTAATCGCCTCGGGCGGGGCTGGAACGAGTGATCACTTCGTCGAGCTCTTCGCTGAAGGTCGAGCAGACGCAGCGCTTGCTGCTTCAGTGTTCCATTTTGGAGTGCAGGATATTCGAGAATTGAAGGCCATCCTGCTATCAAAAGATATCCCGGTGAGGCTGCCGTGCTAATCCCCTCCATCGACCTGATGGGCGGCAAGATCGTTCAACTAGTGCAGGGCCGGCGCAAGGCGCTTGAATTCGACAACTTCGCTGACTGGGTTGATCGTTTCAGGAAGTTCCCAATGGTCCAGCTCATTGATCTCGATGCAGCAATGGGAAATGGCGACAATCAGGAACTGGTCAAGGAATTCTGCAGCGAGCTTCCCTGCCAAGTTGGTGGCGGCTTACGCAGCATTGAGAAGGCGTGCGCTGCCATCGCACTCGGAGCACGGAAGACGATTATCGGATCTTCCCTGTTCACGGCTGATGGCGTGAATATTGAATTCGCCAGGAGTCTTGCTGAGCAACTCGGACGTGACCACTTCATATTTGCTGTGGATTCGCGAGCGGGATTCGTTTCTGTGAAGGGCTGGAAGCAGAGTACGGGACTAAGCCCGGGCAAAGCCATCCGTGAACTTGATCCGTTCTGCTCTGCATTCCTCTATACGCACATCGATTCGGAAGGCCTAATGCAGGGATTTCCTTTCGGAGTTCTGGATGAGCTTCGTTGCGCGACGAGCAAGAAGTTGATCGTGGCGGGTGGCATAACGACGAATGCAGAAATCGAGCAGTTGGATCAAATGAACATAGATGCCGTAGTAGGAATGGCCATCTACACCGGAACGCTTACGGTATGAGCAGCTCTGGGCAAGGCTACAATTCACATCGCTTGGCCATCTTATCTTGATGCCACTGATTAGTGAATTGAGGAGCGCACATGGCGGCAAACAATCAGCAGAGTGAATCCCGCGAGCGTCAGAAGGAAAGCAAAGGCACAGAGAAATATGGACCTTGTCCCCGGAGCGCCGGACCAGGGAACGTACGCGTCCACAGCCATACTCCGGAAAATCGAACTGGCGAGATGAATCCGTCAGCCCCAACGGATGCAACCGAGGGACCAAGCACGAACCTGGCGAGCGATCAGGCCGACGGCGGTACTGGACTCGGCTCCAGCCGAGGAGAACCAGCCCGGGGAGAGACTAAAGCAAATGAGGGAACGATTAAGAAACCATCTGCAGAGAAACACGAAGCAGCTTGACCGCACGGGAGGTTACCAGGGGACGGGAATCTGGCTTGCTGTTCGCTGTTCCCTGTCTCCTGCTTTTTCGATAGTCTGTTTCGGACTTCAATGAGCGCGCCAAGATCGGAACTTACCTCAAAGCAACAGCACGAATTGGTCGCTGCAGCCAAGCGGGCATATGAAAACGCTTACGCTCCGTATTCCAACTTTCGTGTAGGCGCTGCGGTCCTGCTGGACGGTGGAGAAGTTTTCGCCGGCTGCAATGTTGAAAACGCCTCTTACGGACTTACGAATTGTGCAGAGCGAACGGCCATCTTCTCGGCGATCGCGGAACTCGGCTCCAAGAGAACGAAAATTCGGGCGATTGCGGTTGTCAACGATCGCAATGTCGCCTGTTCTCCATGTGGCGCGTGTCGTCAAGTCATCACCGAATTCGGTGCCGACGCCGATATCTTCTATATAGGGCCGAAAGGTGTCCAGCGCAGCTCGATGCGCGAACTTCTGCCAAACTGCTTCAGCTCAGAGTCGTTGACTTGAATCGAGTCAGGTTCTGGCAAACTGACCTTAAAAGAGAACTCAACTCATTTGATCCAAGGGTTCAGGATGTCGTTCAGAACCGCCTCAAAGTCTGCAATATTGCGGGTTATCAGAGTAAGCCGATGGAATTCAGCCGTGGCCGCGAGAAAGGCGTCCATTGCATCCATTCGGCGTCCAACAGTTTCACTCCTGGCGAGCATCTTTCCGCCAAGATCTGCGACGGACCTGTCGATGGGGAGAATTCTTCCCTCAAAACGCAAGGGCAGTTCTTCTTCCAACCAATCGCTTAGACGTTTCCGGCGGTGGCCCCCCGGCATGCGTTCTATGCCATAGCGCAACTCAGTAAGCGTAACGACGCTTAAATGAGTGCGATCTTCATCTACACTCGCCAGCCAGGCAGTCACACCAGAGTTCGGCTGCGGCTTCACCCACTCGGATACGACATTCGTATCCAGCAGGAAGCTCACAAGTCAACCTTCCGTGGGTTGCCAGATAGGCGTTTGATTTTCACCCCAGAGTTACGCAGGGGCGAGGAAGCAAAGAACTCGGCCAGATTTCCCTTGCGCTTGGTTTTTCGCTCCCACTCGTCAGCCGCCACCACGACTACAACAATCCGCCCGTTTCGAGTGATAGTCTGCGGCCCATCCGATGTGGCTCGCTCGATAACCTCACTAAACTTCGCCTTAGCTTCAGCAACCGTCCACGCATGCGTACTCACTCGATCCTCCCTTCGTGTAGTCACACAGGTCATCATAGTCATTTCAGGAGCAGACTCGCAATACTTTTTTCATCCAGTAGCGTGGGACAGTAAAGATCATGCCAGAGCGCTCGAGCGAGAGGTACGCGGTGGTCCGAAAACACCCTATTCAGCCGTTCCCTGTTGCTGTAATCTTGCCTGTCACTTTTCACATCCTTCAGGAGCCTCGGACGCCTCTCAGCGTATTGCATGCGCATCGTCGATCTCATTCGCAGGAAGCGTGACGGGCACGAACTCACGCGCGACGAAATCCAATTCATTGTTCGTGGTTATACCGAAGCGCACTTTCCCGACTATCAAATGTCAGCCTGGCTGATGGCGGTACTGTTGCGCGGCATGACAGGACAGGAAATCGCGACGCTCACTGAGGCGATGCTGCACTCGGGGGTGACCCTGGACTGGTCTGATCTGCCTGGGAAAAAAGTCGACAAGCATTCCACCGGCGGCGTAGGAGACAAAACTTCGCTAATCCTCGCGCCGATCGTCGCGGCCGGCGGGCTGCTCGTGCCTATGATCAGCGGACGCGGTCTGGGGCACACGGGCGGAACTCTCGACAAACTGGAAGCAATCCCGGGCTTTAAGGTAAACCTCGCCCCCGATCGGATGCGCGACGTTCTTGCCAAGTGCGGAATGGTGCTGGTAGGGCAGACGGAAAAGATCGTGCCCGCTGACAAAAAGATGTATGCCCTGCGCGATGTCACCGGCACGGTCGAGAGTCCAGCTCTGATCTGCGCTTCGATCATGAGCAAGAAGATCGCCGAGGGTATCGATGCACTCGTCCTCGATGTGAAGACCGGTTCCGGTGCGTTTATGAAGAAGGAGGCTGATGCGGTGCTCCTGGCGAAGTTGATGGTTGAGACCGGAGTTCGCATCGGCAAGCGCATGGTCGCGCTCATT
>QIBC01000095.1 GCA_003225215.1 Acidobacteriota bacterium
GGTCGCCGCGAACGAACCGATTTGCACGCTCCACTACAATTCCGACGCGCGCCTCGCCGAGGCTGAGTCACTGATCAGGTCGAGTTATGCAATAAGCACTTCAAGAACGGCTGCTCCTGCAAAACTGATTCGACAGGTGATCGAAGGAAACTTCGAGCCGTCAGCTCAAGCTTCATAGCCGGGCGGTTCAATTCACGCGAGAAGAAAACGAATGATCAGACTTACGGGCTTGATCGGAATCATCGGAATTGTCGGTTTGGCTTATGCATTCTCCACCGACCGCCGCGCGATCCGTCTGCGCACAATTTTATGGGGGTTGGGTCTCCAAATCGTCTTCGCCA
>QIBC01000331.1 GCA_003225215.1 Acidobacteriota bacterium
TCCGCAGCTCCTATACCTGGTCGCGAAACATGGATCAGACCAGCGAAGTGTTCGTGACGAACAATCAGAACACCTCGAATCCGGCGGTAAATCCGTTTATCTTCCCTGGTGCTCTGCAGGACGACTACGGTCCGTCGGACAACGACCGCCGCCATGTCTGGCAAAGCACGGCGGTCTTGCAAGTTCGCGGTCCTAAAACCGGAATCCTGGGACAGGCTTTCGGCGGATGGACTCTAGCCACCATCCTTCCAGTTTCTTCGGGACAGCCGTATACAGTCATCAACGGCACCGATCGCGATCTGGACGGCTCCCTTGCCGGTGACCGCCCTGATGTCGGCAACTGGAACGCGCCATTCAATTCGCGGGCTAAGATCAGCACGACCTGCAGCACTGGCCTGATCAATCCCGACTCCGGCGCCTGCGTCACGGCAAACGATGTGCGCTGGATTCAGGTTGCTGCCTACAATCCAACCAGCGCCAGAACCGGACACCGGAATTCGCTGTACACTCCGGGTTCCGTAACCATGCATTTGAACATTCTGAAGAACTTCAAACTCACGGAGAGGTTTGGCCTGGAATATCGCGCCGAAATCTTCAATCTATTCAATAATCAGAACTTCAACTTTGCCCCGTTTCTCAGCGGCGGAGCCTCCACTGTCATTGTTCGGGACGCAGCCAAGGGCAACTTCCTGAACTTCAGCAATGGTGATAGCTCGGAGACAAACTTCACGCTTACGCAGCGCAACATGAGAATGGGTCTCAAGCTGAGCTTCTAAACTATTCGCGCGGGATCTGGAACTCGTCCCCGATTCCGCGCGGCTTTTCATCCTCCTTCAGCTCCCTTAAGCAGCCGAAAAACTGCATCTAAGCAGATGCATGCGTACGACCGACCGAAGTGCCTTCCCTGAGTCTCAGAGTCTCACCGAAGCGTTAGAACAGATCGTCAACGAGACGGGCACGAAGCCGCTCTCTACCTATCGCATTCAGTTCCATAACGGATTCAAGCTCGAGCAAGCGCGGGAACTCGTCGACTATCTGCACGATCTTGGCGTCTCACATCTTTATTCTTCTCCGTTTCTCGAGGCACGAGCCGGCAGCATGCATGGCTACGACATCATCAATCATGAGCGCTTGAACCCCGAGATCGGGACTGAAGATGATCTGCGCGCACTGGTCCAGGACCTGAACGCACATGGAATGTCGATTGTGCTCGACATTGTTCCTAACCACATGGGCGTGAGCACCAGCACGCCGTGGTGGCGCGATGTCTTGCAACACGGCCGCGCATCGAAGTATGCCGACTTCTTCGATATTGATTGGAATCCGCTTAAGCCAGAGCTGCACAACAAGCTTCTGCTGCCGGTGCTGGGTGGTCAATACGGGGACGAACTCGAACAGGGACATTTACAGGTCCTGAACAAAGACGGCGAATTCGTCATTAAGTACTACGATCATGAATTTCCTCTCGATCCGCAGACCCTCCCTCTAATCTTTGAAGGACTCGGGCCGCTACCGAATGGAGACGACACCTCAGCAGCAGGAGACTTGCAGAAACTGGCGGAGATGATCGAGCAGTTACGGACCCTCCCGCAACATAGCAGCAACGATCCGGAACAAAGCGCGGAGAGAAGTCGCACGTGGGAGAAGCTGCGCCCGCGCTGGCAAACGCTTTTGCAGGAATCGCCAACAGCGAAGGAGCTTGCTGCGAGCGCCCTCAAGCACATCAACGGCAACCCCGCCGATCCGCGCAGCTTCGATCTCCTTCACCTGTTGCTTGAGCTACAGGTCTATCGACTAGCCCATTGGCGCGTCTCCGGCGAGGAGATCAACTATCGCCGCTTCTTCGACATCAACGATCTGGTTGGTCTGCGCATGGAGAACCCGCAGGTCTTCACAGCTACCCACCGCATGCTGCGGCGCTTGCTCGCGGAAAAGACGATCACTGGCGTTCGGGTCGATCACTGCGATGGCATGTTGAATCCGCGGCAGTACCTGATTCGCCTGCAGCTGCTTTACTCGGACGCTCTCGTGAACGGTCCCGAGCCCGGTGCAGCTTTCGGGGAAAACGGCATCTCGCTGGAAGTTCAGCAAGCCTTCGCGCAACAGGACTGGCTGGCAAGAAAGCATCCGCTGTACGTGGTAGTCGAAAAAATCCTCGAGCCTGGCGAAGAACTGCCCGAGGAGTGGCCGGTCGACGGCACCAGCGGATACGAGTTCACCAATCTGATAAATGGCATCTTCATCAACCAGGAGAGTGAACGCGCTTTCACGCGTATTTACCTGCGCTGCGTTGGGCAGATTGCCGACGTCGATACCCTGATTTATCAGAGTAAGAAATTGATTATGCACACGGCGCTGGCCAGCGAAGTGAACGTACTCACGCATCTGCTCGGCGAAATCTCATCCAGCGACCGCCGTGCCCGCGACTTCACGCTCAAAACCCTGCGCGACAGTATCCGGGAAACCATCGCCTGCTTCCCTGTCTACCGTACTTACATCGACGAACGCGGCGAATATACGGCCCGGGACCGGGAGTATGTCCAGGTTGCTATCAGAAGGGCCAAGCGTCTCAACCCAGGAATGTCGGATCGAGTCTTTGATTTTCTGCGCGACACACTGTTGCTGAAAGGAGGGCGGATTGACGAACTCATGTACCGCCGGCGGTTGTACTTTGCTCTCAAGTTCCAGCAACTCACCGGACCGGTCATGGCCAAGGGTCTCGAAGACACGGTCTGCTACGTGTACAACCGCTTCGTCTCGGTCAACGAGGTAGGCGGCACACCTAAGCAATTTGGCATAAATCTGGCCACTTTTCATTCCGGGAACGCGAAGCGCGCGGAGCGATGGCCGACGTCGATGCTCGCCACGTCTACGCACGATACCAAACGAAGCGAAGACGTGCGCGCCCGGCTCAATGTCCTCTCGGAGATGCCGAAGCTGTGGTCCGCATTTGTGATGCGCGCCCGCCGCCTGAACCGCAACAAGAAGATCACAATCAGCGATGGCCGCGTGGTTCCCGATGGGAACGAGGAGTATTTGCTGTACCAGACGCTGGTGGGAATCTGGCCTTGGACGCTTGAGGCGAAGGATCGAGCCGAAATCGTAAAGCGCGTCCAGGATTACATGACCAAAGCGGTACACGAGGCCAAAGTAAACCTGAGCTGGGTCAGTCAGAATCCGGAGTACGTGGAAGCCTTGCGCAAATTCATCTCGGACATACTCATGGGGCGTCCACGGGGCAGAAACTTCATCTCCTTCCTCGAAGAACTTGTGGCGTCCATTGGACTATTCGGCGCAATGAACTCACTCGCGCAAACGACGCTCAAGCTGATGGCGCCGGGTAATCCTGACATCTACCAGGGAACCGAACTGTGGGATTTCAGCCTGGTGGATCCCGACAATCGCCGCCCGGTGGATTTCGCGTTGCGCCGCAGGTTCCTCTGCGAGCTACGCAGCAGTACAGATTTTCTTTCGCTGTGCCAAAAGCTCCTGGCCAACTATGAGGATGGCCGCATCAAGCTCTGGGTTACGATGCGCGGCTTGGAGTTTCGGCGCGAGCACCCCGAGCTGTTTCGACGAGGTATTTACATTCCTCTTGAAGCTACAAGTCTCAATCAGCACCTCTGCGCCTTCGCTCGTGTGCTGGAGCACGAAGAACATTCAGAGATTGCGATCGTCGCGGTTCCCCGCTTCTCTTACACGCTAGCGGGCGGAGAGGTTGAACCCCCGACCGGTAAGCTTTGGGGAGATGCCGCCATCAGCCTTCCCTCCCAAGCACCTTCGGAATTTGAAAACATCTTTACTGGCGAGCGCGTCCAGGCCAACGATGGAATTATCCTGTGTCGGGAGTTGTTCAGCAGCTTTCCCGTATGCGTCCTGAGCGGAGCCACAGCAAAGGCGGCGAATACTTAATGGTAGAGACGCAGCATGCTGCAAGACTGTCCAATTAGCTTTGCGGAAATGGTTTTGAAGGGGCATGGCTTCAGCGCAAGCGGAGCCGTGCCATCAGCCCAGACCTAGCATCGGGCTTCAGCCTCGGCGCCTTTTTTCCAACTTAGAAAGAGTACCTCAGGGGCTGAAGCCGGATTTCAGGCCGGTTTTAACGGCACGGTTACGCTTCGCTG
>QIBC01000332.1 GCA_003225215.1 Acidobacteriota bacterium
CTCAAACAACTGTCGGAGAATCAGGGGCCAGCTTTGGGCGGTAGGCTCTTTCAGCGTCAGCACTTTCACGTAATAGTCGTCAATCACAAGATGACCCGGATAGCACTCAAGAGCAGAATCCGCTAGGTAGTAATCCACGTGCGTGTCGTACTTCAGTCGCGCATGTTCGCTTTTTGTAGGCGAGAAGTTCAGCAGCCGCTTGAGCATCGTGAAGGCGGCCTGCTTGTCGCACATGCCGATCTTCACGAAATCACTGACTTGCAGAATGAGACTGCGGATCTGATGGAGCAGCGCGCGATGCTGTTTTTCAATGGCATCTGCGATAAGAACTGTCTGCTTCTTGCTGCTCAGATACCCTTTAAGCTCCTCAACCGCCTGTTTCGGTTCGGAAGCAAGGTTCTGTAGGGTTCTGCCCAATTTGGCTTGATACCGGAATCCTTCGCATAAGATCACGTAACAAATGCGCAGCGAATACAGCTCGCGCGACTTCTTGTCGAAATACGCCGCGCGGTCCTCAATGGCCTGCTTTACAACCGGATTGCTGTAGCTGCCGTGAGGAATTTGTTCGTGTCTGGACTTAAACAGGAACTGATAGACGCGGAACTGCGTTCCGAGCAGTCGGAGGGCTGATTCCAAACGCTTTGCCAAACCGTCAGTTTGCTTGTGGTCGAGGCACTCGTAATCGACGCCTTCGACGTTCAGCACCAAGCCGAGATCGCCGGCCTTCGTCAGAAATACATGCTCATCAAGAAAGCCGTAGACGCTGACGTTTTCACTGAGAGCACCCGTCTCTCGGTAGTTCTTGACGATCTTCGACAAGCTAAGCATGTTCGATCACCTGCACGCTCTGTTCGCTGTACTTCGCCGGGTCGTACTCACGGCGAAACTTGCTGGAGTTGAGCAGAATTCGCAGAATCTGCGGGTCCGTGCGCGTAGCCTATTGCGCCATCAAGAACAAACTGCCGAAGATCAGAAGTCCGCCGAGGAGACTACCGAAGAGATTGAACGTCGCCGCGCCCATGATTAGTGCCACAAAGAACAACTTCCGCTCCGCGCCCAGGATCGTCAGTGGCTTGTTCAGAGCTTTGTAGACGGGATTTATTCGCCGTTCGAGTTCCATAACGGTTCCCCCACTAAGAGCCCGGAAAGAGCCAGCTAAGAAAGTTCGCCGCCGCTATTGCCATGCCGATGCCGAAGACGATCCCAGCGAAGACCCGTTTATTGCCACCTTCGCCAAAGGCGAACATCAGACCCCCCACAACAATCGCAACCAGGCTCAGTCCCCTGGCGATCGTTCCCGTGAACGCCGTTTGAAGCTGCTGAACTGCGGACTCCCAGGGGCTGCTGCCGATCTGCAATAGGAGCAGTGAGAAAATTGTTTTCATATTGCACCTCCACCAAAACCGCATTCTTGCAGTGCATTTCAGACACGTCAGACGCTTGAAAGCTGCTGCTGGATACTTTCGCGCGGACAAAATGCGGCTCTAACTCACGTTGTTGAAAACGATTGAAGGTATTGAAATTGACAGGTAGTCGAAGATGAATGTGTGGAAGGAGTTTCGGAGTGTCAGTAAGTTTGCCATATCCGAATTACGCGACATGTGGACGACGAAGGAAGTCGGTATTGTTGCGAATAGAAGATTTGCAATCGGCATTGCACAATGAAGAGCCGACGCACCCTAGGCCAGTCTTGCTCACGGAACCGTGGCCCCAGCGTCGAAACATGACATGCGGCTTGCAATTTTCGTGATCGTCACCACGGTTGCTCTTAATGCACAAAACCCGACATTTAGCGGTCCGTCTGATGCGAATCCCCCAGTGAGCAGGGCTGATATCCGTATCGTTCGACGAGCTCGCGAAATTCTCAATTCGCCCACCAAGTGGAATCGCGCAGACAACCGCGAATGCCCGGCGACGCAGACCACCTATAGCTTGTATTGCGCACTGGAGAAAGCGACCGAAGAGATTTCTAAGAAATTCGAGCACAGAGGCGCTGCGATGCAGCAGGCCCGCTTTGTGATTGACGAGGATCTAGCAAAGGGCAACCACTACGAACATCGTTTGATGGACTACAACAACGATCCGAAGACAACATTTGCCGACGTGCAAAGGCTTTTTGCTCTGCTCGAACAGAGAATCAAAAAGCGCATCGACACCCAAAAGCGTCAGTAGCGACCCAGCGCAGGTGGCGAAGATCACAAGTGACTTCGACTACTTTTCTCCAGATCGCGGCAACAACCGCCGGAATTCGGCGTGTCGGAGTTTCCTGCGCGGAGTGCGCTCGATGAATTCGACTTCGCAGGGCTGTTCAGGTTTAGTCCAGAGACATTCGGCCATCACTTCGGATGTGACTGCGTGCTGGTGCTCGCTGGCTTTTTCCGGCAGGTTCACAAATGGACAATTATTCGTTTTCAGGTCTTGAATGCTGTCGTAAAGTTCGCGACGATTAAATTTGTTTAGGCCAGCAATCAGTCGCTTGATGAAATAGAACTTGTCATCAGCTCTGAATTCACCGATCAGCAACTCGCCAATGCCTAGCGGCCCGGTGATGTAACCGCCGATAAAAAACTTGTCTTCCTGATTGAAGCGGTGCTTCTGCCAGAAATCTACTTCTTTGCCCGGCAGATAAGTTGAGCCTTTACGCTTTGCGACCAGTCCCTCGACTCGCGTTTGTTTGACGACTTCGATTGTCGTGTCCACCTCTACTTCGTCAGGAAAGACCAGAATGGGCTGAATTGGCGCAACGAACTGCTCTGCAATTTCGGCTAGTCGTTTCTTGCGTCCTTCAAGCGGCTCATCGAGCAGGTCGCGCTTTTTGAAGTGCAGGATATCGAAGGCGATGAAGAATATCGGAAGACTTGTGTGTTGATGATTCTGAAGCTCGTTGAAATTGGGACGCCCATTTGGCTCTAACGCAACAAGCTCGCCATCGAGTACGAAGTCCTTGCAGATTATTTTTGAGAGTGCGTCAAAGACTTCTGGGAATTTGCGGTCATAGACTTGCCCATCCATCGAATAGAGGGTGGGCCTGCCGGCGTTTTTGAGCGCGATGGCTCTGTATCCGTCCAGCTTCGGTTCATAGAGCCATTTTGAATTGTCAGTCGGAAGTTTTGGAACGCGCAGCGGTCGCATCGGCTGCATGTATCGAGCGACATCTTTGACCGGTTTGGAACTGCGCCTTACGACTTGCATTAGACAGACTGACCTGATGTCTCGTTCTTTGGAATCACAAATGGAATCGCTGTGCAGATATCTTAAGCTGCCAAATCACTAGCCTGAATTACTTGGGTTCCTAAGGGATTTGCTGACATGTGGCAGCCCCGC
>QIBC01000333.1 GCA_003225215.1 Acidobacteriota bacterium
AAGTAAAACAGCGTCTCACACAGCAGCGCATGGCTGACGCCCAGAAAAAAATCATGGAAGCGAGCAAGGCCGATTACAACGACGCGTACTTCGGCGCCGAAGCTCCGGCTGCAAGACCTGCCGCGCCAACTCTAAAGCCAAAAGCCGGTACGACTCCGAACGCTTCACCTGCGACTGGAGCCAATCCATCGCCCACTCAATCCGCCAATCCGAAAAAATAATGGCTTCGACGAAGCCCTCATTGCTGGTAACAGGTGTATCGGGAGATCTCGGTAAAAGCCTGTTGCCCTTGCTTGAGGGCTTCCATGTGATTGGACTCGACACTCGTCCTCCGGCCGACTCTCTAGCTTCGATCGAATTTGAAAACGTGGACCTTGGCCAGGAATCTTCCTGCCAGCGTATGGCGGAGATTCTTCGCGAAACCAAGGCAGTTGGGGTCGTGCATCTAGCCTTCATTCTCGATCCGGTTCGCATGGGTGTTCTCGACCGCGACCGCATGTGGCGAATCAACGTAGCCGGGACTGCTCGCGTGGTCGAAGCCATTGCTGAGGTGAATCGCATGGGCGGACACGTCGCCAAGTTCATCCATCTCAGCAGTGTGGCCGTTTATGGTCCCGATCTCAAGCGACCCGCGCGAGAAAATGATCCCCTGAACGCTCATACTCTTGCGTACGCAGTTCACAAACGGGACGCCGATCTTGCCGTACAGGCACGCGCTCGCGACCTCGGCGGTTGCGAGGTGTACATCCTCCGCCCCCATATCTTCGCTGGAGCGAACGTGCAGAACTACATGATCAATTGTGTGCGCGGCACGGCATATGGCGCCGGTCGAGTGGCGAAGATGCTGATGCGTCGCGGAAAACGTCTGCCTATGCTCCTCCCCGCAGGAAAGGCCTATTTGCGCAACCAGATGCAATTCGTACACGTCGACGACGTCGCGCGAGTGATCGCCTGGGCGCTGCGGCGTCCGAAATCACGAGATCCGCTCACAATTTTGAACGTAGCAGGCGACGGCGAGCCCTTGACTGTGGAGCAATGCTCCAAGCTTGTCGGTACCAATTTGAAGCGCGTGCCAACTCAGGTTCTCTGTCGAAAGGTGATAAATCTAATGTGGCGTTGGGGCATCACGTCAGTCCCACCTGATGCCTTTCCTTATCTGATCGGCTCGTACACAATGGACACGTCCAAACTGCACACCCTCATCGGCAAGGAATACCACGACATTGTTCGCTATACGAGTGAAGCCGCGCTTACCGAGAGCCTGTCCCATACTTCGGCAGAAATGTCGCACGCAGAAACACTTACCTAGGGACTACCAAATTACTCGGGTGCAAGAGTGCCCTTTTGGGAACAATCGTCTCTTGCGACCACGCCGGCTGATCAACCCGCGCAGTAAGCAAACGATTCCTGCATCTTCGTCTCGATCATCCCCTCACCGGTTCTGCTGTCCCTTAAAGCAGTTTCCAGAAAATCAGCCCTGTTATAATCGAGTTCTGCCCGCATCTCCTCCTTTCTCTATGCGGTGGGTGTAGCTCAACTGGCAGAGCACCGGACTGTGGCTCCGGACGTTGTGGGTTCGATTCCCATCACCCACCCCAAGTTTTCAATCACCTTAGCTGTTCGCAAATCATTTGCAAATCACTTCGCAAATCAAGCGGTGCTGATTCCTAAACGTCTACTACCCATTCTGTTGTAGGCTTCCCGTCTTTTTTGTCCACTGCATCCTCTTTCGGTGGGCGCTGCTCGGCCGTGGCTTGGGCGGGCGCTTCGGATGGCGCCGGTTTCGCGCCAAACTAAAACCAAACCCAGTTTGCGTTGTCTATCGCGGAACGGCAACTCCCGTCGTAGCGGCGGTGATTCCAACATTCACCTACCCTGAACCTGCGACACAAGCCCAACTCGGGCGTACTACGGTCTGCGGCATAGCATTCTCGGGGAGCTACTCGGCTCGCGTTATGCCAAAAATGCCAAATTCCTGAGATGCGCAAGCAGACGTGGTGCGAAGCTGCTGCTGCAATCTGTCGCGCGCTGAACTGGCCCGAGAAGATGCAACACCGCTCATAACGGATTCATCACTTACACAGAGAGTATCCGTGGACAGGTTGGTCGTGTAAGCGTTTTTGAACAACATGCTTTGAAGCAAAAGCGGACCATCTTCGCATTGATTTTCTGTGAGCCAAATCACAGACGGATTCCCGAACAGAAGCAGGAGACGTGTTGAAGTTACTGAACCCTCGAGATGTTGCCAAGCAAAGCAGGGCTTGCCCGCGCGACGCTTGGCGGTGGCGCGGGTTTTGGCGATGGCATCGCATCGTTAGGAGAGAGGAGATCGTAATCCGAAGAATGTGAGTACGCGCGGATTCGCGCTGCGGAGCAAATTCCGTTCCAGCCCGCAAAGCGAAATGGTCAGTCATACGACTCCAGCGCGATAGTGCACATGGTTTTTGAATTGGCACGATGAGGACTAAGAAGCGCAAAGCTCGTGCCATGCGTTTGTGAACTCTCAAGGAGTTTCCATGTCGATAGCTCGCAATTCAATTCTTGGAGTCATCTTGGTTTCGTCGCTCGCAATGGCGAGTGTAGACGCCCCTGCCACTCCCTCGAATGACCAAGCGGCACATTCCGGCTACGAGGCACTCGCTAACAGCATCTTCTACCAGGAAGGCAAGCTTGTGGAGAACATGCATAAGTACGCCCCGCTGGTTGAGACCTACATTCAGCAGATGAAGCAAGATACGGAATTGGGAAAAGTCCCCGTCAGTGACAACTATTTCCTCGGGCGTCTCGTGCTCGATAATCGCCGCATCAACGACCAGGCATACGGAAAAAAACAGTCAGGCCTGTCTAAGCGCGTGCTGGATCGGCTCGACAGCTTTTATAAAATGAAGTACGTACCACAAGGTTTCATGCAACTCATCTTCTTGAACAGTGGATTCGACAAAGAAGATTGTGAACTCAAATACCAGCGACAAGAGTTCCTGGGCGAAGTTCGCACACTAGTGTTCAACGTAGTCCCGTTTAAGCACACCAAAGGCGTCCATTTCGTGGGCCGTATATGGGTGGAAGACCAGGGTCACAACATCGTTCGCATCAATGGAACTTATGCGCCACAATCCAGGGGCAAGCACTACTTCCACTTCGACAGCTGGCGACTCAACCTGCAGCCGGGATTGTGGCTTCCTGCGTACGTCTATACCGAAGATTCAGATGTGAGATATGACCTGGTCCGCAAGCTCAGCATGAAAGGACAAACTCGTCTGTGGGGCTATGACTTGAAGCATTCTGGCCAGCAGACGGAGTTCACCGATATGCAAGTTGAATCGCCTGCCATGGATGTGGCGGACAACAGCGGGAACAGCGCTAACGAGATCAGCCCGATCGAGAGCCAACAGAAGTGGCAACGTGAAGCCGAAGATAATGTGCTCGATCGCATGGAGCGCACAGGTGTCCTGGCCCCGGATGGAGAAGCCTCCAAAGTGCTGCAG
>QIBC01000096.1 GCA_003225215.1 Acidobacteriota bacterium
AGCACCGCGTCACGCAAATCCGCCAGCATTCGTCACCCCCATCTTCTCTCTGGCGCTTGGAGTGCCTTGACGTTAGTTGAAATCTGGGGAATTTGGATCAGGATTTCCAGGCAAATCGCGTGGCTTGTGAATAGTCGGCTATGGGGAAGTTAGATGAAGTTGTAACCAAGTTTCGAGTTGCCCGTCATTCGGGAGCTATGGCAGGTCGCGAGCGTCGCAAGCCTTCAAGATCCGCAGCACTGACAGTATCGTGTTCCAACCGCGTGTTGTTGCCGGCGCACCGAAGAGTTCGTCAATCCGACCAAGATAGCCGATTGTCTTCATGTGGCGCCGGTAGACTCCAAAGACAAGTCGATCTTTCGATCCGATAATTCGCACGAACCACTCTCCATCTTCGGGAAGGGCGATCGGGAAGGAGACTTTGCCGCGACCAGCCTTCGAAAGGATACTTACGAATCGAACAACCTCGGGCCGTGACGGTTCAGATGCAAACGGACTCTCCATTTCGAGGCGGATCAGGTCTCTGCCGTCGCAGCATGCAACTTTGGCTTCGAACGGCAGCCTGCGGCGCAGTTCAGCAAAGAACTTGAAGCGCGATCCAGGTTTTCGAACCACAAGCGTGCCTGCAGCGCCGACATTCACGACGTCATAGGCGCCCAGTTCCTTTGCGAGCACGCTTGGGCGAAATGTTCTGTGCCCTCCAACGTTAATCCCGCGGAGGAAAACAATCAGAGCCATACTGCGGAAACAATTATTGCATCACCCTTCAAGCATTGTGGCATTGGCCATGTGGCCCAGCCGTTTCGCGAGGTCGCCCACAGCGCGAGCGCGATCTCCAGGAACAACTCGGCCTTTGGCCGGTAGCTCCCGGTTGATTGGCCAACCTTACACAATCATGAAGCCGGCCTAAGGACTCGGTTGGATGCGAATGAGATCATTGACGGGTGTTTCGAAGCCGTCATGTTTCGTGCCTGCGGCAGCCGCGCCGTTGTGCCGCAGAGACTCCGGCAGCCCGCCTTCGTCCGGCAGTCCGGTTCGGAACTCAATCTTCTCCGCCTTCGGGAAGAATGATTCCGGCAGCGCTCCAGGTGAACTGAGGAATTCTTACGAGTTGGATGGAGCAGCCGCTCGCGGTGTTTACTTCTGGTGCCAGGAAAGTGGAAGCACGCAGAGTCAGAGTTGAAGGTGTAAGTGTCAGCCCTGTTCAGAACTGGAACAGATCCAGCATGTCGCCGGAAGCAGCGTTGCGTAAGTTGAGATTCGGCAGGTTCCAGTTCCACTGAATCAGCTTGAGTATCGAAACGTGGTCCATGACAACGTGTGACACATATCCGTGCTTTGCCAAGGGTGAAATCACCAATGTAGGCACACGGAAGCCGAGGCCCTGATTGTCGATTTGCGGAGGAGCGACGTGATCGTACCATCCGCCGCCGTCGTCAAAGGTAATGATGATGGCCGAGCTGCTCCAGATTGACGAGCTCTGCACTTGTTTGATTAGAGCATCGAGAAACTGAATTCCTACCGAAATGGGGTTGAAATATCCCGGGTGCATATCGTTCGTGGCACTCGGTATAACGAATGAGACTCCGGGCAATGTTCCGTTCTGCACGGCAACGCTGAATTGCGAGTAATCCTGCATGTTGGGCGAAGCATTGGTTGAGGTGAAGTACTGAAGGGCATTATGCAGCGGCTGATCAGAGGCACAATCGCCGTAACCCTGCTGATACGTTCCCCAGGAGATCTGCTTGGATGCGAGCTGGTCGGCCACGTTCGTGAATGTGTACGGCATTGCGCTCGGCTCCGGCGCCTGGCAGGGAGGATAAAAAGGATTCACTGAGAAGTTTTGATCATTGTCGTTGGCCGCGACCATGTAGAGCTGGTTCGTCGGCGCCTCTCCCCAACTGGATTGGAAGTAGTGATCGGCGAGAGCGAACTGGCTGGCATAAGCCCAGAGCGTGCTCATGCCGGCAGTGGTGCTGTCGTAATAGCCCATAGCGATGTCACCGTTATAGTAGGCGAACTTGTCCATTTTCCCAGCATCCCAGACGGTCGTGTAAGCGGTGTAACCTTCGGGCAAATTCGGTGCGAGAGTGTTCCCTAAAGCAAAAGGCGTGACAGTAGTTCCGTTTTGGTCAACTTGCTCGTACCCAAGCGCGGCGGGACTGAGTCCGTCCACCGTGTTGCCTGGAGGGGCGGGATACGTGCCAAACAGGTGGTCGAAGCTGTTGTTTTGCAGGATCACGACTATGATGTGATCCAATCTAGGTACCGCGCTAACTGTTACGGAAACAGAAACCGTGGCGGGATTGGTTCCCGCTGCTCCAGTGGCTGTTAAGCTGAAGATCGTTGTTCCGGCCGTATTCAAAACGAACTGCGTCCCAGTTGAGTTCACCGGATTTCCAGTAAGAGCTACGGATTGCTCATTTTCGGTCAAGCTGATCGAACTGGCATTTTGCGTTTGCCAACTCACTATCACTTTGCTCCCCTGAGGCACTGTCGTCGCGCTGACGCTCATGCTTGCCGTGGGATTCACTATGGGCGGCGGACTCGACGGGGAAGCGGTAGCAGGTAAGCTCTCAGGAGTTTTGACTGAACCACCACAACTGGTCAACAGGGGCATGAATGCCGATGCGAGAATAGTCAACCAAGGAAAGGAGCAGAGTACTTTTCCTCTGGCCATTTGGAACTCCAACCTTCAACTTCTTAGAGGGAGCAGCTCTGGCCAGAGTTGTTACAGCCGGAAAATCGGCAATAGGCAAGTTTTCCTCTTCGCACGCACCGCTGTTTCCTGATAGCTCGTGATGCCCCCAAAATGGCGCTGTTCCGTTTCGAGTGCAATCGCCTGATTAGAAGCCGACTTATGAGGACTGATCGGCAATTATTCTTCGCGAAGTGTTCTTGCTGGGTCGATGCTTGCAATTTTCAACGTTGGCATAGCCGTTGCCATAATCGTTATTAAAGAGAGCGTCAGCACAACGAGCAGGATGGTCGGCAGGTCATATACGCCTACTCCATAAAGAACGCTGCGCATGGCACGAAGCGCTCCCGCGGAAAGCACTAATCCGAGGACTAGTCCTACGGCTGACGCACGCACTCCCAGGCTGCCAACGTGCAACATCGCTTTCTCAATCGTCGAGCCCAAGGCGATTCGGATGCCGATCTCCCGTTTTCGCTGTACCACTGCGTTGGCCACCAGGGCGAAGATACCTACCGCACTCAACACTAACGCAAGGGAAGCCATTGCAGAGAGAAGTGCGACTTCGATCCTTTGCGTGGCGAGTGTTGACGCCATAAGGTCGGTCATCGAGAAAAAGCCAGAAAAGGGCAAATTAGGATCGACACTCGCCAATGCACGCTGCATCTGGCCAGTCAAACCCTCGACAGGCGCCGACGTGCGAACAATCCAACTCGGCTGGAACCAGACGTGCACCAGAGAGAGGGACCTGCCGTCAACTTGCGAAGCGGGAATATAGATTGTCTCCTCGTCCGTTAACGGAGCAGAACCCTCATTCAATCTTCCGGCAGACGACAACAGCGTGTCCGCGACCACCCCCACGACCGACAGATTCGTGTTGTTCCGCTTGATATATCTCCCGACTGGATCCTCGCCGTGAAAGAATTTGCGCGCGAACGTCTGGTTGATCACAACAACAGGTTGCGTGTCCGGACCATCAAGATCATGGAAGGTTCGTCCTTCAAGCACGGGAATTTGCAAAGTCTCGAAATAGCCAGGGGTGACATACATGTCATTGGTCATTACCTGCCGTCCGGCTTGCTTTCCCTCACTCAACGTGACGCCGGTGAGCAATGCACGTTCATACGGCAGGCTCAGACCAACGGCGGCGTTCTGTACGCCGGGGATTTGTTTCATCGCGGCAAGGCTCTCATCGAGCAACTTTCGGTAGGCTGCAGGATCGTGGTACCGAATGTCGTCGAGAGATGCTTTCGCTGTCATCACGCCACTTGCATTGAAGCCCGGAGGCATCGTCTCAAGGTGGATCAGCATGCGGACGAGCAGCCCGGCAGCAGCCAGCAGGACTACGCTTAGAGCGACTTCTCCGGTAATCAGTGCTTGACGGAGTCGAACATTGCTTGCACCTGTCACGGCGCGGCTGCCGATGGAAGATCTAAGGTCGATCTTCCGAGTAGTAAGAGCCGGCAGCATCCCAAAGAGCACACTGGTCAGAAGAGAAAGAAAGAGCGTGAACCCAAGGACGCGACTGTCGAAATAAATCGTGGCGACCGGCAAAAAGTTTTCTGGAAGGAGCAGCAACAAGCCGCGCAATGAGATGAAACCTACTGCAATACCGGCGATTCCACCCAGCAGTGCCAACAGCAGGTTTTCCATCCAAAGCTGCCTTTGAATCTGCCAAGCCGATGCGCCCAGCGCCAATCGAGTCGCTATCTCGCCTGTGCTGCGCGACATGCGCATAAGGGTGAGTCCCGCGAGGTTCGCACACGCGATCAACAGAATGAATCCTGCTGCGAGCATCAGCGCCAGCACCTGAGGCCGAAGCGTGTTCGTCTGCCCTCTTTGCAGCGGCACTGAGTAATACACCAGCTGTGCGCCAGGATTGCTCTTCGCAAAACGCTGGACTCGTTCTGTTCGGGCCCAGGCGTTGTTGATTTCGGCATCGGCTTGAGGCCAGGTTGCGCCGTCGCGTAACCGCATGATGGCGGAAAAATTGGTAGCCCGTCCTTCGCCGTCGCGGCTCGGCTGAAGGGGAATGTAGATGTCCGCGTTCAGCGGCGCAGTTGCGTTCTGAGGAAGCACACCAATGATCGTGTATGGCTCTCCCTTCAGCAGAACGGCTTGTCCCAGTACATTCGGGTTGTTGCCGAAAATGGTATGCCACAAGTTGTAGCTCAGGATGGCTGCCTTGGGACCATGCGGACGGTCCTCGTCCTCGGAAAAGCTTCGTCCTAAAATGGGATGAAGACCGAGCACGTCAAAGTAGTGCGCCGACACTCGTCCTGCATGAAGATATTGCACGTGAGAACCGGCCTGGAGGTTTACTCCTGAGGGCCTCAAGCCCGAAACTGCCGAGATCAAAGACGGCACGTTGTCGCGCAGCATCTCCCATTGCTCACCATCGGTGTTTTTCCGCTCGCCGGAGGACTCGGCCGCCCCACTTGTGCGCGCGTAAATTACTGCAATGCGCTCCGGATGTGGATAGGGCAACTCTCTAAGGAGGAGTGCGTTAGCAACCGAAAAGATTGCAGTGTTTGCGCCGACGGAAAGCGCAAGAGTAATTACCACGACAACCGTAAACGCGGGATTGCGCCGCAAATAACGGAAAGCGACCTTGAGATGTTGAACGAGACTTTCCATTGAGAGCCTCCACAACCGCGTTAGCGACTCCGTGATCTACGCAAGAACTTAGACGAAGTTCCCATCCAACAGTTAGGCTTGACTTCGGAATTGGGGCGCAACGCCAGGAGAACATTTCAAGAATGAGCTCCGTCGACGACGAGAGTGATCCTGCGGATCGTGCGTTAAGTAGCTGGCTCGAGGTGAACTAGGCGGCTTGGACTTTGGTACCGTAGGCAAGGCTGGCGTACCAACTGCCCCGGCCTTGCGGGGTGAGATCCATGAAGTGCCAAATAGGAGTGAGCAGATCGATGCCACGCTCCCGAATGTCGGGCGCCATCCAAGGATGCGCTGTGTAAAAGTGACGCAGGGTGCCGTTGGCGTCGCGAGTGAAAACGGAAATGGTTGAGTCCTGACCGCCTTCGCGGTCTTCGCTGCCTAAGTCGTATTTGAAGGTGTTGTGGCCAGCGCTAAGCAGGCGCAGCTTGTCCCAGCCCCGCTCGCGAGCATGGGCACGCAGAGTCGGGAGATCGGCGGCAGCGACAACAGCGAAGTCAAGATTCTGAGCGAGATGATGGGCGACACCATTCGCACCGTCGAGCCAGGCGGTGCACATGGGGCAAGCCTTAGTCTGCCTTTTTCCGAACATGAAGTGATAAATGACGAGCGAGCGATTGGCCTTGGTGAAGAGTTCGCTCAGGCGGACGCTCCGCACAGGCGCATCACCAGCGTTCAGGTCACGTGGGCCCTCTTCAAATTGATAGTCCTGAACAGGAGCACCTTCCGGAAGATTGCGGCGCAGCCCAGCGACGCGTTCGCGCTGACGCATGAGCTCGATTTCGGCAAGGCGAAGCTCCTCGCGCTTGGCCAGGTACTCGGAAGATTCGTTGGTCAAATTGGTTTGCCGAAACGTTCCATCAACCACGGTGTGAACCATGATGGTTGCCTCCGCGTGTCATTCTCTCTCAAGCAGTAATGAGGTGCAATCGGTGGCTACCGGGATTTCCCTCGCTGGGTGCACACCTCAACTTTGCTTCAGGTGAGACCATTCCGCATTGGCCAAGAGTCAGCCAGAGTGCGGCACCAACTTTTGACTCGCTCCCTGCCGGCGAGTAGCATTCCTGCTCGTCTGATTGCAATGACAGGAGAGAACAGATGAAAAACAGAATCGGAACACTGGCTCTGTTAGTGTGCACGGCGCTTTGTCTCTCTTCGAGCGCGATCGCGCAAGGCAAAAAAAGCGGTGGCGCTGAAGACCAAATCAAGGCACTGCTCAATCAATCGCGAGAAGCCACACTGAAGGGTGACTCGTCTTACACCGAGAAGAATGCTGCCGAGGACTACACTCGAGTTGGGCTGGACGGCAAGCTACTGACCAAAGGTGAATGGGTAAGCGCCTTCAAGAACGGCGATGTGAAAATTCAGTCAATTGAAACCAGCGATGTGAAAGTTCGTGATTACGGTAACGCGGCAGTTGCCACGTACACTGTTGATGTGAAGGGCACGCAAAAGGGCAAGGACATCAGCGGGCGACATCAGGTTACGCGTGTTTTCGTGAAACGAGGCGGCAAGTGGCAGGAAGTAGCCTTCCACAGCACAAACGTTTCTTAGACATCCCCACTTAGATTCGCTCGGCACGAGCGGGCCTCTTCAGATTCGGCCACACCGAAACAGGACCGGCTGGCCCGCTCTTTCCCGTTTCGGTTGTTTCTCGCGGACTCCACACAAAGGGTGCCCTGGATAAGAGGGGCACCCACATCCCTAAAGTTCCATACTGGAACCAACATCAAAGGGTGGGGCAGCAAGTGGGCCACCCAAGTGGGCCATCCAAGTGCGCCACCCGTCCGTTTTCGACGGCGAGATCGCCAAATCCAGCGGAGCCTTCTTGTTCATCTGGACGCTTCACGCGCTCGGCGTGACTGCGATGTTTCTCTCATCCTCTCGGCGCGCGGGCTGTGGAGCCTGCAACGGGGCCCAGTCCCGGTAGTCAACAAATCGGGATGCACAGAACGCTCTCTGAAGATTTTTCCCGGACTAGGAAACGTTCCACCGTCCCCGAGTTTCCTCAATCGCCTACATTTTCGGACGCGAGTCTGGACAACGCTTTCGTTGGCACCAGGGGCAACTCGCACGCAAGCTGTGAAATCTGAGCCGGAAAACTCCCCTCGTACACCAGAGATGAACGTTTGCCAGGTCTGCGGCGGGACGGAAAGGGCCTATGCCATGAAAACTCGCCTGCTTATTGTTTTTCTCGCACTTTCAACACTTGCTTTCGCGCAGAGCAATGCACCCAAGATCAGCACTCGGATGTCAGGCGCCTTTGCTGACAGCACCTTCACCATCAGCGGACACAATGTCAATCTCGCGGTAAGCACCATTGCTGGCCAAGAGCAGATGCTGCTGAATTACAACTACAGCTTCCGGAGTCCCGATGGCTCCTTCACGTTCGCCTTCGGATTCGGTTACATCCCCAACGATACGGTGATGATCAACAACGCGAATGTAGCGAGACTAGACGTAGACACCTCGCAGGTGGCTGGATTTACAGCCACTACCTGTACCTTTTACCCTGGCTCCCGCGCCACATGCACGGCGGGGCCGTTCGGAGTGATCCAGATCGACTGGCACCAGGACGGCGTAGTGTCGAACCGGTCCTTGAGCGAGAACTGGAAAACGTTTCCCGGGGCCCGTCTGCACACATCGGCCAAGAGCGACTCCAACAGCGCCAGCGTTACCGGCAGCTTCCTGGGAAGTGACTTCTACAGCGACCTGGGAAACATCGGCACAAACCAAAATTCGCTATTCGAGATGTTTGACAACTAAAGTCAGGACTTATGAACCGAGACGACGGAGCATAGGTAGAGTTCTGGCTCCGCCGTCTCAACCCAACATGCCCTTCTTTCGCCGCTTTCCGGACGTCGCCAAGAACCAACCCGCAGCCGGTTGGTCGGCAATCCGACAGTTATGCGCGACAACCTGGTCTATACGTACTGAAAAGTCGGCGTGTCACTGAGCCGCCACGGCCCTACGAATTCCAGGCAAGGATTTTTCTCCGTTCAGCGGCGATAGTGAGCCCGTGGTGGGATCGAATTGAGACGAGCGCGTGCCCAGCCTCTTCCCGTTTCGGGTTTTCGTATCAGACTCCCAGACAGTGAAACTAGACAAACACCGTACTAGAATAAGGCATCCACACTGTCTGAATCCGAGGCCAGAACCAAAAAGGGAAGGCTGGGCCACACGTCGATTACCTGGATTCCCGGCTTGGGTCTTCACGGCTCCTGCTCGATTCGCTTCCGAATCATCTGAGCTAAGCGCATGGACTCGTCGACGCTTTTGTCGGTATCCCAATCGTTCTCAACGATCCTGCGTTTCAGAGTTCTAATCGCAGCGATGCACGATGCCGCAACCAACAGAGCGTATCGGCCGCTTTCGTCCTCAGGCACGTGATTCCTCTTCGATTTGCTTGAGGACGATTTTTGCCAGGCGCACTGAATCCACGACCTTGCAAATGATCCTCGGGGACCGTTCTTCAATCTTTTCCTCACGCGCGGTCCGTACAGCCGCTATCAACGAAGCCGCAATCAGCAACGCGTTCTTCTGCCGGGGTTCGTCAGGCACAGGAAATAGCATAGGCGAATAAATAGCGAATCGTCAACAGCAGGCTAGTCGCTTAGCGGCTGTTCAGTTCATGTAGAAGTTTGTGAACGGTGTCTAAAAAATCATCGGCTTTCAGCGCTTCGTGGGCAAAGACGTTTCGTTCGATTAATTCGGGCTTGCCGCGCTGGTGCAGCTCTAAGACAGGAACGTCGCAGTACAGTCGTGATTTGGCCCATACGCGACGTTTGTCAGCGGGCGACAGAGAATAGCCCAACATGATGAGCTTAATCCCATCCTTGCTGCAGGCTTCTTCTACCGCGCTATCGTCCATTGCCGCGACAACCGAAAAACCAGCAGCTTCGAGAATGGTTTTCCGGGTATCCGCAAGCCTTGGGTCGCGCGATACGACCAGAATCTTGCCTTTGCTAAGACCCATCTACTCTATGGGATGCCAACTTCCTATGCTGCGCAATCGATCAGCATCTCTGATGTGCCGGTCATTTGCGCAGAACGCATATATCATATATAGGGAGCCCTGACTTGCCGCAGATTTCTTGATGTCTTAGGACTCACACAAACCGCGACGCCACTGAAACGGTGCACCTGTGCTTTCTCTTCGCAGAACAACATTCTTGCCTGCGTTGGGTCTCTTTCGAGGAGCTTTCGGGCTATGATTTGCTTCAGATGTGGGGCCCTCAGATGTTACAGGTGTTAACTACTCGCCTTCGGCTTCCTGCCGAGGGCAAAGACAAAGGCAAGACTGACTGCAGGATCGGTCGACGTGCAGTTGGGCTACGGTTCCGGTCATTGGTGACGGTACTGGTGTTTGCTTGCTTCCTTCTTCCGCCTGCGTTCAGCGCGGACGATTCCGGGATAAGACGGCGTCTCACCAACCAGGACGTGGTTGCCATGGTGAGCGCGGGCATCTCTGAAGATGTGATCCTCGCCAAGATCAGGACTACGAGCGCTTCCGGCGGCGGCGCCACGAATTTCGATACCAGTGTCGACGGTCTCAAGGCGCTGAAAGCGGCCAATGTTCCCGATGTCGTGGTCAAGGCGATGATCGATCCGACTCCCGCCTTCCCGACTGTGCTTAGCGTGGCCGGTCCGGCGACGTTGAGTCCAAACCTTCCTCCTCCCGAAGTGGGACTGTACTGGAAAGATGGAGGCAATTTCGTTCTCATCCAGGGGCAGGCGATCAGCCAGTCCAAAGTTGGCGGAAAAGCGGGCAATGTACTCACCTACGGGCTCAAGCATGTGCATTGGGACGCCTTTCTGAACGGAACGACCTCAAGCAATCGCGTGAGAGAGCTTCGGCCCATCTTCTATGTTTATGTGCCGGATGGAGCCAGCGCCGCCGATTACGTGCTGCTCAAGCTGACGAAGAAGGGCGATCGCAGGGAGTTCCAGATCGGTACGTTCGGGGGATGGCTCGGCGGCACTTCGGGAGTCGAGCGCGACAAGGAGCTTCCGTTTAAGGCCGATCACGTCGGCATCAGGATCTATAAGCTCTCGCTCAATTCCGCTTTGAAACCTGGGGAGTACGCATTTTTCATGGGTACGGGACAACAGTCCGCGACCGCAGGAGAGATGGCGGGCAAGGGAGCCGGGGGCGCGGCCACAGGCCGGGTTTATGACTTCACAATTCCGGAATAGAAGTCAGGAAAAAGCGGCAATCGGCTACGCGTCCGCGCGGCACCTAAGGCATTCCCAACTCTTCCGCTTCGAACACCAGATAAGAATGCGGCAATCACTTCCTAGGTAGGGCACGCAAGAAAATCATGAAACAGCGAAGGGCGCCACCCCCCGGCGAAAAATTGGGTGCTCTAGATTTCTCCCGACTTAGGTTAGAATTCACGCGCTGATGGATTGAAGTGCGTAGTCGAGGACGTGCCGGGTTGTTGTAAGTTCCTCATCATCCGAAACTGTTTCTCTTTCCACCGAGGTGTTGATGGCAACCGATCAACAGCGTATAGAAAGGCTGACAACGGCAGCGGCATTTTGCCTGTTTGACAAAAAGCTCAGTGCTAGCGGCAACTCCAGCGTGATCTGGGGCGCTTTGAACCTGCTGATTGGCGGCGTGCTGGTTTCGTCAAACGATATGTGGGGAGCCGTCAGTCTCCTTTTAGGACTTGCGCTGGTAGTCTCCGGTCTATACGAGAAAAAGGTGCGCGATCCCAAAGTGGTAATTCTATCTGCCGCTACGTTGGCCGGGTTGGCGATATGGAACTTTACCATCATTGCCCTGTCTGCGATGGGCAAGACGCGGTTGGTATTCGGTGGCAGGACGCTATTTTGGGCCATTGCTCAAATCATTGGCGCATACGGTACCTGGAAGACCTATGCCGCCTATAAAGCGCTGCAGGAAAAAGCTGACGACCCTACCGTTCAGGAAGTACGTGGCTCCATCGATGAACTGGCAAAGGCGAAGCCGGCGCAGACCCTGGATCTGGTGGAGTTCGACGCCAGTGCGGGGTTCATTGAAGGAAACAAGCGCTATCGGTTGAAGCCGGTTGAGGATATGTATGTAATCGCACGCTATAAATCCCAAGTTGGCTCGACAAAACTCGAAGAAGTGACTTTCGTGCCGCGCAACGAAGTAGCCATCATCCCTGAAGGCGAGAAATTCATGAGTAAGAAAATCAAGGCCAGCGTGCGGCTGGGGGCCTTGACGATTCCAAAAGTAAGCATCACTCCGGACATGGCTGCGCGTATAGATCCCGCCCTGCGGACCATGTCCCTAGGCGCGAGCTAGGACGAAACCCCGATTCTCAGTCCGGGGCCCGTTTTGCGCTTCAGCCGCGGCCTGGTGCTTGCGATCACCTACGCGGCAAAGTCATGATCGTAGCTCCATGTATCGTCTCCCACTTCCTCATCAGTGTGCTGATTGAGCCTGGTCTCGTACTCGCCGCAGTACAAGGCGAGATGGGCGCCTGACAAAATTGTTCAACTGGGAGCGGTGGCCGAGGCGTGAGAAGCAAAATCAAACCCACCACCCGCTCCCCCGTGGGCGTCGGCGGCCTGAGCGGCAAGCGAATTTTTTTTTTCGTGCAGCAGCGCTGCTTGCATCTAACCGTTTGTGACAAAGGAAAGCCAAGATTTGCAATCTGCCAAGACGCGTGTGCTGTTCGTTGACGACGAAAAAGGAATCAGACTGACTCTTCCCGCTATCCTGGAACAGCAGGGCTTCGAAGTAGCCGTGGCGGCGTCGGTTACGGAAGCCCTGGAGATCATCGGCCACCGGGAATTCGACGTGCTGCTCACCGATTTGAACATCGGCAGCCCGGCGGATGGATTCATACTCGTCAGCGCGATGCGCCGAATTCAGCCAACCGCTGCCACATTCATTCTCACCGGATATCCGGACTTCCAAACCGCTCTCGAAGCCATCCGGAAACAGGTGGACGATTATTTCACCAAGCCTGCCGACATTCCCACTTTGGTGGCTACTCTCAGGGAGAAGGCGCGCCATCCTCGCGTTTGCGGCCAGGCCCCTTGCAAGCAGGCATGGCATGTGATCCTCGAAAACTCGAACGACATCATTCAACGTTGGCTGGAAGAGGTCGACGCAGATCGAAGGTTGTCGGCGGTTCCAATCAGCAAAGAAGACCGGAAAACCTCCTGGTCATGAATCTGAGCACGTTGATACCAGAGACGCTGAAAATTGGCGAGTACTTGCAGGCGCTCCTGGAAGAATCCATCCGCGCCTTCCAGAGCACAGACATCGCGCCTCAGCCCGCGAGATCAACACGGAAAATGAGAGCCAAGATCGCGTAAGAACCGATCGCGATTTTCGCTGGTTGATCGTGAAGGTCGCCGTCACCATCAACAGTTGGCCCAGGGCCCATAATGGGAACAAGCTGTGGACTTTGTTCTCACCTACCCTGCGAAGACTTCGCCGGATTAGTCTCCGACTGGTTCAATTGTGGTCCCTGCTTCCGCGTATTTTTGCCAACGCCTCCAAAGGATGCGCAGCGCAGCCATGATCGGAATGGAAAGATATACGCCGATGACCCCGGCGATTTCTCCGCCTGCGAGAATGGCGAACAAAGCGGCGAGGGGATGCAGCTCGAGCGTGCCACTCATGATGCGAGGGGAGTTTACGTAGTCCTGCACCAACCGCCAGAGACCCAAGAACAATAAAAGAAGAAGCAAATGGTGGTAGCCGGAGAGGAAGGCCACGCCGAAAATTACCAGCGCTGCGAGCAGGGGACCCGCTACGGGAATGAATTCCATAGCTCCGCCCAGCAGGCCCAGGATGATCGCGTAGGGTACGCGCAACAGAAGCAGCGCAACGGTATACGCCACGAGCGATAATCCGGCCAGGCTAAGCTGAGCGCGAATGTATCCGGCGAGGATCAGGTTGAGATCCTCAATGAGGCCGCTCAGGAATTGGCGCTGCCGGCTTCGTTCCGCGATTTCGACCAGCGAATTGGCAAATTCACGCCCGTCGCGCAGGAAGAAGATGGCGAGGATGGGTATCACGATGAGCCAGACGACATTCGCGAGCAGCATGGTTGCGCGACTGGCAAAGTCCCTTGCCCAGGCGTCAATCACTCCACGGTGTGCTGCGAAGAACTGCTGTAGACGGGTCTGCGTATCGTAGCTCCATCCGTGCTTTCCGGCGATGCGCGTAATGATGTCATTCGCCGACATCTGGTCGAGCAAGCCGGGCAGAGCGGCCGCAAGTTTTCGACCTTCATCCGCCACCTGCGGACCGATGCCCAGGAGCACTCCCGAGATGATCAGCAGCAGGATGACGTAAACCTGAAGAATGGCGAGCGAGCGCGAGCCGCGGGAGAGCTTCGACCGGCGGTGAACCAGCGACACAAGAGGTTCGAGCAAATAGGCAAACAGAATCGCGAACAGGAAGACGACGAGAATGCGTCGGGCGCCATAAATGAATCCAGCTATCAAGCAGAACAGCGCAATGGTGCTGAGTACACTCGCCGTGCGCCGATCGAAAAAGATCATGTGATTACGATGCCGGAGATCGAACTCACTTCTTAGCAGCCTTACCGACGGGGTGATCCACGCACTCCGCGGCGCAGAGCGCCAGCTTGCGCGACTCAACAGCCGACACCCGCGCTTGCCATGCAATTAACTCTATCCTGAACGATTGCTCTAGCGGCTCCAGCCAACGGCCACGCCGGGAATTCTCAACGAGGAGAACCGACAAAACCTCGCGATAAAAAGTCGGGTGTTCCACCGGACGGTCCTTTCGTTGCGCCTGGGCCGACAAGAGAAATGATGCGAGCATCGCGAAAGTAGCGAAAGCCATGCGGCAGATCTGCGAAGGCTGATTTTCGGCTGAGACGATGGAAACGGCACATCGGGTTCTCCGCTTAAACCCTTCCAGAATACATGTGCCCCTTTCCGTTTCCAGGTGGAGCAGGCCGATTCGGCCTGCTGCGTTGAGCGTCACATTGAACCGGCTTTAAAGCCACTGAAATAAGGCGTCATCGGCAGTTTGATGACGATGCGCATGACACTGCCCGACCCCAAGACGCCGGCGGCCATGCTTGCGTCGAGCATGGAACGCGGAATGGAAGCGAGCTACGCTCGGCTAGAAGGACTGATCTAGCTTTGTCCGTGGCATACCATAAAAAGGGCCGCCCAGTTGCGCGGCCCGATGGTCAGCTAAAGCAATTTCAGAACAGCAATTTAAGTGCCAGTTGCAGTTGTCTTGGATCGCGCGCAGTCAGGACTTTACCGAATGTAGAGCTGGTCGAACTGGTGCGCAAGGTGTCGAAGTTCGTGTGGTTCAGAACATTGAACGCCTCCGCCCGGAACTGGACGGTAAAGCGTTCGCTGATCTTCGTGTTCTTGAACAGGTTGGCGTCCCAGCGCTTGGTATCGGGCCCCACGATGGTGCCGCGCTTCTCGTTTCCTGGACGGATTTGAGTTGTCGGCACCTGCGAGAACACGGAAGTATCGAACCACTTGGTTGCGGTGTGCGGTGCGTTCACATTCGGAGAACCGTTCATGTCTGGACGCCCACCGGAAAAGGTGTTTCCAGCGAGGCCGAGACCGCCACGATCGACTCCTGACGACGCTGTGAATGCGTGCCCACTATTCAGATACACGATTCCCGACAGCTCCCATCCCCCAAGCACATGCCCAACCACGCCATCCTGTTGCCTGAAGAATGGCAGGGTGTACACATAGCTGCCGGTGAAGATATGCCGACGATCGAGATCGGACGGTCCGTAATCGGCCAAGATGTTGTACACGTACTGCGGTGAACGAAAGTCGTTCGACGCGGTTGTGAGGTTCTTTGACCAGGTGTAGTTCAAGACTACAAGCGAGCTGCTGCCCAGCTGCTGCTGCAATTGCGTCTGCAACCCGTTGTAGTTGGAGGTGAAAACCGGCATAAACAGATTAATCGCGTCGTATCCCTTAAATGGACGCACCTGATTCAGCTTCTGAACATTCCCATTGCTGAACGGAGCCGGGATCCCCGCGCTCAAAAAGTCGCCGATGTGAGGCATGTTCACGTCGATCACTCCGGGCAGATGCCGTCCCAGAGAGCCGTAGTAGCCAACATCGAACGTGGTGCTGTGCGTGAACTGATGCTGCACGTCGAGGTTGAACATCTGCGAGTAAGGTTGACTGTAGTTGTGGGGAGAAGGACCGCCAACGGTGGGAGGAGCCAGATCGATATCGGCCGCCACTGCTCCTGGATTAGAGAAGTTGGTGTTGGAGATGCTGGTGCTGCGTACGAGCGGGGGATTCCCGGGTATGAAGTTCTCCACGGAGTTCACTGCCGGCGAATCATAGAAGATGCCGTATCCAGCTCGAATGCTGGTAGTGCCTCTGCCATAGGGGTCCCAGGCAAATCCAATACGCGGAGCGATATTGGCGTTGTTGGTCTTCTGCACCGCATCTCCAAAGGGAGAGTTCTTTCCACCGATGATCATGCCGTTGGTGATCGGTGTAGGTGTGCCGGGCACCAGCAGGCCGTTGTTGTCGATGGCTGGAGCGTTAGCTGGGTTATAGCCCTGCGGATCGAAGGTGCTGAGCAATCCGTTGCCGTAGGTTGGCGCAAAGAATAATGAGTAGCGAACCCCGTAGTCGAAGGTGAAGTTCGGCCTGAGGCGCCATTCGTCCTGCCCATAAAACTCGATTTGCTGCTGATGTACCAGCGCGCGGAAGTCGATATTCGTCTGCGAAAACGATGCCACATTGCCGGTCAGAAAATTCGCGAACGTTTGCGCAAAGGTTCCGTCAGCCGGCGCGCCGCCGCCCGCATCTGAGAAGAAAAATGTGGCGTCGTTTCCGCCGCCACCGTTCACGTTCTCGTCCTTAATGTAGTAGTTGTAGCTGGCGCCGAACTTGAAGGCGTGATTTCCGTGTACCCAGGTAAGGTTGTCGAAGATGTTGTGATTCGTGTTGAAGTCGCGGTAGGCGCCAAAGCCAAAAAGCCCCTGGCCGGTGCTGTTGTTGGCGAAGGTGTTGAAGTCGATGTTAGGAATGCGCGCCACTGTGCTTGCGAACGGCAGGGTCGGCGTCACGTCCGGCGAGACCTTCTTGGCGAGCAATCCAGTTGGATCGCTGGTTACCGCGCCGTACGAGTAAGCATAACCGGCATCGTTTAGAAGAGTCGGAGTAATAGTGAACGTGGCATGGCCGACGAAGCCGCGTCCGGGCGCATTGCTGGTTGTGTTCGCTACTCCCGGAACAGGATTTCCAGTAAAAATGCCCCCCGGCTCCTGCGTGGGAATCGAGTCATCCAAATAGCGGCCGAAGATATTAAACCGCGACCCGAAGGAATGGTCGAGGCGGACAAGCTCTTCGCGGTAATTGAAGACGTTCTTTCCCACACTGGTCAGAGTGCCATCGGAATTATTCGGGGCTTGAATTTTTGAGAAGACGTCTTTCACATACGCCGCGGCCACCGGGTTTACGTTATTGACCTGCGTGCTCTGAGAAGTGCAAGTGCCGTTCGCGGCAAAGGCCACGCAAACCGCGGTGGGAAATCTTCCCTGCAGCTCTGCCGTGGTGGGAAGCACGTCGCTGTTAAACGTCGTAAAGGTGCCGATCTTCCGCCATTCCTGCGAGTAGAAGAAGAAAGTCTTGTTCTTGACGATCGGACCGCCGACGGTAAAGCCAAAGTCGTTCCAGCGCAGTGGCGGACGCTTGATCTGCGAGCGATTGTTGAAGAAGTTGTTCGCGTTCAGCACGTCATTGCGGAAATACTCGTAGGCGCTGCCATGGAAGTTGTTCGTGCCCGAGCGCGTCACGAGATTTATTTCGCCGCCCGAACTGCGTCCCTGTTCGGGAAGATAGTTTGAGCGCAGAATCTTGAATTCGGCGAGTGCGTCGATGCTGGGATAGTTCAACAGCGTGAGATTGGCGCCGCGATCGAAGTTATCGGCGCCATCGATGGTCCAGTTGTTCTGCGTCGGCCGGTTGCCGTTGACCGAGAAATTCATCTGATTGGATAACCCGGTCGGACTAGTGGCTCCGACATAGAGCTGATCGGAAGCCAGGTTCGTCGAGACTCCTGGAGAGAGCGCTACCAATTGCGCAAAGTTGCGGGTGTTGAGGGCAAGCTCGCGAATCTGCGTGCCTGTGATCAGGCCCGCCGCGGTAGGAGTATCAAGATCGACTTGCGTCTGGGCCTCCTGCACATCGACTGTTTGATTGGTGGTGCCGACTTGCAGTTTCGCATCCACCACTCGGCGGTCGTTGATGTTGAGGACGATGTTGTTGGCCACGTGCTTCTGAAAACCGGGCGTAGTTACGACTACCTGATACCGTCCAACGGGAAGAGTGGAAGCGACGTACGATCCATCTGGACCGGTTGTGATGGTGCGTTCGGTCCTGCCGCGTTCTGTGTTGATGATCTGGACGGTAGCGCCTGACACAACCGCGCCGCTTGGATCTCTTACCAGTCCACGAATATCGCCGGTAATCTCCTGCGCCAGCCCGGCTCCTGCCAGGACGAGCGCCGAGACCAACGCGGCAACTAATTGCAGCCATGATTTCTTTCGGACTTCCATAAATCTCCTAAATTTTTTGTGAATGAGGAAGCTGTTGTTGCTGTCGATGAGCTTGGAATGACGAGTTGCGTTAGCAAACCGACGGAATGTTAATGGATGGTTAAGGCCGTTATCAAGACTTGTCAGGCTGTGGACATGGATTGCTCAGCCTTACCAAGGAGTTACTGCAAATCGGTTTGCAGAAATTTCGCCGCATTAGACCGTTTTTACAGAGAGTGTGAACCAAAGCTCCAATTAGTCTGTAGAGAATGGCGCGGCACTCCACCGGGTGATTCTTTGGCCGATGTCCTTTTCGGACTGTCATTCCTCGCGCTGCAGCGACAGCGCTGTTTGCATCGTGAACTTGGTCACCTGGTTCAACTGGCCAAAACAAATGGAGCCGTGCTGGCCACGCTCGACCGCAAGATTCCTGATACATTACTGATTCCCGAGCAATGAAAGAAGCGAGTCATGCTAGGTTGCCGCTTACGACTATGAAGAATTTCGCTCTTTCGGTCTTCATTGTTATCGCCGCATCCTCCGCCTTCTCTGCCGATTCATCTGAAGCTTTCGCTTCCGTACAGCGGGTTCCTCTCGAAAAGAATTGGCACATTCAGTCTTCCTGCAAATTGAATGACGGCGGCGACAAGATTTCGCATCCGGGATACAACGTGCAGAGTTGGCTTGCGACCACCGTTCCGCACACGGTTCTGGGCGCGCAGGTGGACGCGAAGTTGTTTCCCGACCCTTTCTATAGCATGAACCTTCGCGCCATTCCGGGAACTACTTATCCCATAGGTAAGCTCTTTGCCAATCTGCCGATGCCGGATGACAGTCCTTACAAGTGCTCGTGGTGGTATCGAACCGAGTTTCATCTTGGGCCACAGCATCAGGGGAAAAATATCTGGCTGCATTTCGACGGCATCAATTACCGCGCGAACATCTGGGTGAACGGAAAGCAGGTTGCCAACAGTACGCAGGTTGCGGGAGCGTACCGCACGTATGAGTTCAATGTGCGTGACGCAGCGCATGCCGGCGAGAATGCCGTCGCGGTCGAGGTCTTTACCCAGACCGAGACCGATTTGGGAATCAACTTTGTCGATTGGAATCCAGCGCCCGCGGACAAAGCGATGGGATTGTGGCGTCCCGTGTATCTCACTTTTAGTGGGCCGGTTTCCGTGCGCCATCCCATGGTGGGCACGCACTTTCCCGACGACTCGCTCGCAACGGCCGAGCTGACAGTAATTGGCGAGCTGCAAAATGCCGACGATAAAGAAGTTTCAGGAACGCTGGAGGCAGCGCTGGAGGGGATTGGAACGGTCGAGCAGCAGGTAACGCTTGCAGCCAACGAGCACAAGAGTGTTGTCTTTGCGCCCGAGCAGTATCCGCAACTGCGGGTGAAAAGCCCGAAGCTGTGGTGGCCGTATCCTCTGGGTCCGCAGAACCTTGCGAGCGTGACGCTGCGCTTTCAAGTTCGGGAAAGAGTTGTCGCAACGTCTCAGGTGGCGTCTGGAGAGCCACGGGTGGAAGCCCCCGACTTACAGTCGGGGGAGCTGGACTTCAAGTCCAGCGGCAAGCGAATGTTCCGGATGTCGGGCTTTAGCCCCGGGCTGTTGCGCGGGCCAGCGCTAAAGCGCAATACTCTGCTGCGTGTTTCTTTGCAAGGCTTGAAAGCCTTTTTCCCCCGACTAGAAGTCGGTGGCTTCCACCAAAATCTGGAGTCCTTTTCCTCGAACTTTGAACCCAAATCTTTCTTAGGTACAGAGCAGGGAGCTGAACGGTCCGCACCGACCACGTCATCCGCGGCATTGCCTTCCGACACGGCCAGCGCGAAGTTCGGCATCCGCGAGATCACCGCGGAGAAGACTCCGGAGGGGCACGAGCTTTTTCACATCAATCATCACAACATTCTGATTCGCGGCGGCGGGTGGTCGCCGGACCTGTTTCTGCGCGTCAACAGCGAACGTATGCACGATGAGCTGCGTCATGTCCGTAATCTTGGGCTGAATACGATTCGCCTGGAAGGCAAGCTCGAGACCGACGAGTTCTTCGACCTCGCCGACCGTTATGGGATTCTGGTGATGGCCGGATGGTGCTGCTGTGACCACTGGGAGCACTGGGATAAATGGAAGCCGGAAGATCACGAGATCTCGAAGGCCTCCCTGACCAGCCAGATCGATCGCTTGCGGAGTCATCCCAGCCTGCTTGTATGGCTGAATGGCAGCGATAATCCGCCGCCTCCGGATGTGGAATCCGATTACATTGCGGTGCTGAAGGATCGCAACTGGCCGAATCCTTTTATATCCTCTGCGAGCGCGACCCCCACAACAGTCACTGGGCCGAGCGGCGTGAAGATGTCTGGTCCTTACGACTACGTTCCGCCTTCTTACTGGCTGCGCGATCCGGGACACTGGGGCGGAGCCTGGGGTTTCAATACCGAGACCAGTCACCTATGGCACGCCGACCTCACTCGCCGACTACGAGAAGAAGGCGCAAGCGATGACTTATGACGGCGAGCGCGCTATGTTCGAGGCCTATGCGCGCAACAAGTACAACTCGACGGGTGTGATTCAGTGGATGCTGAACAACGCCTGGCCGTCGGTGATTTGGCACTTATATGACTATTACCTCGTTCCCTCCGGAGGTTACTTCGGCGCTAAGAAGGCGAACGAGCTGGTTCACGCGCAGTATTCGTACGACGATGCCTCTGTAGTGGTCGTAAACAGCCTCTACGAGCCGCAGAAAGGCCTCAAACTGCGTGTTAGAGTGCTCGATTTGGCGTCGAAAGAGCTGTTTAGTGGCGCGGAAAACGTCGATATCGAGCCCGACAGCGTTGCCCGAGTGCTCACAATCCCTGCTCTGAACGGCCAGAATGCGCCCTATTTTGTGCGTCTTGACCTCACAGACGTGGCCGGGAAGAGCGTTAGCACGAACTTTTATTGGGTTCCAGCGGCGCTGGAAGAGTTCGATTGGGAGAAATCCAACTACTTCACAACGCCCGCAAAGTATGCCGATATGAGCGCATTAGCGACGCTACCGACCACAAATGTCGAGTGGAATAGCCAAATAGAGCGTCTTAATGACGAGCAAGTTGTACGCGTAACGGTGCATAACATTGGCAAAAACATTGCATTTCTCGTTCATATAGAGCTTAAACGGGGCCACGGCAACGACGATATCGCGCCAATTCTGTGGGACGATAATTACATTTCGCTGCTTCCGGGTGAGTCCAGGACGCTTTCGGCGACGATTAACGTGCGCGATTTGGGCGGAATTGTGGCCGTGGTCCACGTGGATGGATGGAATGTGAAGGCAATTGCGAAGTGATGTGAGCTTGCAGGGTTGTCATGGCAGAGCCGTCCTCGGCTATGGTCTGATTCCCATAATAGGAATAAGTTGTGTGACTCTGTCATCCTGAGCCCGCCTTTGGCCGAGGGGTTTTCTGGAATGCGTCAAACTGGATCGCACTATCCAAACTCTTCGGCCCAGAATTCTCGTCAAAGAGTCGCAATTCCGCAATTCAAGCCCAAAATATCGCGGAAGATCCTTCGGCCAACACTCGGCCTCAGGATGACAGTATCTGATAACTTCAGAAGAGAATTGCATCTCGTCCAATGAGCGATTCAGGCGCGACGTCTCAATCTGCCACCGCACATGCACCTCATCTGCGCCGCGTCCTCACCCTCTGGGACCTGGTCTTCTATGGCATAGTCCTGATCCAGCCTATCGCTCCGGTTCCGCTCTACGGCGTCGCGCAAAAGCTTTCAAACGGGCACTTCGCGACCATCATTCTGATCGCAATGTTTGCGATGATGATCACTGCAGTCAGCTATGGGCGCATGGCCGCACTGTATCCCGCCGCAGGATCGGCGTACACGTACGTTGGACGCGGCCTGAATCCCCATTTGGGATTCCTTGCGGGATGGGCGATGTTCCTCGACTATCTGCTGCAACCGCTCATCAATACCATCTGGATATCGACCGCGCTCCACGAGCGATACGTTCATGGGATCCCGTTCTTCGCCTGGGCGGCCGCTATCGCCGGGATCATTACGCTGCTGAACTTGCGCGGAATCCGTTCCTCGGCCCGTGCCAACAAGACTCTGTTGTTGGTGATGTTCGTGGTTGTCGGCTTGTTTGTCGCGCTTGCGATCCGTTTCTTGCTTCGCGGGAACGGCGTTGCCGGGCTATTTTCGACCCAGCCTTTCTACGATCCGCGCACATTCGATTCCCATCGTATCTGGAGTGCGACCTCGTTTGCCGCTCTTACCTACATTGGCTTCGATGGTGTCACAACCCTGGCAGAAGATGTAGAGAATCCCAAGCGGAACGTCTTGCTAGCTACAGTTCTGGTTTGCGTCTTTACCGGCCTCTTCGGGGGCTTACTGGTGTATCTGGCACAGCTTGTTTGGCCCGACTGGCACGGGTTCCCAAATCTGGAAACAGCGTTTATGGACGTTTGCCGCCGTGTCGGCGGAACATTCTTGTTTAATGCCATGGGACTCATCCTGATCTTGGCGGCGTTCGGCAGCGCGCTGACGGGCGGTCTCGGCGCCGCGCGCCTGCTCTTTGGCATGGGGCGCGATAATGTCTTGCCACGGCGCGTCTTCGGTCATCTCAGCCCAGGAAGCAGCACACCCATTTACAACATCCTGATCATAGGGGCGCTGAGCTTCCTCGGTGCGGTCGTGCTGAACCAAATCGGTAACGCCTACGAGCACGCCGGCGAACTGCTCAACTTTGGAGCATTTCTAGCGTTTATGGGCGTGAATCTGGCGACCTTCTGGCAATTCGCCGTGAGCGCTCAGCCTGGATATCGCAAGCGGATTCTAGCCGACATTGTGCTTCCACTCATTGGTTTCGTCTTCTGCGCACTGATCTGGTGGAACCTGAATACGCTTGCCAAAACGATCGGGGGTATCTGGTTCGTGATCGGACTGGCCTACCTTGCCATTACCACGCGCGCCTTTCGCAAGGCTCCGGCAATGATCGATTTTGGCGAATCCTAAGCCCCGGACCCATGCGAAAATTGTCTGTGGGACAGAAGAGGAATTGCCTGCATTCAGGCTCTCTTGCTTTCAGCAAGTTAGATGTCACACTGTCCCAAATCCCTAGTGTGCGTGGGACAGTGGGACAAACTCGGTTTTCTCGCCCGATATACTGCTCAGTCCGCTTTCTAAACAAAACGCAGCCGAGCTGCGAGCAGGGGAATCTTTAGCTCTTCACGCACCCGAATGACTTCGACCAGATCGCTTCGTTGTAAGGGTAGTCTTACGCATCCTCTTCGCTTTCTTGCGCTCACGTTCCTGCTGGCCATTTTGCAGGTTCCCGCTGGCGCAGACAAACCAGCTCTGGCACAGGATCAGGGCTACGTCGCGTTGCAGCAGGAGCTGCAAAGGCTGCGCACGACAGCGCGCCTTATGCATACGACGGCTCACCCGGACGACGAGGACGGCGGCATGCTCACGCTGCAGTCTCGTGGGAACGGAACAACTGCGCTCCTGTGTTCGCTTACCCGCGGACAAGGCGGGCAGAACAAATCCGGCGACGCCTTCTCCGACGAACTTGGGGTTCTCCGCACGCTGGAATTGCTGGCTGCCGACGAGTACTACGGAGTGGAGCAGCGCTTCACGCGCGTCGCTGACTTTGGCTTTTCCAAAACTCCGGAAGAGACATTCGAGAAGTGGGGCGGACACGAAGTTGCCGTGGGCGATTTGGTCCACATAATCCGAACCTTCCGGCCAGATGTCCTGGTTGCGCGCTTCTCCGGAACGTCGCGCGACGGTCACGCACACCATCAGGCATCGGCGATCGTGACTCGCGAAGCTTTTCGCGCAGCCGGCGATCCCAATCGCTTTCCCGAGCAACTCAAAGAAGGCTTGTTACCCTGGCAACCGAAGAAGCTCTACATCGGCAATTTTCAGCAGGAGGAACCGAAGCTAGCTTTCGATATCGGGACATATTCGCCGTTGTTGGGAGTTTCTTACACGCAATTCGCAGTACAGGGACTCGCTCATCAAACCTCGCAAGGAACTGGCGGCTTTCGACTGCCACCCGGACACCGATTCACTTACTACAAACGCGTCGATGCGGTGTTACCGCAAGCCAGTTTGAAGGATAACGAATCCGATTTCTTCGACGGAATCGACACGTCACTGCCGGGCCTGGCTTCACGAATCGGAGCAGACGAGAGTAAAGCGCCGTTCCTGCGGCCTGGGTTGCAGCAGCTTGCGAAGCTTGTCGAGGAAGCTGCGCAGAATGCCCAGCCGCGCGATCCATCCGCTGCCGGATCTCCCCTGATTGCTGGTTTGAAGCTGACGCGCGATTTGATCAAGCAGGTTCAACAGTCACAACTTACGCTACCCCAGAAGCTTGAACTGCTGACAAATTTGCGAACCAAGGAATCCCAATTTGAGCGCGCAGCGAACTTGGCGTTGGGCGTCTTGCTCGAGGTCTCGGTCGATCCTCCCGACACAGCGCAGGCCGGATTCTTCCGGCTGGAGCAAACCTTCCAGACTGCTGTGCCAGGACAGACGTTCACTCTCACGGCGCGTTTCTACGACCGTGGCACGGAAAATGTAGAACCCGAAGAGATCGCGCTCGATATGCCGGAGGGGTTTAAGTCCGAAGTGGTCAAGCGCGACCTGAAGCCCTTGCACTCTGGCGACATGGCGTCGGTGCAGTTTCGCGTGACCGTTCCTGATGACGCGCAATACACAAAGCCATACTGGGGACGCAAAAGTGCGTACAAGGAGTCAGTAGACAGCATCGGCAATCTGTCCTATGCGACTCTGGATCTGCCGCCATGGCCGTTTCGTGCACACGCCATCTACAGCGCTGCCGCGGGCAAAGGAACCGTGCATGCGATTGCAATGGCCAAATACATCGATCCCGTTTCGGGACAAGGACAGCATGAGCTTGCGGTTGCTCCACCGTTCTCGATCGAATTTCCCGATGCGATTCGAGTACTGCGTAAGGACAGCAAAGAACCATTCGATCTAACGGTTCGTGTTCGCAGCCAGCTCAACAAACCGGCGGACGCAGAAGTTCGCTTTCCTTCGCAAATGCTGTCTCCTGGGGCATTTGTCAGCGTGACGATCGACCCCGCGCAGAAGCCTGTTCACCTGGACAAAGAGGGAGATGTCGCCGAGGTGCATTTCAAAGTGACGCCCAGGGATCACCCGCTGTTGAGTTTTGCGTATCTGAAGCGCCCCAAACCGTTGCCGGCGAGCGACATTAAGCGGGTTTGCGGAGGTCTCATGTACCTGGCGAAGTCACCGAACGCTTCGCCTCCGGCAGATCAGCTCACCGCCCGGTGTCCCGAGGCGGAATTCCAGCAGGTTCCGAGGGAATACACGGAACCAATCAATGCGGCCGTGCACTATGAGGGAAGGGACTTTTCCCAAGGTTTTCATGTGATCAGCCGTGCCGACCTGGACACGTTCTACTACTATCACCCGGCCGAGCTAACCCTCGCGACCGTCGATGTGAAGATCCCTCCCAAGCTGAAGGTCGGCTACATTATGGGAGCAGGAGATGAGATCCCTTCAATACTAAGCCAGCTTGGAATCAGTGTTGAGATGATTTCGCCGACCGATCTCCAGCATTCTGATCTGAGCAGGT
>QIBC01000097.1 GCA_003225215.1 Acidobacteriota bacterium
CGTTTCTCGCGGCGGCACGCTGCTTGTGCAATACAACCAGAGTGTCGGTGCGTTCAACACGGGACATTACACTCCATATCCATCTACTGAGGCCAATGCTCGCGTGACCGTCGAGGAAGCCCCGGTTGAGATGCTCGATCCCCAAAATCCAATCTTCAATTCCCCGAATCTGATTCTCAGTGAAGACTTCGAGGGATGGGTGC
>QIBC01000334.1 GCA_003225215.1 Acidobacteriota bacterium
CTGGAATCCCAAGATGAAGGAATACATCTTCGGAGAACGCAACGGAATTTACATTATCGACCTGCAGAAAACGCTCAAGATGTTCAAAGACGCGAGCAAGTACGTGCAGGAGATGGCGGCGCAAGGCAAGACGATCATGTTCGTGGGCACCAAGCGGCAGGCGCAAGACGCGATCGCCGAAGAGGCCACCCGCTGTGGAATGTTCTACGTGAACCAGCGCTGGCTCGGCGGATTGCTCACCAACTGGGTCACCGTACAGAAGTCAGTGAAGCGGCTCCAGGAACTCGACGACATGGCGACCGACGGCCGTTATGATCTGCTGCCCAAAAAGGAAGTCATCAAACTGGAGCGCGAGCGTAAGCACCTCCAGGCGAACTTGGCAGGTATCAAGTCGCTAAAGCGGCTGCCCGACACGTTGTTCGTGATCGATTCAAACAAAGAACAGATTGCGGTGAAGGAAGCCCGCAAGCTCGGCATTCCAGTAGTCGCGGTCGTCGACACCAACTGCGATCCGACTGAGGTGGATTACGTAATCCCCGGCAACGACGATGCGCTGCGTGCGATCCGGCTGTTCGCTTCGAAGATCGCTGACTCGATCGTCGAAGGTGCACAGGCGGCCACCGACAAGCAAGACGCTGAGTTTGCTGGCGCCGTGGGCGCTGTTACAGAGATGCCTGCAGCCGAGAGTACCGAAAGCACCGAATACACTGACGATGGCGAAGCGATCTCCGAGGAGATCAACCTCGAAGAGGTTTTGGGCGGGAATATCCGTAAGTCTCCGGCTGCAGCCGCGGCAGCGTCCGCGGAAGCCGAAGCTGCCGTCGAGGAACGCTAAACTCAAGCTGCATGGAAGAGACGTCCGCCACGGCGGACTGCGTCTTACTGTTTCTGACGAACCCGTGCAGAGGAATCGTTTTTCGGCTGAAAAACATCTAAGAGGTACGAACGAAACGCGACATTCATGGCCCGAGCCGCTGTGGCGCTCGGGTCGTAATTTGTTAGGTCGGATTTACCGCCCGGCAGAAGGCATAATGGACATGAGCACTACTACTGTGAACATTGACGCAAGACTGGTGAAGGAACTGCGCGACAAAACCGGTGCTCCGTTCGGAGACTGCAAGAACGCTCTCGTGGGCGCCAACGGCGACGTTGAGCAAGCGATCATCCTGTTGCGGAAAAAAGGCGTCGCCATGGCGGGCAAGAAAGCCTCTCGCTCGACCAATGAAGGTTCTATCGCCAGCTACATTCATGCCGGCGGTAAGATCGGCGTGCTGCTCGAACTGAACTGCGAGAGCGACTTTGTTGCCCGTACTGATGACTTCAAAGAGCTTCTGCATGACATCTCCATGCACATCGCCGCCACGGATCCTAAGTACATCCGCCGCGAAGATGTCACAGCCGAGGACTACGACCGGGAGAAGGAAATCTACCGCTCGCAGGCTGCAGCAACCGGCAAACCTGCTCCGGTAGTTGAGAAGATCGTCGAAGGTAAGATGGCGAAGTTCTATGAGGAAGTGTGCCTGCTCGATCAGCCGTTCATCAAAGAGCAGACCATCAGCGTCTCGCAACTGATCGCGACGAAGATCGGCAAACTGGGGGAGAACATCTCCGTCCGCCGTTTCGCGCGCTTCAAGGTAGGCGAGCAGAACTGGACGGTCGGACAGACAAAGCCCGCGACTACGGAAGAGACGAAACAGTAGGTTTTCAGTGGAACGGATCCCTAGATTGAAACGGACCGCCGGGCGTAATCGCCCGGCGTTTTTTGTTTGTCCAGTACTTACGTAATCACTAAATCACAATCAAAAGCCCGACGGAGGGCGGCCGGAGCCACGTAATATCATGGTAGTTATGAACGCGTACCCAATTGCGCCGACCGAGCCGGTGGAATCTGACCACAGCGAGGTTGCTGAGTGGCTTGAGGCGTTTGATCAGATTGTTGAGGAAGAGGGTCCCAGTCGAGCCGGCGAACTGCTTGAGGCGCTTTCGCGCCGGGCGCGCGAATCGGGCATCGAGCCTCCAGCTCAGCTCAACACTCCTTACAAGAACACGATTCCCGTCGAGCAAGAGCTGCCCTACCCAGGCGATCGCGAAATGGAGACTCGTATTGAGGCCCTGATTCGCTGGAACGCGATGGCGATGGTTCACCGCCAGAACAAGAAAGACTCCGGCATCGGCGGACATCTATCAACCTACTCGTCGCTCGCCACGCTGCTTGAAGTTGGCTTTAATCACTTCTTTCATTCCAGCTATGGTGACCAGCCGGGTGACATGATTTATTTTCAGGGACACGCCTCCCCTGGCGTCTACGCTCGCGCATTTCTCGAAGGCCGCATAAGCGAACAGCAGGTTCTGAATTTCCGCCATGAAACTCGCGGCGAGCCGGGACTGTCTTCCTATCCGCATCCGTGGTTGATGCCGGATTTCTGGCGGTTCCCAACGGTCTCGATGGGAATTGGCCCGATCAATGCCATCTATCAGGCGCGCTTCATGCGCTATCTCGAAAACCGAAATCTCATCCAAAAAACGCCGCGCAAGATTTGGGCCTATTTAGGCGATGGCGAAACAGACGAGCCAGAGTCGCTCGGCGCTCTTACCGTGGCTACGCGAGAGAAGCTTGACAACCTGATCTTCGTAGTGAACTGCAATCTTCAGCGCCTGGACGGCCCGGTGCGCGGAAATGGCAAGATCATCAATGAGCTTGAGGGCGCTTTCCGGGGCGCTGGTTGGAATGTAATCAAGGTCGTCTGGGGCAGTGATTGGGATGCTTTATTTGCTCGCGATCATTCCGGCCTGCTGCTCAAGCGCATGGAAGAATCCGTGGACGGCGAGTACCAGACTTTCAAAGCCAAAGGCGGAACATACGTACGCAAGGAGTTCTTCGGCAGATATCCCGAACTGCTCGAACTCGTCGCCGACATGAGCGACGAGCAGCTCGAGAACCTGCATCGCGGCGGTCACGATCCCAAAAAGATCTATAACGCCTATCTGCGAGCGGTAGAGCACACAGGGGGGCCAACGGTCATTCTGGCCAAGACAGTAAAAGGATACGGGCTCGGTTCCGCTCAGGCGCGCAACGCGACCCACCAGGAGAAGAAGCTGACGGACGAAGCCCTCGTAGCCTTTCAGCATCGCTTCAAAATCCCTGTCCCTAAAGAAGCCGCGAAGGATGGAACGCCTTATCGGCCAAAGGAAGACACGCCAGAGATCGTGTACATGAAACAACGGCGCAAGGAGCTTGGCGGTTTCATGCCGGCGCGTGAGAGCCGGCAGCCGAATCTGCAAGCCCCCGCGCTCGATTTCTTTTCTGACGCGCTGGGCGGATCACGTGGTCGCGCGGTGTCGACCACGATGGGATTTGTGAGCATGCTGCGCACGCTCCTGAAGCATCCCGAAGTGGGAAAGCTGGTCGTTCCCATTGTTCCTGATGAGGGACGCACCTTCGGGCTTGAATCGGCGATCCGACAGGTTGGCATCTATGCCAGCCAGGGCCAGCTCTACACTCCACACGATCAGGACGTCCTGCTGTATTACCGCGAGGAAAAGGATGGACAGATTCTGGAAGAAGGAATTACGGAAGCTGGATCGATGGCTTCCTTCGCTGCGGCAGGCACAGCTTATTCAAACTACCGCGTTCCGACAATTCCTT
>QIBC01000335.1 GCA_003225215.1 Acidobacteriota bacterium
ACTTCGGCCAGGGGATGTTGACCGCGCAGACGCAACTCGTCGCTGAGGAGCTGTGTGTATCCATCGGCCGGGTAAAGCTGATTCAGAGTGACACGGCGGTCTGTCCGGACCAGGGAACCACTTCCGGCAGTCAGTCCACGCCCACAAACTTCAACTCCGCCGGTCTTGCGCAAGCTGCAGCCACGGCGCGAGAAGCGCTCATAAGCATGGCAGCGCAACATTTGGGAGAGCCGGCCGATGAACTCAAGGTGATTGATGGCGTGGTTACCGGGAAGGCCGGACGTCGCGTGACGTATCAAGAGCTTATCGGAAGCAAACGTTTCGACGTTCCGTTGAGCCCAACGGCCAAGCGGCGCTCGCCGGCGCAGTGGACGGTTCTCGGCAAGCCAGTTCCATCGCTGGACAGAGCCGCGCTCATGACTGGCCAATTTGAATTTGTGCATAACGTACGCGTGCCGGGAATGTTGCACGGACGTGTTGTGCGTCCGCCGGAAGTGGGCGCCGCATTCGCCGGCGTCGACGAAAGCTCGGTGCGGCAGATTCCCGGATTGGTAAAGGTCGTGGTGCGCAACAACTTTGTCGGAGTGGTAGCGGAAAAACAGTGGCAAGCCATTCAGGCAGCGCGCCAACTGAAGGTGAAGTGGAACCCCGGCACCGGACTGCCGGCGCAGAAGACGTTCTATGACAGCATCCGCAAACACCCATCCCGAGACGTCTTGGCCGTTGACTCGAAAGATGTCGAGCAGCAGCTCGCGGGTGCGCACGCTGTTCTGCGAGCGACCTACGCCTATCCATATCAAATGCACGGCTCCCTCGGTACATCATGTGCAGTGGCCGATGTCAAGCCAGACAACGCAACGGTATGGTCGGCAACGCAGTCGGCTTATCCCACTCGAAGCATCGTGGCCACGCTGTTAGGAATGCCGCTCGAGGGCGTGCGCGTCATCTATGTTCGCGGATCCGGATGTTATGGACTGAACGGCGCCGATACCGTCTCGTTCGATGCGGCGGTGTTGTCACAAGCGGTCGGCAAGCCGGTGCGCATTCAGCTTTCGCGTCAAGATGAAATGGCATGGGAGAACTTCGGTTCTGCTTGCGTCGTCGAGCAGCGCGCCGGTATCGATCAAAATGGAAACATCCTGGTTTGGGACTATGAGAACTGGGTCGCTTCGCGTGGGAATCGGCCCGGCTACGATCGTCCAGGAAACGTTATTACCGGGCTGTTGCTCGGATACGAGCCGGAGCCCATCACGCCGCGCGCAGCCGCGGCCCCAACCCATGAACTTCGCAACCGCGACAACGCCGCACCTTCCTACATCGCCGGCTGCGTCAACGGGAAATGCAACGGCAGTGGAACCGTTCGCAGCGAACGCGTTCTATCGCATACCGTCCCATCGCCATTCTTTACCGGACCACTGCGCTCGCCGTTGCGCATCCAAAACACCTTTGCTCACGAATCTTTCATGGACGAACTCAGCGCATCGGCAAAAGCCGACCCGGTCGCCTTCAGGCTGCGGCATCTGCGGGACGCTCGCCTTGTCGATGTGGTGAAATCTGCCGCCGATCTTGCCAAGTGGGAGAAGCGTTCTGCGCCACAACCAAACCGCGCTCGCACTGGAACCGTCACCGGACGCGGAATCGCCTGCGTCGCCTACGAAGGCGACAACGGTTATGCAGCCCTCGTCGCTGAAGTCAGCGTGGATCTCGCCAGCGGCCGTGTCCAGCCCAAGAAGTTTTATGTGGCGGTGGATTGCGGCCCAATTTCAAATCCCGATGGCCTTCGCAATCAAACTGAAGGTGGCATTCTGCAAGGCATGAGCCGCTCACTCGTGGAGGAAGTCACGTGGGATGACAAGCGCATCACCTCGAATGATTGGGAGACTTACACAAGCCCTTATCTCGATCTCGTGCTTGAGCTACCCACGATTGAAATCTCACTCCTGAAGCGCACGGATGTTCCTGCCAGCGGAGCAGGCGAGACTGCAATCACTGTGGTTCCCGCAGCCATCGGAAACGCGATCTTCAATGCGACCGGCCTACGCCTGCGGGAAGTACCGTTTACGGCCGACCGCGTCAAAGCGGCACTGTCGGCTTTGTGAGATACACCCACTTCATGGTTCATCCATCAAAAAGCGAGGCTCCCGAGTGGGCACCGGGCGTCAGAGGAGCGAGTCTCGCACCTGTCGCACCCTTCGCGTGCGATTTCTCTGCCTCTTATATATACTCGGCGCATCTGAATAGGCGGAGGCAACCATGGCACAAAGAAATAAGCGCAACCCCGAGGAGTTGGGCCCGAACTCTGCAGGGCAATCGGGGGATATTCAGCAGATGCCGGATGTCGCGGATGCGGATTCCGAGAGTGTGGAGGAGTTGGCCGAAGAGGGGAACGCCTTCGAAGCCAATGCGGTGTTCGGCGTCGAAAACGCTAAGGATGCCGATGTTTCAGAAGTAACTACACGTGAGGTCCCCGAAGATGATGTTCCCGCCGAGTACTTGAGCGACGAAGACGAACACGTCGCGTAAGAGGTTAATAGATATCCAGATCGTCGGCGGAAACAACATCTCCCCTGTAATATTGCTTTACTTCGCGAATCCGCCTTTCATGATCTGAGCCACTGTAGTGATAAAGAACAAGCAGACGGGGCTTGGCGTCTGTAGCTAACTTGCCGATCTCTGTCGTGGACGTATGGAAGCTGCGCATGTACTTCTGGCGCTGACGAACCCAATCTCGGTTCATTACGGGAAGGCAAAAGGGAAGGGCACCCGGCCCATGCTTTTGCCCGCAACAAACTCCGCAACGTAGAGCAACTTCGCACCGAGACCCCATTCAAAACGGGGCTCATGCGAGAATCGTGCGCATGCTACGAACCTTATTGGGCTCTGTCGTTTTGTTCCTTTGCTCTCTGGCTGTCGCGCAGGAACGCACCGTTACCATCTTCACGGACTATGCACTTGACGGTCGCGGCAACGTGCTGCGTAACGTAGAGGTTGAAATCCGGGGAGACAGGATTCTCTCAATTCGGAAATCGGCTCGCGGCAACAACGCCCGGGCGGATTACGATCTACGCGGTTTAACGGTATTGCCTGGATGGATCGACAGCCATACGCATCCTACGTGGCATTTCGGGCCGAACGGGCGCTTTGGCGAGAAGGACGAACTGCCCGAGAGAGCGACGCTTGAGGCCGAGGGCAACGCCTGGCGTACGCTGCTGGCGGGCTTCACGACGATTCAAAGCCTGGGATCGCCGGAAGACGTTCCGCTGCGCGACGCGATCAATCGCGGCGTTGTGCCCGGACCGCGAATTCTGACCGCGGTCAATCCCTTAACCGACGAGAAGCTCACTCCCGATCAGATCCGCGCGTTTGTCCGCAAGGTGAAGGCCGACGGCGCCGACGTGCTGAAAATTTTTGCTTCGCGCAGCATCCGCCAGGGTGGAGGTCAAACGCTCAGCGACGAGCAGCTCAAAGCCGCTTGCGACGAAGCTCGCGCGCAAGGTCTGCGCTCCGTGGTGCACGCTTACAAAGATGCGGTGAAGGCCTCAGCCGACGCAGGCTGTACCGAAGTGGAACACGGCAGTCTTACCGCGGACGATAATCTGCGTGACATGGCGAGTCACGGCACCTGGTTCGATCCGCAAGTTGGGCTGGTGATTCACAATTATCTGGATAACAAAGAAAAATTTCTCGGCGCGCCCGGCTACACCGAAGAAGGCTTCGCCAAAATGCAGGAAGTACTTCCCCTCAACGTGGAAATGTTCAAGCGCGCGTTGAAGACTCCAGAGTTGAAGATCGTCTTTGGGACCGACGCCGTGGCCGGAGCCCATGGCCGCAACGCCGAGGAGTTCATCTATCGCGTGAAGGATGGCGGTCAAGATCCCATGGCA
>QIBC01000098.1 GCA_003225215.1 Acidobacteriota bacterium
AATACGCCGTCAGCGTGAACGCGGAGACGGTTTCCGAGTTCCTCGGCGTTGCGAAATTCCGCGACATGCTCGCGCACGAAAAGAGCGAGGTTGGGCTGGTAACCGGTCTTGCCTGGACCGAAGTCGGTGGATCGATCCTTTCGACCGAAGTCACGATTGTCGACGGCAAAGGTAAGACAACGCTGACCGGTAAGCTCGGTGATGTAATGCAGGAATCAGCGCAAGCGGCGATCACGTATATCCGCTCGCGCGCGCACCGGCTCGGTGTGCCCCGCGACTTCTATCGCAATATCGATATTCACATCCACGTGCCTGAAGGCGCCATTCCCAAGGATGGCCCCTCGGCGGGCATCACGATGGCCACCGCGATTGCCAGCGCATTGAGCAAGATTCCGGTGCGTCGCGACATCGCCATGACCGGCGAGATTACGCTGCGTGGTAAGGTTCTGGCGATCGGTGGACTCAAAGAGAAGCTGCTGGCCGCTCATCGCGCTGGCATCTTCGAAGCGATTCTGCCCAAAGACAATGAGAAGGATCTCTCGGAGGTGCCTGAGAACCTTCGCAATGCCATGAAGCTCCACTTTGCGGACAACATGGACGAAGTATTGGCTATTGCCCTCGAAAGTCCGTTGCCGAAGTACAGCGAAGAAGCTGAGGCGCAAGGCTTGCCCGCCGTCACTCCCACGCCGGCGTCGCAACAGCTTCCCGTGCAGCATCAGTAAAAAAGTTGTCAGTAGTCAGTTTTCAGTGGTCAGTTAAGGCCCCGCTAAACGGGGCCTTTGCTTTTTCAAGTGGAAAACCTGTGGCACCGCCGCCCTCGGCTGTGGGTTTCGCCATCAACACCCGCGAATAATCATCTTCTGCTGTATCGTTTCCAGTAGGACCTCTTCGCCAAAGCGCACGAAGATTCTTTGCCCACCAATGAATGTCCACGCTCGCTTTCTCAAATCTGCCGCTGCTCCCGAACACTTCCCTGCCCCAGCTGCACCGGAGGTAGCCTTCCTCGGGCGCTCCAACGTCGGCAAGTCGAGTTTGATTAATGCACTTCTGGGCACGAAGATCGCGCATGTGAGTTCCACTCCGGGAAGAACACGGACTATCAACTTCATCGAGCTGCGTGAAAAGCCGGAAACGTTGGAACCTGATCTGATCCTCGCGGATCTCCCCGGCTATGGCTACGCGAAGATTTCGAAAGAGATCAGCGCGGAATGGCCGAAGTTTATCGAGCCTTATCTATCTGAACGTGAGTCGCTGCGCTTGTGCGTCTGTTTGGTCGACGCGAACGTGCCTCCGCAAAAGAGTGACCGCCAGCTGATTGAGTGGCTGCAACATCACGACAAGGAATTGCTGGTTGTGGCGACGAAGGCAGATCGGCCTTCGTCGAATCAGCTCGACAAGGCCCTCGCACAACTCAGGCGTGAGCACCAGGTGGGGGAGATTCTTCCGGTCTCGGCAAAGAACGGCGCCGGAATTAGCGAGCTGTGGCGCATCGATCCTTGCATCTTCTTCAAGTCAGCGCAGGAATTTATGCGCTCCAGCGCCTGCCGAAGCGCTCGCTCCGTTGACGGCACCGTGTGTACTTTAAAAAACGCGCTCACATTGGACGCAGCGTCGGCATCGCAAAAGTCTCCGGCACCAGAGACGAGCGCAAGTCCGCTGGACATGGTGAACGTCTTTTCCACGTCGGGCCAGTGGCTCTGGACGAACTTCCACGCCTCTGCTCGCGTGTATGGATTTCGCAGGAAATCGCTCAGGTACTCCGTAGAGTCCTGATTTCGTATCGCTCCTGAGATGCCAAGCGCGAGCGCCTGGCGAGTCAGCTCGGGTTTTTCGAAATGAGCCAGCGCGTCCATATAGCGGCTGCGCATGATCTGATCTGTAGTTCCGCGAAGCCTCTGAACGACCTGCGTGTAGAGAGCTTCATCGCCTTGTGTAGCGGCGATTTCTAGCGCAGGACCGATCAGCAGCGGATCCACGGAAGCCGGATCGACTAGAGCTCTCTGTGCGAGCTGACGAGCTTCCGCGAGCACTGCCGGATCGCGTCCCACGATTCCGAGTAAATAAAACAGGTCGGCACGGAGCGCCTTTTCCTCCGGGTCTTTTGTCTGTGTTAACGCGGTATATGGTTGAATGAGCAAGTTGCGGACAAATTGGTGGAATGCCTCCCGTTCGCTAGCACCCACGAACTTGTCGTCCATGTATTGCAGGTTTGTCAGCACCTCTGCCCAAACCTGCCGCAAGTGCTCAGCTTTCAGTTGCGAAATCAAGTCCAGGTAGGTGCTGATCGAGATGCGCCCAACCCGCATGAGCGCCCACTCATCGCTGAGCATCGAGATGCGATCGCCTGGGTCTAGTCCGCTCTCCAGGTTTTTGCTCAAATGCTCTCGCAGAGCTTGCTCGTACTCCGTGCGGTAATAACCGTGTCCGTCGGCATTCGCGAATACCGGCACATTTGCGGAGGCTTTGGTTTCCTGACCTCGCTGCTGTAACAGGAAGCAGGAACTGATGCAGTCAGCCGAGAGGCTTTTCCAGCAGACCGGCACCGCCCATACCTGCTGACTAGTCCCCAGTAGCTGACGGTCATTGAAAAAACGTTCCTGCGATATCGAGAGCTGGCCATCCGATTCCTGCGAAACATGAAGCAACGGAACACCCGGTTGGACAATGAAGCTCGACATGATCTTGTCGGCGGGTTTGCCCGATGCTTCCGTGATTGCGTTCCAAAAGTCTTCCGCGGTTGCGTTTCCGTAGGAGTGCGCGAGCAGATAATTGTGGACTCCCTTGCGGAACAGCTCCGGATCAACGTAATGCTCCACCATCCGAAGCATTGCCGCAGCCTTGCCGTACGCGATGCCATCGAAGAGTTCGTTAATTTCGGCTGGAGTCTCGGCCTTCTGGCGGATAGGCCGCGTATTCTTCAACGCGTCCAAATTGAGGGTGCGAGCCGTACTCGCAACCTCCCTCAGCGGCTCGTTCCACTCCGGTTTCCATTTCGCAACGGGCTTGGACTCAAGCCAACTGGCGAACCCCTCATTGAGCCAGAGGTTATCCCACCACTTCATCGTCACCAGATCGCCGAACCACTGGTGCGCCATTTCGTGCGCGACCACCGACGCGACCAGGTTGTAGTTGTCGACCCCGGCGACCTTTGGATCGAGCAGCATGAAGCTTTCACGGTACGTGATCGCGCCGGCATTCTCCATGGCTCCGGCTTCGAAATCGGGAATTGCGATTAGATCCAGCTTCCCGAATGGATACTTAATGCCGAAGTAATCGTTGTAGTAGTGCATGATGTATTCAGCGGCTTCCAACGCAAACTTTCCTTGATCTCTCTTGTCGGGAGTGGCGCAGGCGCGAATAGGAATCTCGTCGGATGATCCGCTGAGGCACTCAAAATCGCCCACCAGCATAGCCACCAGGTAAGTAGAAAGTTTCTTCGTGGTTGCGAACTTGAGGGCGTGCTTGTCTTCGGAGGGCCCTGGAGTATCCGCAACGAGCTTCTCGTTGGAAATAGCCGTATCGCCCTTGTCCACAATCAACGTGATATCGAACGTTGCCTTCTTGTCCGGCTCATCGAAACAAGGAAAAGCGCGCCGAGCGTCGGTGGACTCGAACTGGGTAACCGCGTAGCGGCGTTTAGGGGTTTCACTCAGATAGAAGCCGCGCAGCTTGCCGTTCAGGATTCCGGTGAACACGATGTGCAGACGAGCCGGGCCTGCGGCAATCGTTCGCGGAGCGATGATGTTTGCCTGTTCGCGATCGTCATCGGTCGTGACTTTGGCATTTAGGGTCTCGCCGTGGCTTTCTACAGTGGAAGACGCGAATTTGATTTCGGCGGAATTGAGCGTGATGATCGTAGTTGGCTTCAATACGCGCACATCGATGATCTCGTCGCCAGAGAAGGTGGCATCTTTCAGATTGGGCGCAAAGGTGAGCTGATAATGCTCGGGGACAACCCCTGCAGGAAGCCGCTGCCCGTGCAGGGATACTGAGGCTGCGAGAGTTACAAAAAGCAATAGCCACTTCTTCATAAATGCTGATTCCTTAATGAATCGCCAATTGGCCTTTCAGAACGGTTGCGCGGCAGGTTTCCCTTCCAAACCAGTAACAGATCTCCCGATAGTCTTTCGTATCGAAGATGGCGAGATCGGCATCCTTTCCCGTTTCAATACTCCCCTTTTGCCGGTCAAGACGCACGGCGTGGGCGGCGTTGACGGTGGCTGCCGATATGGCTTCAGCAGGAGCCATACGCATCTGCGTGCATGCCAGCGAGAGCACCAGCGGCATGCTGGTCGTCGGCGATGTTCCCGGATTGAAATCCGTCGCTAAAGCAATTGCCGCGCCCGCATCGATCAGTCTTCGCGCGATCGGGTACGAATGGGCCAGAAAATATGAAGCCCCGGGCAAGAGGGTGGCGATCGTCCTCTGCTGCGCAAGGGATTGTAAGTCTTTGTCAGTCAGACAGTCGAGATGATCGTAGGAAGCCGGTTCGAAGCGAGCCAGCTTTGATAGATCCTGCGGAGTGAATTGGCAAACATGGGCTCGCATTCCCAGGCCGGCTCTTTGTGCAGCGTCGAAGACACGTTCTGTTTGCGCGATCGTAAACGCTCCGCGCTCGCAGAAGACATCGACGAAGGCGGCCAGTTTCTCTCGAGCCGCTTTTGGAATCATTTCGTTGCAAACGAGGTCCACATAGGAATCGGGTCGCTGCTGAAACTCCTCCGGGACCACATGGGCCCCCAAAAGGGTGGAGGTCACAGTTCCGGGCCATTGTTGCGCCGCCCGGCGGATGGCACGCAGGGACTTGAGTTCTGAGTCCGTAGAGAGCCCATAGCCGGATTTCGCCTCGATGGTTGTGGTTCCCTCGCGTTCCATATCTTCGAACACACGCAACACGGTGCTCGCCAGCTCTTCTTCGCTCGCGTTGCGCACACCCTCGATGCTGGAACGAATGCCGCCTCCGGCCTTGGCGATCTCCTCGTAGGTGTTTCCCTGAATGCGCTGCTCAAAATCGATGAGGCGAGGCGAGACGAATACGGGATGTGTATGGGAATCGACAAATCCAGGCAGGAGGGTGCCTCGCCTGCAGTCGAAGACTCGGAGGTCCGCTCCCATCTCCTGCGTGGCTCGCGCTCCGACCTCAACCTCGGAGCCAACAGCAGCAATCTTTCCATCGCGACAGAAGACGGCGGCGTTCTGAAGAATTCCCAGCTCCAGTAGCTCTCGCCCGCGACGGGGTTCATTTCGACCGGCGACGTCCTTCAACGTAAGCAACTGGCCGATGTTGGTTAGAAGTAGAGGTTTGGCTACGCTTTGCGTAGGAATGGCGCTCACTCTTGTCGGCCACCCGTGACTGAAGAATTCTGATCTGAAGACCTGCCCGCCTCCGTGGGCGTTCCAGAACTCCGATGCATGGGGATACGAACACCAGTGCGATTGGCGAAAGACTCTGCCTCTTGATAACCAGCGTCAGCGTGCCTGGCAACGCCGATGCCCGGATCGTTAGTGAGAACCCGCTCGATGCGCTTTGCCATCAGTTCGGTGCCATCGGCGACCGTCACCTGGCCGGCGTGCTGCGAATATCCAATGCCCACACCGCCGCCGTTGTGGATGGAAACCCAGCTAGCGCCGCTAGCAGTATTCAGCAAGGCGTTAAGAAAGGCCCAGTCCGCGATGGCATCGCTGCCGTCTTTCATTGCTTCCGTTTCCCGAAATGGGGATGCGACCGAACCACAATCAAGATGATCGCGGCCAATGACGATTGGGGCTTTCAGCTTGCCACGCTTTACTAGATCGTTCATTGCCAATCCGAACTGGGCACGTTCTCCGTAACCCAGCCAGCAGATTCGGGCAGGTAATCCCTGGAATCGAATTCGCTTGCGTGCCAAATTGATCCAGCGATTGAGAATCCGATTTTCGGGAAACATCTCCAGGATCAGCTCGTCGGTTACGGCGATGTCTGAAGGCTCTCCTGAAAGTGCAACCCAGCGAAATGGGCCGCGTCCTTCGCAGAAGAGGGGACGAATGTACGCCGGAACAAATCCGGGAAAATCGTAAGCATTCTTTACGCCGTGCTCGAAGGCGAATGTACGGATGTTGTTGCCGTAGTCGAAGGTCACCGATCCCGACTTCTGCAGTTCCAGCATACCTTCCACGTGGCGAGCGATGGAATCCAGTGAGCGCTCCAGATAACCTTTGGGATCGTTACGCCGCAGCTCATCAGCCGCATCGATCGTTAAACCTGCAGGGATGTAACCATTCAGTGGATCGTGTGCGGAAGTTTGATCTGTGAGCAGATCGGGCTTAACGCCCCGAGCGGCCAGTTCCGGAATCACCTCCGCACAGTTCCCGACCAGCCCAACCGAAACAGCTTCCTTTTTCCGAATCGAGTTCTTCAGGATGCGTAGCGCCTCGTCGAGACTGTTCACCATGAAGTCGCAATAGCCGGTCTTCAGGCGCTTCTTGATACGTTCGGGATTGACGTCGATGCCGAGGAAGCACGCGCCGGTCATGGTGGCGGCAAGAGGCTGCGCACCACCCATCCCGCCCATGCCGCCGCTGACGACGAGCTTGCCCTCTAATTCGCCGCCGAAATGTTTCTCGCCCGCTGAAGAAAACGTCTCGAATGTTCCTTGAACAATTCCCTGTGAGCCAATGTAGATCCAGGATCCCGCAGTCATCTGGCCGTACATGGTCAGACCGGCGCGCTCAAGTTCGTTGAACTTCTTCCAATTCGACCAGTGCCCGACAAGATTCGAATTAGCGATGAGCACGCGCGGGGCGTAATCGTGAGTTTTGAAGATGCCTACCGGTTTCCCCGATTGCACTAGCAGAGTCTCGTCACTTTCGAGGTTCCGAAGAGATGCAATGATCGCGTGATAGCAATCCCAATCGCGCGCAGCTCGTCCTGTCCCGCCGTACACGACGAGATCCTGCGGACGTTCGGCTACCTCGGAATCGAGATTGTTCATGAGCATCCGCAAAGCAGCTTCCTGCTGCCAACCCTTGCAGGAAAGCTGGGTGCCACGCGGCGCTTTGATTCCGGTGCCCGTAGTCGAAAGCGCTTCAGCCTCAACCGGCATAAAGAGGTTTCCCTCGGTCGAACAAACTCTTTAGCCTACGGCTTGAGACTGGCTGAAGCAAGTGCGCTGGTTCTTTGGGCGCTGTCTTAAATAGTGTGTCTAAGACAGTACCGTTCTTTGATGGTGGATCACAGCAACTGTTCCCGCACTGCCATTCGTCAATTCCTTTCCTCTTAAGGCTGTCTCGAGGCACTGTAATCCCTCCCTCCGCCGCGAAGCGGTTTATCAGCATCAACCATTCACCGCGGAGCGGCGGATCTGCTGTTGTGCAGCACGCAGAAAGCAGATCCCCGCGCAAAAAGCTCGCGAGCAGTGACAGTCTCAAAATGGGATCGGCCTTGAAAGTGATTAAGAGCTGACCACCATTGGACCACTGTGTTCCCGGTTGCGAAGAGACCTGTACGCCCCACAGGCCGATCACGAAAGTGCCTCGACCTTTGTACGCAGTTAGGTTTCTGAATCCTTTACAACAGAGCCGAGGTTAGCGTATCCATGGATTAAGTAAAGCGCGCTCACTCGTCCCAAGCCATGATTGAACGAACTTCTCACGCGACGCGCATTGCGGCAGTTGTTATTGCCGCTCTCTTCTTCGCAAACTGCGGAGGCGGAGGTTCATCGCCGTCACCGAATCCCACGCCTACTCCCTCCGGTCCTCCGCCCATGCTTGCGCTGAATCTAGTCATATCGGGGTTCTCTTCGCCGCTCGATATCGAGCAGCCAGACGACGGAAGCGGCAGACTGTTTGTGGTTGAGCAGGGTGGCCAGATCAGGATTTTGCAGAATGGTGCAATCGCGGCCCAGCCATTTCTCGATATCGCTTCGAAGATCACGACCGGCGGCGAGATGGGATTGCTGGGAGTTACTTTTCATCCCAATTTTGCTTCGACTCGCAAGTTTTACGTGAACTATGTCCGGAATCCGAGTGGTCAGATTCAATCCGTAATTGCCGAATACACGGTTCCGGCTGCCACGCCGAATCAAGCGGATATTGCCAGCGAGCGCATCCTGCTCACTGTGGACCAAATTGGGAATTTCACTAATCACAAGGCCGGTCAACTGGCGTTTGGCGCAGACGGATTCCTCTACTTCGGCCTGGGCGATGGCGGCAGCGGCGGTGATCCATTTGGTCACGGGCAAAGCAAGCAGACGCTGCTGGGAAAGTTGTTGCGCATCGATGTCGATCACCCCAGTGGAAGCCTCGCATACGGAATCCCACCGGATAATCCGTTTGCAAGCGGCGGCGGACTGCCGGAGATATATGCCTACGGATTCCGCAATCCCTGGCGGTTTTCATTCGACAAGCCAACCGGACGGCTATTCCTGGCAGACGTCGGACAAGATGCCTTCGAAGAGATCGACATTGTACAGAAGGGCGGCAACTACGGCTGGAACATAATGGAAGCCACCCACTGCTATAGCCCAGCCACAGGATGCAACCAGACCGGACTGACTCTGCCCATCGCCGAATACAGCCACTCTGAAGGCAATGCGGTTATCGGAGGTTACGTGTATCACGGAGCGTCGATCACCGCCCTGCAAAACACCTACGTTTTCGGCGATCTCGGAACGGGCAAGATCTGGGGCCTGCAAGAGACTAGTCCTGGTAATTGGACACGTACTTTGCTGGCCACGACTGGCAAGACCATCAGCTCTTTCGGGCAAGACCAAGCGGGGGAGCTGTATCTGGTCGACTATTCAGGAAGCATCTTCACGATTCGGGCGCAGTAGGGCGAGAAGCGTCCTGCTTGTTCCCTTTGTTTTGAATCTCGTGGGGTCTCCGCCTTGATTCGTCCCACGCCGTCCTGTGTTCGTGCGCGTACGCTGCGTTCACAATCGAACAGTTGGCTTTCGCAGTCTCCCGTTAAGCGGCTCAAAGTAAGGCTCTTATGCAAGTCTCTCTTGGCAGCGCAATTGCCCCACGAGTCGTGAGAGTTGGGAGGAACGATGCAGACTGTTGTTCAGGACATCCGGTACGCGATGCGGCAGTTGCGCAAATCGCCGGGATTCACAATCACGGCGTTGCTGACGCTGGCTATCGGTATTGGCGCGAACACCGCGATCTTCACCCTCGTCCACGGAGTCTTGCTCAAGTCTCTGCCTGTAAGTAATCCATCCCAACTCTACAAGTTGGGCGACGAATATAACTGCTGCGTTGAGGGCGATCTGCAAGACAACTGGTCGATGTTCGCCTATGACTTCTACGAATATGCGCGAGACCACACGTCGGCTTTCGAACAGCTCGCTGCGGCACAAACCACTCGTCCCGATTTGACCGTGCGGCGCGCAAGCTCGAACGCCCCGGCAGATTCACTTGAAGGCGAGTTCGTGTCGGGAAACTACTTTTCAGCTCTTGGCGTACCCGCTTATGCGGGCCGCGCCATCGCTCCGAATGACGACAAGATCGGCGCTCCGGCAGTGGCAGTGATTAGCTATCGCGCCTGGCAGCAGAAATACGGTGGTGATCCATCGCTCGTGGGCGCAAGCGTAATGTTCGATGGCATTCCGGCAAATATCATCGGGGTAGCTCCGCCGGCCTTCTTCGGTGATCGTCTGGAGAGCGATCCTCCGGATTTCTGGTTGCCTATCTCACAGGAACCTGTCTTTCGGCGCGAAAATTCGTTGCTGCGTTTACCTGCGACGGCATGGTTGTACATGATCGGACGTCTTCGTCCCGATGCCAATCCCTCGCAAGTATCGGCGCAGCTTACAGCTGAATTACGGCAATACCTGCTTACCCCGGGCAATTCCAACCAGCACATGGATCTTAAGAAGATCGATAAGCAGGTGATCCATCTGGCTCCGGGCGGCGGCGGAATCAATTCAATGAAAGATGACTACGAGCAGGGACTGCTATTGTTAATGGCTGCGTCAGGCGCGGTCCTCATCATTGCCTGCGCGAATCTCGCAAACCTGCTCCTCGCGCGCGGAGCCACGACCCGTCTGCGCACTTCCCTGCAGCTGGCGATTGGAGCCACACGAGGCCGCATCATCCGCTCGCAGATAACGGAGAGCCTTGTACTCTCCCTCGCCGGAGGAGCTCTCGGACTGCTGCTTGCGATGTACGCGAGTAGAGCGATGCTGCTGATCGCGTTTCGTGGATCGACGTTTGTTCCCATATCGAGCACGCCCTCATGGCCCGTGCTTGGATTTACTACTCTCGTCGCCGTGCTTACCGGGATCGTCTTCGGCGTCGGCCCGGCATGGATGGCCTCTCACACTGATCCGGCCGAGGCGCTCCGGGGCGCAAGTCGCGTAACCGCGGAGGCGTCGGCGTTACCGCAGCGCTCGCTAATCGTTCTTCAGGCAGCGGTATCGCTTGTGCTTCTAAGCGTCGCTGCATTGCTGACGCAGACCCTGCGCAACCTCGAGAATCAGGAGTACGGAATCCAGCGGCAAGGCAGGCTGCTGGTGCAAATCAATCCTGAGAGTGCGGGTTACAGGCAGGAGAGGTTAATGGCGTTGTACCAGCAGATTGAGGACAAGTTTTCCCATTTGCCAGGCATAATCAGCGAAAGCTTGTCGCTCTACACAGCGCAGCAAGGAAATAACTGGGGCGAGAGCGTTCACTTTTCCGACAAGACAGGAGAATTCGGCTCGTCTTGGGATCGCGTAAGCGCGCACTATTTCGAGACAATTGGCACGCCGATCGCTCGCGGCCGAGGTTTTAGTGACCAGGACACCGCGACCTCACAGAAAGTCGCGGTGGTGAATGAGGCCTTCGTGCGCAAGTATTTTCCGAAGGACGACCCCATCGGGAAGCATTTTGGCAAGGACGAACAAAGCCACGCTGGCGATTACGAGATCGTGGGCGTAGCGAAGGACGCGAAGTACCAGGATGCTTCCCGCCCGGCACGTCAGATGTTCTTTGTGCCGCTTCCGCAGAAGATCAAGTACGACACACCGGTGGACAACATGGTCGAAGACTCCTCCATGTACATGGGCACGATCGAACTGCATGTGCAGGGCGATCCCGACAGCTTCGCTCCTTACGTCCGTCGGACATTGGGGGAAATTGATCCGAATCTAACCCCAATCACCACGCGCAGCTTCGATGAGCAAGTGAAAATCCTCGCCAGCGCTCATACTCTGATTGGTCGTCTGAGCAGCGCTTTCGGATTCATCGCTCTACTGCTCGCGTCCATTGGACTTTATGGAGTTACTGCCTACCGGGTAGCCCGCCGCACCAGCGAAGTCGGTTTGCGGATGGCTCTGGGAGCCAACCGGACTGATATCGTCTCACTGATTCTGCGCGGAGCATTTACCCAGGTCGGGATCGGTCTGGTGATTGGAATTCCATTCTGCTTTCTTGCCAAGCACTGGCTCCAGCATCAACTCTTCGGCATTGGGAAGTTCGATCCGATGAGCCTTATCGTGGCAATTGCAGTACTTGCTTTCTGCGCGTTCATTGCAAGCTTGCTGCCGGCGGGACGCGCCGCCACGATCGAGCCGATGCAGGCATTGAGAACAGAATAATGCCTGCTTCCTTCGGCAGGTCACCAACTGCTATATCTAGTACCGTCACAGCCAATAAGATCTGAACCGCTGTGCACGTCTGAGATACCGGATTTTGTTTGGTGGACCGCCAAAGTCTCTAGAGTCTCAGACCTCTCTACTCGCCACGTCTGCGCTGAGTCTGTGAAGGGATCTTTGGGAATCTGTTTCAGGTATCCGGCTTCGACCAAATCTTGCAACGCTTGTGGAGCCGTTTCCTTATCTCGAGTGTAGTTGTCGATCTGATCGCGCATCGTCTTGAGGTCCTGACGCAGGACAGCCTCTCTGGAGCTGTTGTTGAACCGGCAGCACCCAGCGAAAGCGATCGACATCAGGATGAGTACAGGTAGGCTTATAGAAGAGCGGAGCATTACCAGCTGCTATACGCGGTGCCGTCGCTACCCACAAGGTTCGACCCACTGTGAACATCGGAAATTCCCGGTTCGGTCTGATCAAGGCTAATCAGCGTGTCGGAGTTTTCCACCTGCCATGTGTCGGTTGAGCCGGTAAACGGGTCCTTAGGAATTTTTCGCAGGTATCCTGCGTCGACCAGGTCTTGCAGTGCCTGCGGGGCCTTTTCTTTATCCATCGTGTAGTTGTCGATCTGATCGCGCATCGTCTTCAGATCCTGCCGGAGGACCGCTTCTTTAGCGCGGACGACTGATGCCTCGTACATTGGAACGGCAATGGCAACGAGGATCAGAATGATCGAGATGACCACCATCAGCTCGATCAGAGTAAAGCCCTGCAGTTTGCGCATCAGTCCCGAGTTGGTCCGTTTCACCATGTGTTGTACTTCGTTCCGTCCAGCGCTGTGCCTTCGCTCTTGGTGAACACGTCAAAGACATTCTGCCCCCCCCAGGATGTGGAATCGGGATCATCCTGGTTGGAGCGCATTCCCCACTCTGTATTTCCCGTCATGGGATCTACCGGAATGCGTCGCAGGAAGCGCAGCTTCTTGCCTTGTACGTCCACACCGTCCACCAGAGTCTGCATATCGGGCGGATAGCCCAGGCTATCGACCTTCGTCTGGAATGCTCCCCGATCCGCGGCATCTTTATAGCGATCGATCGCGTCCCGCATCTCCCATAAATCGCGCCGCAGTTCGATTTCCTTGTCGCGCTTCGCGCGAACGCGAACGATCGGCACCGCTGCGCCCGCAAGCAGGCCGATGATCGAGATTGCGATGATCAGTTCAATCAGCGTGAGCCCGGGGGCGCTTCCAAGAAGGCGACGCTGAAAAAAGCGATGCATAAAACCAAAACCTACTGAACCTTTACCGTCATTTGCGAACCCAGCACCTGTATGGGCTGCTGCTGGCTGTTTCGCGCTCCGGGACGAGTGATGCTAAGCACGGTGTCGCCGGGTTGCTTTGCCTGAAGAGTTACGGTGAACACGGTACCTTGCCCACTTACCCCTCCGGACCCGGGAGGACGCGAAGCGGAGGCCACGAGAACTCCTGAATTCACGTCATCACGATTCACGAGCGCCACAGGCTGCCCGTCTTTGGTGAGGAAGTCGCCATTATCGATCTTCACCACTGAGAGACGTTTAGGATCGTAGGTAATCTGAAGCGGTACCGAAGCTACGTCCATCCCGCCGTTCATCGTCACACTTACCGTGAACGTTCCGCCGTTCGTGGTCGTGATCGATGGAGGATCGAAGCGCAATACGGGCTGCGCGGCGGGGGTAGCTGTTTCCTGCGGGGAAGGAGCTGGCGCCGGATTCGCCGGGGCAGGAGCCTGGGCAACGCCAGTTGTTGCAGCTGGATTCGCCGGAGCAGCGCTTGCGGGGACCGCGGGCCTGGACTGCTGAAGCTGACTTTGAGGTGTGGGTGCCTCCCCCTGGCCGCCACGGCCGGGCCGATTCGGCGCAAGACGCAGATCGATTGCGCTGTCTGTCCCTACATCGATCGGGCGCAGGTTTAAATCGGTCACGTCCTGATCGCGTACCAAATGGGGAATCAATACAAACACCACTTCGTTCTTGGTGTGATCGATCTTTTCACTGCCAAAGATGTACTTCAGCACCGGAATTTGGCCCAAACCGGGAATACCGGTGAAGCTCTTTTGATCTTGATCCTCAAAAATACCGCCCAGCAGGTTCACTTCGCCTTCGCGCAGGCGAATCTGATGATCGATCTTGCGCTGGCTGATGACCGGCTGATCGATTCCTCCGATGGAGACGGTGTTCGTCTGCGAGGAGATGTCCATCGTCACCTTCAACGTGACATCGCCGTTCAAGTGCACAGTCGGCTGAACATCAATGTTCACGCCAACATCGAGGTACTGGAACTGCGTGTTCACTAGCGGATTGATACCCACACCGCCAATGCCGGGCTGAAACGATCCGGTAGCAATCGGAATGCGCGAGCTGCTCGATTGCCCGTTGGTCGCGTTCGGATTTGTGGTGGTAGTCTGCCCGGGCGGAATCAGTTGAATGCCGATAGGTCCATTCGCCAGGGAAGGCGTAAACCCCAGGTTGCGAATCCTCTCCTTGGAGACCTGAAGAATAGCCACATCAATGACTACTTCCGCCCTCGACTTGTCGAGATCCGCGACGATCTTCTCGGCGAGAGCTACTTTGTCCGGCGAACCGCGCACGACGATCGCATTTTCCGCGGCGATCGGCTGCACGCGAGTAATATCCAAAATCGTGCGCAGCGTGTTGGCAATGTCTTGAAATTCTGTCTGACTCGCAGCGTTCGTCAGATAGAAAGTTTTGACGACACTTTGATCGAGATCCTTGCGCTTAGTTTGCGTATTCGGCGCAACAAAAATCGTGTTCGGCGTCACCGGCCGCCAGAAGGTGCCCGACTGGATAGAAACGATGCCCAGAGCCTCCTGCAATGTAACTCCGTTCAATTCCAGCGGAGGAAGCTGCCTTGCCACGTAGTCTGGATCGAACAAGATGTTGATGCCGGCCAACTTGCCGATCGTCTGATAGATCGTCTTGCTGTCGCCCGAGATGTGCATGTTGATCGAAAGATCATTGATGGGGGCGAGGCTGACCGGCCCTTGTGCCTGCTCGATGCGCTGGCGGAGGATGTCTTCCCGCTTCGGCTCCTGCTGGGTCGTGTTTCCCCCACCGGCAGCTCCTGAAATCTGAGCCTGGGTGCGGGCAATCTCCTGTTGAGCGATGAAACTCGACGGATCGATTTGCGCTGCCGTCTCGAATTCCTGAAGTGCCTTCTGCAGATCTCCGCTCTGGCGGAGCTGTTGGCCGCGTTTCACGTGGACAGCGGCCGCCTGGAATTTCAAACGCTCAAACGCAGAACGATACCGTAGATCGGTCGGCTTCTCGTCATAAGCGGCCTTATAAGCCGCGTATGCCTCGAGGTAGTCCTGCTTTGCCTCTGCCACCTGGCCTTTGTGGTAAAGAGACTTTGCTGATTCGGCAACGCTTGTGGAAACTCCCAGGACACATACCAGCAGTATGAGAGCGCTTCGGTTGGAGATTCTCAAACCTACTCCTTCGAGCAAAGTTGTTGGACACATTTGTCCAAAACCGGTCTGTCGTGAGCGTCAGCTAAAGGAACCTAAAATACCAGACTGCCGGCGGCGCGCAAGCGGGGAGCCCTTTCCTCCAGGATTCCGCAAGTCACTGGGTTTAGGCCACTTGAGAACCCGCAGAATCGCCGATTATAGCATTGGAACGACGCGCCACTTTGCGCTTGCAGCAATTCTTGCATGTTACGATTTGAGATTGCCCCCTCTCAGGCATTTACTTCCATGGCTCGCTCCGTCACCCAAACCAAACCCGACCGGCCCAAGAACGTAAAGCGGGATCCCGTGGCCTCGGGCGAGCGGGATGCTTCGGTAAACCGGGGCGCTTCGCATAAGTACTCTCTGCTGGAGAAGTTTGAAGCTGGACTCTTGCTGCGCGGCACTGAAGTCAAATCGATCCGTTCCGGACAGGTTCAGCTCAGGGATGCCTACGGGCTGGTAAAGGACGGGGAGGTTTGGCTCCTGAACGCGCACATCGGCCCATACGAGCACGGTAATATCTTCAACCACGAACCGCTCCGCACCCGCAAGCTGCTCTTACATCGCGAGGAGATCCGCAAACTCATCGGTAAAACGCAACAAAAAGGACTCACACTGATCCCCACCCGCGTGTACTTTCGCAACGGTAAAGCCAAGGTCGAATTAGCGCTCGCCCGCGGAAAGCAGGAATGGGATAAACGCGAAACCGAGCGCCGCCGGACAGCCGACAAAGAAGCACGCGAAGCCATCGCGCGCAGCCGTCGCGCGTGAGCCACTGTAGAGACGCAGCATGCCGCGTCTCTTTCAACGCTGCCAATAAGCTGGATTTGCCAAGTTATATTTGGAGAGAAAGAACGAAATAATGAAATTTGATCTAGTAATCAAGAACGCCGCGGATGTTGAGACCGATTGTCTCGTGGTTCCAGTAGTCGACAAAGGAGAAAAAGATAGACCCCAAGCCGCGGTACTCAGCACTGAGAAACCATTTCACGACGTGGCACAGGAGCTCATCGCTTCCGGCGAACTGAGCGGCAAGGCGCTTGAATTGGCGATGCTGTATCGCCCTGCCGGCGTTAAGGCCAAGCGAGTGTTGTTTGTCGGCGGCGGCAAGGAAAAGAAATTCAATCCGAACGATTTCCGTAAGATCGCAGGAGCTGCAGCTCGCCATTTGAAATCGAGAAACATTCGCAACGTAGCAATTGCCCTCCCCTCCTCAGTGCACTTCCATGCCGACAACGCGGTACGCGCGGCGGTGATTGGCGTACTGCTCGGCGATTTCGATCCTGACACCTACAAGAGCGACCGCAAAGATCAGCGCCTTGAATCGCTCACGGTTGTGGCGCCGGCAGGAAGCGACGAAAAGCTCCTGCGTGCGGCCCTGGACGAAGGCCGCATCATCGGAGAATCCCAGAACTTCACTCGCGAACTGGTCAATGAACCCAGCAATCGCCTTACGCCCACTATCCTTGCAGATCGCGCGCGGCAAATGGCCAGCGAGACAGGTTTGCACTGCGAAGTGCTCGGTCCGGATGACATTAAGGCGTTGAAGATGGGGGCCTTCTGGGGCGTTGCTCAAGGTTCCGAGGAGCCGCCTGCGCTGATCGTGTTGAAATACTCTCCCGCTGGTGCCCCCGCCGAGCCCGTTTTGGGACTCGTTGGCAAGGCCATCACCTTCGACACCGGCGGAATCTCCATCAAACCAGCCGATGGCATGGAGAAGATGAAGTACGACATGGCAGGCGGCGCCACCATGCTGGGCGCGATGCGAGCCATCGCTCAACTCAAGCCCAAAGTCAAAGTCAACGCGGTGATCTGCGCCTCGGAGAACATGCCATCAGGCAAAGCACAGAAGCCCGGAGATGTGCAGATCGCAATGTCGGGCAAGTCAATCGAGATCATCAATACTGACGCAGAAGGCCGCCTCGTCCTCGCCGATGGTCTGACCTATGCTCGTACCAAATTGGGATGCACTCATCTGGTAGACGCCGCCACGCTCACCGGAGCCTGTGTAGTCGCGTTGGCGATGGTAAATGCAGGTATTTTTGCGAATGATGATGCAATGTATGAGCGTTTCGAGAAAGCGCGCCATCAGGCGGGCGAGAAGATGTGGCGCCTGCCGCTCGATGATGAATACCGTGACATGATCAAGTCGAGCATCGCAGACATTGTGAACAGCGGCGGCCGCTATGGTGGAGCTGTTACAGCCGCGATGTTTCTCAAGGAATTTGTGGAAGATAAGCCTTGGATTCATCTCGATATTGCAGGAACCGCCTGGGTAGATGAGGCGAAGCCGTTCATCGCCAAAGGGCCGTCAGGAATCGCGGTACGAAGTCTGATCGAATTCGTGCGAGGCTTCGCAGCATAGACAGCATGGTAGAGACGCAGCATGCTGCGTCTCTACGAGGAGGCTTGCATCCGCGAGTCTGCCGGGCCAGTCACATCACTTCTGGCGCCTCGATTCCCAAAATAGACAAGGTTCTCACCAACTCACCTCGAACCACCGCGGCGGTCGCCAAGAGCAGAGATTTGCGAGTGGCATCTCCCTCAGTGAGTATGTGGTGCCGGTGATAGAAGTTGTTGAACAACTGGGCCAATTGAAAGGCGTACTTCGCCAGATAAGCCGGCTCCGTCGTTGATATACATTGGTCCACCATCAGCGACAGCTTGCCGGCTGTGAGCCATAGCTCCCAAATATCATCTTCCGCTTCAAGCAGCGGCAGCCATGCGGGGTCGAACGTTTGCAGGCTCTCCTCGGCCGAGATCCCACCCTTACGGAAGATATTTGAGGCGCGCACAATCGCATATTGGACATACGGTCCGGTCTCGCCTTCAAAACTGAGTGCATCTTTGAAGTCGAAGGCAATGACGGCGTTCTTCGTGAACTTGAGCATGAAATAGCGCAAGGCGCCGATGGCGATCTGCGTCGCAATTTGTTTCCGCTCGTCTTGGGCGCGTTCTGGCTGTCGAGCATCCACTTCCTTTTGCGCAGACGCGATCAGCGCATCTAGCAGGTCGTCCGCCTTCACCCCAAAACCTTTCCGACCTGAGACCTCGATGTATGCCCGCTTGCGATCTTCTTCCGCAACCTCATACCCAAGCTCAAGAGCGCAACGCGGAGTTAGGGCGACCATCTCGTAGGAAAAGTGCGTGTAGTGAGCCGCCTGATCCGTGTAACCCAATGCCCGCAGAGCTTCGATGACATTGTTCTGGGGATCGGATTGGCGCGAGTCGATCACGTTGTAGATCTCGCTTACGCCACCGAAATGCGGATGATCTTTCTCGCCACTCTCGGCTGAAATCCAGCAATCGTGACCATCGGGATATTGATAGAAGCGTCGATATCCGAAGTCGCGGCCTAACAATCCAAATTTCCAAAGATGATACGCAATGTCCTTGCCGACGTAGGTAACGGTCCCATTCGACCGCACAATTACCTTGTCATCTTCTTCCGTCTCACCCGCTGAAGCTGAGCTCCGCTTCATGACCCAGCAACCCTTATTCTTGCCTTCACTCTCGAGGCGCAACACACCCTTCTGTTTCAACTGCTCAAACGCGAGGTCCCAGAAGTGCAGGTGCAGAATCTCGCTTTCCCGCGGCAGGAAGTCATAAACGATGTCCAGGCGCTGCATGGTTTCCAAGTGGCGTTTCAGTATTGCTGTTGAAATGAGATCAGCGAGCCGCGCCGTCTCATTGCCACCTTCTTCGAGCTTGTGCAGAGTATCGAGGCGAATCTGTTTGTGTGTCGAGTCTTCTTCGTACCATTGCGAGACGCGCGCGTAGAGATCCCAGCAGTAGTAGTCGAAGCGTTGGGGTTGATGCTGGTGTGTTCGACCAGAACCTTGTCCTTCGGAGTAGCGGCGACACGATCGCGTGCGACCATTTGTCGAACAAGCTCCCCGCGATCGAGACGAGCGTTGATGTAACCTGCTCCCGCAAGTTCAAATGCTTTGAATCCTGGAACGCTCCCAAGCGCGCCGACAACTTCCTCGGCGGTTTTCCGCGGAGGTTTGCGCAGGCGCTTCGCAAGCTCAAAAGCCAAGGGCAGCGCGAATTCGCCAAAAGCAATCTTTGGGGGCTGTTCGATGACAACACTCGGAAGCTCCAGTTCGTACTTCTCGCGCAGGAGTGCGCGTACGCGTTCGGCAAGGGCTTGTTGGAAGTGAAGGTACAAGAATCCTCAGTGGCGCCGGCGAGCGAGTGCATGCCCGGAATGTCCATCAGCATGGACGATAAAATCGCGATTATAACAATCGCCTTGCGCCGATCTGTGACAGACCCATTGACTGATGCCCACACACTGTCGTCCCTCGCTTCCAGCGACGACGTTCATAGATGTGAGTCATTTCAACGCGGAGCGGGGGATTCAGAGGATGTTGTTGGTAGTGGGTCAGTCTGACGATCTTCTCCGAACCATCCAGGTTTGACGCTACAACATGCACCCCATATGATGAAAGATTCCTGTCTTCATCGCGTCGGCAGCGGCAATCGCTAAGCGCCGGAGACTCTCAGAACAGCCGAGAGCGGCTGTGCCACAAATCTGGTCACAATGGAAAAAGGCGCAAAGTTCTACATTACTACTCCGATTTACTACGTAAACGCGCGGCCTCACATTGGCCACGCGTACACCACGATCGTGTGCGACGTGGTAGCGCGGCGCCAGCGCATGCTCGGATCGGACACTTTTTTCCTTACAGGCACCGACGAACATGGACAGAAGATTGAACGCTCGGCGGCGGCGGCCGGCAAGAGTCCCAAGCAATGGACCGACGCGGTTGCAGGCGAATACCGCGCTCTGTGGGACCGCATGGGGATCAGCTATGACGGCTTCATCCGCACTACAGATGAGCGCCATGCCGAAGGAGTACAGCAGCTCTTCCGCCAGATCCGCGACAACGGATACATCTACAAAGGTTCATATACCGGCCAGTACTGCGTATTTGACGAACTCTATGTCGACGCTCCTCCAGGAGCGCCGTGTCCCGATTGCGGGCGCCCCACTGAAACCATCAGTGAAGAGAATTACTACTTCAAACTCTCAGAGTTTCAGGACAAGTTACTGAAACTCTATGAGGACACTCCAGACTTTGTCTGGCCGGAGACTCGCCGTAATGAAGTAATAGCTTTTGTGCGCAGTGGGCTCAAAGATCTGAGTATCAGCCGTACTTCAGTGCGTTGGGGGATCCCAGTTCCCGACGATCCCAAACACGTGCTGTACGTGTGGTTCGACGCCGACGCAAACTACATCACCGCGATCGGATACGGCTCGGACGATTCCAATCTGCAAAAGAGATTTGAGCGTTACTGGCCCGCCGATGTCCATATGGTCGGTAAGGAAATCGTGCGTTTCCACGCTGTCTATTGGCCGGCATTCCTGATGGCCGCAGGATTACCGCTGCCGAAACAAGTGGTTGTGCACGGCTGGCTACTGTTTGAGCAGGACAAGATGTCGAAGTCGCGCGGCAACATCGTGCGCAGCGAGACCGTACTCGACGTGCTCGGTTCCGACGCGCTGCGTTATTTCCTGCTGCGCGAAGTTGTCTTCGGACAAGACGGCAGCTTTTCGTTTGACGCACTGGTGCAGCGTTATAACGCCGATTTGGCCAATGATCTAGGCAATCTGTCCAGCCGGACGCTCTCGATGATCGCCCGCTACTTCCGCGAACAGATTCCGTACCCCTCGCCGAAAGCCTCGCGTACCTCTGGCGACGACGCTATCGCCGAATTGGCCACTGAAGTAATCAAGAGCACAAACGAGCTCTTTGCAAGCTATCAGTTCTCGCGCGCGCTGGAAAATGTTTGGTCGCTTGTAAGCGGCGTGAACAAGTACATCGTCGAGAATGAACCCTGGCAACTCGGCGAGCACAAGGACGAAGCCAGTCTCGCCCGTCTCGCTACGGTGCTCTACACCAGCGCAGAAGCGCTGCGCATTATCACCGCGCTGCTGCATCCTGTGCTGCCCAGCGCCACCTCACGCATCTGGCAACAGCTCGGACTTGGTGACATCGCGAAGTTCCCTCTGAACGAACTGAAGTGGGGACAGCTCGGGCTTGGCACTAAGCTGGGCAAAGTAGAACCCGTCTTCCCGCGCGCAGAGAAGAACGCCATCGAGCGCATGCAGCAGGCGGAACTCGAACGAGCATCGGCGGCCGCTTCCAGTGCCCCTGCGCAATCCATTCCTGCTGGTCTCGGGGCCAAAGCGGGACAGCCCGCAACGCAGGCTGCGGCTGCTACAGGAACCGCTGAGAAATCCGCTGCTCCGGTTCAGGGCGCCACGCAAGCAGCGCCAGCTGCCGATGGCCGCATCTCCATCGATGACTTCGCTAAGGTCGAACTTCGCGTCGGCCAGGTAAAGACGGCTGAAAGGGTAAAAGGCGCGGACAAGCTGCTGAAGCTTGAAGTCGACATCGGCAGCGAAGTTCGCACTATCGTTGCGGGCATCGCGGAAAAGTATTCTCCGGAGAAGATCATCGGAATGAAGGTAGTAATCGTTGCCAATCTTCAACCGCGAAAGCTGCGCGGAATCGAGTCGAACGGCATGATTGTCGCCGCTTCGATCGGCGAGAAGGGCCTGCCGGTCCTCGCCAGCTTTCTCGAAGACGTCCCGATCGGCGCTCGCCTCAAGTAAATGCTGGTCGATTCCCACGCACATCTGGAAGGTCCCAGGTTCGACACCGATCGCGCGGAGATGCTCGAGCGTGCTCGCGCGGCCGGAGTAGTAAATATCCTGGCCATCGGCAGCGGCACCGGTCCCGGCACTCTCGATTGCGCGATCCGCATCGCCGAGCAGCACGACTGGATCTATGCCAGCATCGGCATTCATCCGCACGAGGCTAAGCTAGCCACAGAGAGTGACTACGCGGAACTCGAATCGCTGGCGGGTAATCCGCGCGTGATTGGATTCGGCGAGATCGGACTCGACTACTACTACGATCACTCGCCTCGCGAGGTGCAGCAGAACGTCTTTATTCGCCAGATGGAGATCGCTCGAGCAGCCAAGCTCCCGATCATCATCCACTGCCGTCCCTCGGACAATTCCGAGAACGCCTGGGACGACACTCTTCGCCTCATCCGCGAGCGCTGGGCTTCAACCGGCCTGGGAGGAGTGCTGCACTGCTTCACCGGGGAACAGAAGCACGCGAAAGCGGCGCTGGATATGGGCTTCTTGATCTCATTCTCCGGCAACGTAACCTTCCCGAAAGCGGAAAATATTCGCGACGCGGCACGCACCATTCCAGAGGACCGCATGTTCATCGAGACCGACTCGCCATTCCTGGCTCCAGTTCCGTATCGAGGCAAGCGGAACGAGCCGGCATTTGTAGCAAAGACGGCAGAAAAGATCGCCGAGCTGCGGGGCAAGAGCGCCGACGAGATCGGCGAAATCACAGCCAACAATTTCTTTCGCTTCTTCCGGCTGCAAAGATAAATCCAGCCGCCGCCAACCACAGAGGACACAGAGAGCACAGAGGAACCACTGGCCTAAGTCCCGTATTCCTCTGTGTTCTCTGTGTCCTCTGTGGTTAATGAGCTTGAAGATGCATCCTGGCGCAGAACCAATTAAGCTAGAAGGCTACCCATCATGGTCAGCGACAACTCATTCGACGTGGTAAGCAAGATCGACTTGCAGGAGGTCTCCAACGCGATCCAGCAGGCGATCAAAGAGATCCACACGCGTTTTGACCTCAAGGATTCCAAGTCCGATATAGCTCTCGAGGGCAAAGAGGCGATCGTCCTATCGTCCATCGACGAATACAAATTGAAGGCGGTGAACGATATCCTGCAAAACAAGCTGGTGAAGCGCCATGTTCCATTGAAGGGACTCGAATACGGCGCAATCGAAGCTGCAGCAGGATCAACCGTGCGTCAGAAGGTCAAGCTGCAGCAGGGCATTACCATCGAAAAAGCGCGGGAGATTGTGAAGCTCATTAAGGATACAAAGCTCAAGGTTCAGGCTGCGATCCAGGGCGACAGTGTGCGCGTGAGCAGTAAAGACCGCGACACCCTCCAGCAGGTAATCGCAACCCTCAAGGGCAAAGATTTCGGCATCGACATGCAGTTTACGAATTACAGGTCCAACTAGAGTGACTACGTCGGTCAGCGCCAACGCCGCCGCCAAGGAAGTGTTCGATCTGCTGCGCGACGACCTGCTCGCCATCGAAGAGGAATTCCAGCGCGATGCCGTTTCCGGCGTTGAGGTCATCACCGAGATCGGCGAATACCTGCGCGAAGGCGGAGGCAAACGCATTCGTCCAGCACTGCTTCTGCTCGCGGCAAAGCTGTGCGGATACGAAGGTCGGGGCGCTGTACGCTTGGGCTCGGTGGTCGAGATCGTGCATACCGCGACGCTCGTGCACGACGACATCATCGACGAAGCGCTCACTCGCCGCGGGCGCCCTTCGGCGAATACCAAATGGGGAAACTCGAAATGCGTCCTCGCCGGAGACTGGCTCTACATGCAGGCGTTCAAGGTCGCACTCGAGGAGCAGAACTTCAGGGTTCTCGATCTCCTCATCGGACTCACGCAACAGATGGTTGAAGGCGAGTTGATGCAGATGGAACGCCTCGGGCGCATCATCAGCCAATCCGAGCATCTGGATTTGATCTACCGCAAGACCGCATGTTTGTTCTCGGTATCGATGAAGCTCGGTGCCGTCTTGGGCCGCGCTAGTGACGGTGATGAAGATCGTCTAGGCGAATACGGCCGCAATCTTGGGCTAGCCTTCCAGATCGTCGATGACGTGCTCGACCTAACTGCGTCAGAAGACGTTCTCGGCAAGCCGGTAGCCAGCGATCTGCGCGAAGGCAAAGTAACAATGGCGGTAATTCATGCCCTTGACCGCTGTACTCCTGCGCAACGAAAACTCATCGAGACGGTCCTCGATGAACGCTGCTTCAGCAGTGTCTCTCATCGCGACGTACTGGCAATCCTCGAATGCTACGGCTCCGTCGACTATGCCATGGCCTTCGCGAACGAACACGCCGAACAAGCTCGCCGCGCCCTAAGCCATTTCCCAGATGGGGAAATCAAACGCGCGTTGTTGTGGATTCCTGACTTTGTGGTGGGCCGAGACAAGTAATTCACCACGGAGACACGGAGTCACAGAGAAAAGCAAGTTAGAAAAGCACGCGCAGATATTCTTGCTTTTCTCCGTGACTCCGTGTCTCCGTGGTGAAAAACGCGCCTAACCCAGGTTCAACGCCTTCTTGAACGATCCGCGCTCGTTCATGATCTTCTCCTGCAGCAACGTGATCGCATAGATCAACTGCTCAGGACGCGGCGGGCAGCCGGGGACGTAGATGTCCACGGGAATCACCTGGTTCACTCCCTGAACGAGAGCGTAGTTGTTGAATACGCCACCCGAAGTCGCACAGGCGCCCATGGAGATCACCCACTTAGGTTCGGGCATCTGCTCGTATAGGCGGCGGATTACCGGCGCCATCTTCTGCGAGACTCGGCCGGCGATGATCATCAGATCGGATTGTCGCGGTGAGGGACGAAACACCTCAGCTCCGAATCGGGCAATATCGAAGCGCGAAGCACCCATGGCCATCATCTCGATCGCGCAGCAGGCCAGGCCGAAGGTCATCGGCCAGATAGAACTCTTGCGCATCCAGTTCACAACCTTGTCGAGAGAGGTCAGCAGCACGCCTTCAGGGACATCCTCGCCGAAGTTCACTTCTTCAACCCGGCGGCGGTTGTTCTGCATCTTCAGAGACTCTTGGTAGCGCTCCAATTCAGTCATGGCTGTATTGATTTTACGCTGTCGTATACGGCAACACCAAAACATGACACGGATCACACGGAATAAGCACGGATTCAGACGGATATCTCAGAGCTAGTCACGTTGGCTTCAGTCCTCTTGCCATGTCCGCGCAAAGCCGTACCGAAGGGTCCGCACGATCGGTGTCATGTTTCGGGTGTTGCAGTTTGTCTGGCGTTACTGATGCACGGCTTGCACCACTCCCAAATTCGCAAGTCCATTCACGATGAACTGTACGGCGATGGCGGTGAGCAGAAGGCCCATAAGCCGCATCAGGATTCGTATTCCCGTCTCGCCAAGAAACCGACGCACCCGGTCGGCGGCCGAGAGTATTAGGAACGAAGCGGCCGATGTGATCGTAATCGCGATAAAGATCGTCACTGTACGCCACCATCCCGGCGACGGTCCCATCAGCACCATCACTGTAGAGATTGCCCCGGGACCGGCGAGCATGGGAATGCCGAGCGGAATGATTCCGGCATCCTCTTTGGCTATACCCTCCTCGGTCTCTCCTGGAGTTTCGTGAGTACCGGATCGACGGCCCTGCAGCATCTCCAGGCCCATCAGAATGAGAATGATCCCACCGGCGATCTGAAACGCAGGAAGGGTGATGCCAAAGAAGCGAAAGATCAGGCTGCCCATTAGCGCGAAACTGGTAAGGACGACGAAGCAGGTGATTGAAGCCTTGATCGCGAGCCGGCGTCGTTCGTCCCGGTTCGCGTCCGCCGCAATCACCAGAAAAGTCGGCAGGGCGGCAAAGGGATCGACGAGAAAAAAGACAGACGTGAGCGCAACGATGAAGTACTGAATGCTCGGCGCCGTAAAGAAGTTGTGCATAGGAGCATCAAGGCACGAATTCTGATGCTGGGTTCATCGCGCCTGCTTCGTTATCTACCATTGTCTCCGGAACATTAGATCCAACGGAACATTAGATCCAAAGGTCTGTCATCCTGAGGCCGGATGTTGGCCGAAGGATCTCCCGCACTGCTTCGGGCTTGGTCGCACCATCCTGGCTCTTTCACAAGGATCTGGTAAAGAGCCGCGATGGAGCTAACAAGTCTGAGACATTCCGGGAGATCCTTCGGCCAAAACCGGCCTGAGGATGACAGTCTTCGATAAACTCGCCCTACGGCGCTCTCCTCGCCCGCAAGTACATCCACCACAGAAACGCCATGAAGATCAACCTGAACGCGAGCGCGATAACGATCCTCGAAAGCTTCAGTCCGGCTGAGTACTGGCTCCAATGCGCAAGTTTCCATGCGAGATCAATGCAATAGAGGACGAATAAGATCAGCGCGATCCACTTCGCGGTTCGTCGCAGATTAGGATCGATTGCGGGCTTACTTTCCTCGCTCATGGATTGAGCACGATCTTTCCGAATTGCTCGCTCTTTTCCAGACGCTCGTGTGCGGCGCGCGCTTCGCTCAATGGGAAGGTGCGATCGACTACCGGCTTAAGCTTGCCGCTGAAGACGTGCTTCAGCACCTCGTGAAGATCGCCCATGGTTCCCATATAGGAACCGAGAAACGAAAGCTGCCGGCTGAAGAGCACGCGCAGATCGAACTTGGCTTCCGCTCCTGTTGTGGCGCCGCAGGTCACCAGAGTTCCACCTGGGCGCAGCGAACGCACGCTATCGTCAAACGTCGAGGCACCCACATGCTCGAAAACGACATCTACTCCGGCCTTTGAAGTAATTCGGCGAACCTCGTCCGCGATCTTCTGCTTGTAGTGGTTGATCGTGTGATCGGCGCCGAGTTCGCGAGACTTCTGCAGCTTCGCGTCGTCTCCCGCAGTCGCAATTACGGTCGCTCCGAGCATCTTGCAAATCTGGATTGCGGCCGAACCCACACCCGATCCTCCGCCGAGCACGAGCACGGTATCACCAGCTCGGATGCGTGCGCGCGTGACGAGCATGTGCCACGCCGTTAAAAAAACCAGCGGCACGCTCGCAGCCTGGTCGTATGAAAGGCCGTCGGGGATGGGAATTACATTCACTTCAGGAACAGCGATGTACTCAGCATTGCCGCCGTCATTCAGGTATCCAAGAACCGAGAATTCCTTGCAGAAACTCTGCTGTCCTGCTGTGCATTGCGCGCAGTGATTACAAAAAGTCATCGGCGCGAGCAGCACGCGCATGCCACGCTTCACACCCGCCACATAGCTGCCTACTTCGACTACATCCCCAGCAACATCGCTGCCGTTGATATGCGGCAGCTTAATCCCGGGCAAGCCCTTGCGAATCCAGAGATCCAGATGGTTGAGAGCGCAAGCCCGAACCCGCACCAGGGCCTGATCTTCTCGGGGACGCACATCGGGAACGTCCTCAAACTTGAGAACCTCAGGCCCGCCGAATTCGTGGAATCGAATAGCTTTCACGAGCCAAACCCTTTCACCACGGAGACACTGAGACACGGAGAAAGGCAGGATAGGGTCATAACACTCTGCGCACGATGCCTCTCGTCATAACCGACACATGGAAATTGAGGAGAAGGCCGACTCGTTTTCCACTGAGCTTTAGATAGGTGAGCAGTTGTGCGTGATGAACGCCAAGAATAGATTCCACGCACTTCAGTTCAACTACGACACGGTCTTGGACAACCAAATCCATCTTGTATCCGCAATCGAGCGCGACACTCTTGTAAACCACAGGCAGGCTGACCTGACGCCTAAAGGCCAAACCGCGTAGCTGGAGTTCGTGACAGAGACATTCTTCATAGGCAGATTCGAGCAAACCCCGACCAATATGGCGATGCACTTCGATAGCTGCACCGATAATCTGCTCGGTTAGAGCTTCGTCCACGAGTCCATTCGGATCAATCCGGACCGCTGCCGTGCCCACGCTCATAACGACCCTCCACCGGCCTTTCTCCGTGTCTCAGTGTCTCCGTGGTGAATAAGCGCACCTAGCAGCCCAGAATGTACGCAAACATCAACGGCGCCACAATCGTCGCGTCGGATTCGATGATGAACTTCGGCGTATCTTTCCCCAACTTTCCCCAAGTGATCTTTTCGTTCGGCACCGCGCCTGAGTAAGAGCCGTAGCTGGTGGTTGAATCGCTGATCTGGCAGAAGTATGCCCAGAGTGGGACATTCTGACGCTGCAGATCTTGATGCAGCATCGGCACCACGCAAATCGGGAAATCGCCCGCGATGCCTCCAGCGATCTGGAAGAAGCCTAATGGAGTTTTTGCTGTCAGGTCTGTGTACCACTCGGCCAGCACCATCATGTAAACTCTTCAGTTTGCCGCTCAACAGAATCTTGTACATGAACTCGTGCGGAAAGAAGCGCTGGCCTGCTTTGTCAGCTTTCACCCATTCTTCCAGGACGGCGGTCTCAATGCGCCGCATTGCTTCGTGCTCAGGAATGCAAGTGTCGGTCACACGATTCATATGACGCTTGAGCAGCGACTCCTCTTCGGCAGGAGAGAGCTGACGATAGTGCGGCACGCGCTCGTAGTGATCGTGCGCAACCAGATTGAAGACATCCTCTTCAAGGTTGGCTCCGGTACAGCAGATGGCGTGAACTTTGTCCTGACGAATCATTTCTGCCAGCGATAGACCCAGTTCAGCCGTACTCATAGCCCCGGCGATCGTCATGAACATCTTGCCACCATCGTTCAGCAGCTTCTCATAAGCTTTGGCGGCATCCATTAGCGCAGCCGAATTGAAGTGGCGATAGTGGTGCTCGATAAAGCGCGAAATCGGTCCTTTAGGCAAAGTACAGTCCTCTCAGCGGGTGAAAATAGAATCTTTCAAAATATCACTTCTAACAAGCGCGTGGGCATCCGGATTAGAATTGAAACGGCTTCTTCACCACGGAGACACGGAGTCACGGAGGAAGACTAAAGAAAACGCGATTGCCAGTGGCACAATTTGCTTTTCTCCGTGCCTCTGTGTCTCCGTGGTGAAGCGGCTTTTCAGCGATGGACATTTTCGAAGAGATCGTCGAGCTAAGGCGCGCCGGGCGGCGCGGGGCGCTAGCCACGATCGTCAATGCGCGCGGTTCGATTCCTTCCTTTGAATCGGCCAAGATGCTGGTGCGCGATGACGGCACTATCAGCGGCACTATCGGTGGAGGCTGCGTGGAAGCTGAGGTCTGGCAGGCTGCACGAGAAGTCATGGAGCAGGAGAAGCCGCGCACGCTGACCTTCAATTTGAATCACGATCCTAAGTACGACACCGGGCTTGTGTGTGGCGGCACGCTCGAAATTTATCTGGAACCGATTCTGCCCGTGCAAACCGTGTATTTGTTCGGCGCTGGGCACGTTTCAGTAAACGTGTATCGTGCCGCGCGCATGGCCGGCTTTGAGGTGGTTGTTATTGACGATCGCGAGAGCTACGCCAATCGCGAGCGCTTCCCCGAAGCCAAGGACGTATATGCGGAAGACTTCGATCATGCGCTCTCACAGCTCACTCCGAACCAATCTTCGTATCTTGTGATCGTCACTCGAGGGCACCGCGACGACATGCGCGTCCTGCGCTGGGCGGTCGATACGCCCGCGAAGTACATCGGCATGATCGGCTCGCAACGCAAAGTGATTGCGATCTATAAAGAGCTGGAAAAAGAAGGTATCGCTGCAGAAAAACTCGCTCGGGTCTATGCGCCGGTCGGACTCGACATTGGCGCAATCACGCCAGAAGAAATCGCAATCGCGATTGTGGCTGAGATGATCGCGATTCGGCGCGGAGCGGGCTCGCTGAATCACAAGCGCAGCGTGAAGGCGTCAGAGATACTTCAATCCGCGAAGCAGACTTCGCGGGAAGATTGAAGCCTCTGGATTACGTGGTTCCGGCCGCCTACGGCCAGGTTCTTTGCTGATATTCCCAAACTTCAATATCAAGTTCGCGTCTTATCTCGAATAGAGCAACGGATGGCGAAAATATTCTTTGCGGTCCTTGCAAACTCTTGATTCGCTTAGCTCAGAAAATTGTGCGAGCAACGGATGAACCTTGCTTTCCTGCGCTGCTCGCGCCATCATGCGAAGAGCGATGTTGCATCCACCTTCCATTTCGGGAATATCATTTGAGCACTTCACCGGCATCGGCAATACACCGGCTTTCAGTGCGTTACTTGTGAGCGAGATGAATCCCTATGAGATCCCACCCTGCGGCGGTGGGATATCCCACCTCGATCCCAGCGTGATTTGTGGGATATCCCACGAGATCCCAGGAGATCGGTGGGATACCTCATGGGATCTCGGTGGGATCTCGCAGCCTAAGTCCTTTAGATCTAGGGATCGGGTCGAAAATGACTTTTTCGGTGTGAAGAACCTGGGTCAAAGCGTTCGATATCCTGCCCCGAGCCCGGCCAAAGGCGGCCGGAGCCATGGAACCTGCGCTGTACCCTGTCACCAGTTACCTGTACCCTATCCCCGTGGGCCGCTCTTCATCGCTCGCCGGAGTCATCCTTGCTGCTGGTGCATCGTCGCGAATGGGACAAGACAAGGCCTTGTTGCAGTACGACGGGCGCAGTTTTCTCGCGGGCGCAATTCAACTGCTTCAGAACGCATGCGATTTCGTGATCGTGGTTGCTGGAAAGAACATCGATCTGTTGAGGCCGGTCGTCTATCAGAACTCAGCTTATCTAGTCCTTAACCCGCAGCCGGAGATTGGTCAGTTCAGTTCTCTGCGCCTGGGACTCCAGGCGGTACTCGATCGGGGACGCGACGCGGGCTGTGTAACGCTGGTGGATCGTCCGCCCGCGCAGTCAAACACCCTGCAAACGCTCAAGACCCATTTTCTGCTCAGTTCGCCCGAAACAAGCTGGGCAGTTGTGCCGCAGTTTGACGGCAAGCACGGGCATCCGGTGATCTTCGCCCGCGAGATGATTGAAGTTTTTCTGCGCGCGAATCCGTCGAGCAATGCCCGGGATATTGAGCATCGGCATCAGGACCGCATCGAATACCTCGACGTCGACGATCCCCGCGTCGTCCTGAACATCAACACTCCCGAGGATTATTCGGCTCTCCAGGCTGCCCGATGACCGCGCTTGCATATGGCTCTTTCAATAGTCCAGAGGACTTCGTAGATGGAGTCACCAACTTACGGCCGCGAGTAGCCGCCTTCGACTGCGATGGCACTCTCTGGCTCGGCGACTCCGGAATGAAATTCCTGTATTGGGAGATCGAAGAAGGGCTAATTCCACCGGATGTCACCTCGTGGATCCTGCGTCGTTATGACGAATACATGGCCGGACACGTAAGCGAAGACGATATTTGCGGCGAGATGGTGCAAATTCATAACGGGATTCCTGAAAAGAAAATCCGCGAGTTCGCTGCTCGCTTTGTGAAATCGAACGTAATGCCGCATTTTTTTCCCGAGATGGTGGCGCTCGTCGAGCGACTTCGCCGTCAGGGATGCGACATTTGGGCGGTGTCTTCGACGAACAACTGGGTGATCGAAGAAGCCGTGGGCAAAATCGGAATACCTGTTGAGCGCGTATTGGCGGTGCGCGTGAAGATTGAAAACGGGATTGCGACGGACCGTCTGGGAGAAATGACCTCGGGTCCAGGTAAGGCGCATGCTTTGCAGCGCGCGCTTACACAATCACTTGACGTAAGCTTCGGAAACTCGATCTTTGATTTGGAGATGCTGGAGCTGGCGCGGAATCCTCTTCCCGTAAATCCGAACGAAGACCTTCAGAGGATTGCAGAACAACGAGGCTGGCGATTCTACCAACCCGCGGTGGCGAAGCTCAGCTCGTCAACTGTTTAAGCGCGAGCTTCAGGCAGTCGATCGCCAAGTGGCTGGCATGGACGCTCTCATTTGGCAAACCGCCGAGCGTCTCCACCAGTGACTCACGCTTTATTTTTTTTGCCTCGGAAACGCTCTTTCCGGTGAGTGCCTCGGTCAAGGCAGAGCCGCAAGCGATAGCAGCTACGCACCCTCGCACTTGATATTTAGCCTCTGCAATCTTGCCATCGATGACTCGCAACATCAGCTTCATAAGATCGCCGCAGGCGGGATTCTCCGCCTGGACGCTCACATCGGGCGAGTCCATTGCTCCCGCGTTGCGTGGGTGCTGGAAATGGTCGAGCAATTGGGATGAATGCATTTCCGCTATGACGTTTCTTTGTCGGCCAGATGTAAATCCGTCTTTGCAAACTCGACTCCTTTGCAAAGCAATGGCTCACCTGTGATCTTTGCAAGAGCATATGCAAAGCAATCGCCAAAATTCAGCCGCGCTGGATGACGCCCTTTTCCGAAATCCCGGTACGCCCGCCGGGCTAATTGCGCCTGCTCCGGAGTAACGGGAATTGTCTCCACTCCCGCTCGATTGAGGAACAGGTCCAACTCGCGAACACCGGCGTCTCGCTTGCGACTGTCAATTACGATCGATATTTCTACGAGGGTTGCTGCGGAAATGAGACGAACGCGGTCAGCCTGAATGAGTGTGTCGAATCGATGGCGTTCGGGTTCGTCAAAGAGAATGGCGACCAATGCGGAGCTGTCAATCACCATCAGGTCGGTAACCCGTTCTCGTCATAACCAAGAATCTCATCGGGAGAACGCTTATCAACATCGGGCAACGCCGCGCAACGCTTTCCGATTTGGTCCAATTCCTCAGCCAGAGATTCTGTATGACCGTTCCCAACTCGGTCCAAACGCTCGCGGAGCGAACGAAGAATTACCTGCTCGGAGGTCTCGCCTGTTTTCTCGGTCAATTGCTTAACCAAAGCCTCGGCTTGTGGATCATTTATGCTGAGTGGCATACGGTAATTATAGATTCCGCTGCAAGTAATGCCAGTTCTCGCCCAACTCGGCGATTTCACCCCTAGGCGGGTGGTTTCTTTGCAGCCCTCTATCACATCGACAATGGAGCGACTCGGGCTGCTGGATCGCCTTGCCGCTTGCACGAAGTACTGTGCCGATGCGTGTCCCGCAGTGAAGCAGCGGGGAATCCCCATCATCGAAGATTCGTGGACGGCTGATTCCGAGCAGATTCGCGCGGTAAATCCCGATCTAGTTATAGCCTCGGTTCCCTACCAAGTCGAAGCAGTTGCTGAAATCCTCAAATCCGGCGCTCAGTTCCTGGGACTGGCGCCGCACTCGTTGCGCGATGTTTATGCTGACATCGCAGCGATCGCCGGCATTATGAACGAGCCCAATAAGGGGCACTATCTGATCCGCGAGATGCAGATGGAAATCGAGCGCGTTCGCTCGCGAAATATGGCGCGCGAGGATCGCCCAACGGTTTACTGCGAGGAGTGGGGCAAGCCGTTGATTCATTCACAGCATTGGGTGGCAGAACTCGTGGAGGCGGCTGGCGGCCGATTTGTCGGCGAGGCGGGAAAGCAAACTACTCCCGATATGATTCAGCAGCTTGATCCTGATGTCATCATCGCAGCCTGGTGTGGCGCCGGGGACCGCGTGCCGCTGGAGAAAATCATCGTCCAGCGGGGATGGGAGTCGCTCAAAGCAGCTCGCGCGGGACGCGTTTATTGTATTAACGACGAGTATCTGAATACTCCAGGACCAACTTTGTTGGCTGGACTGCATGCGCTTGAAGCCGCGATTCACGGCCGCGAGGTCACGGGACTGCGTCGCATCGCTGCCATGGCCCCGGCGAAGTGAACTGTTATCATGTTTTCGCGGGCGGGCAAACCACGGACTTCTCCCCTACTTCGTCCTTCGTGAGCACTGCGTGCCCGGTGTTCGCATCCTGAGGGACAATGAGTACATTCATCCCGCTGCAACGTCGTTGTGTCACGATTCCAATTCATTGGATTTCTCCGTGTCGGGCGTGAAGCAGGTGGTGGCAGCGCTCATCGTTCGCAACGGCAAGCTACTGATTTGCCAGCGCACAAAAGACCAGCCCATGGCCCTGAAATGGGAATTCCCTGGCGGAAAAATCGAGCCCGGGGAGGAACAGGTCGCCGCTCTGCGCCGCGAACTCGATGAAGAGCTGGGCATATCGGCGACGATTGGAGAGAAAGTAGCTTCCGTCCAGCACCAATACAAACGTGGGGGAGCAGTGGAGCTCCATTTTTATCGAGTAAGAGAATATGAAGGCGAGATGGAGAACCGCATCTTCGAGCAGATCCGCTGGGTGGATCGCCAGGAGCTGCCTCGTTTCGACTTCCTCGAAGCCGACCGTGACATCATCCAGCAGCTTGCCAGCGGAAAATTGCTGCAAAACTGATTCAAAAAACTGCGCTCAAGCAGCATTATTTCTGCGTAAAAGGATAAGCCAGCGACAGAAGAATCAACACAACTGTGGTTGCCCAGGCAATTACGTTGAAGAGCCTTGAGTTTGTGTGGCGTCCCATAAGCTCTTTTTTGTTGATCAGCAGCAGCATGAAGATCAGCACTGCTGGAAGCGCGACGCCATTAATCACCTGCGATAGAATCGAAACTTTCACCAGTGGAACGCCAGGGAGCAGGACAAATCCTGCGCCGGCGGCTAGAAGAATCGTGTAAAGCCAGTAGAAGACCGGCGCTTCTTTGAAGCTGTGGTCCACTCCAGACTCGAATCCCAGCCCTTCGCACACCGTGTATGCCGTCGAGATGGGCAAAATCGACGCGGCAAATAACGACGCATTGAATAACCCTGCCGCAAAAAGCAAGTAAGCATAGTTCCCGACCAGCGGCCTCAGAGCCTGCGCCGCGTCTGTCGGGTCGTGGATATCCGTGTGTCCGGCGACGAAGAGCGTCGCCGCGCAGGCGATGATGATGAACCACGCAACGACATCAGTGAATAAACATCCCACAATGACATCGAGCCTTGAGGCAGCGTACTGCTTGATGCTGACACGCTTCTCCGCTATCGACGCCTGTAGATAAAACTGCATCCAGGGCGCGATGGTTGTGCCCACGAGGCCGATGATCATGTATAGATATGCCGAGTTGCGAAAATCCTGAGCATGTGGCGGACGAAGCGTGTTGACAAATGCTGTGCTCCAGTCCGGACGAGCGAGTACGCCCGCGATGATGTAAGCGATGTAGAAGAACGAAGCGCCAAGAAAAACCTTTTCTACGCTCTTGTATGTTCCTTTCACGACGATGAGCCACACGATAACCGCACAAACGGGCCATGCGGGCGCACATCTCCTGAATCACGATCAGTGAAATCGTGATTGGAACCATGGTCCAGAGCAGCGAGTACCCAAACTGCGCGCCGGCCTGAGAGTAGGTGAAGATGCCGCCTGCATCGTTGTCCACGTTGGCGGTAATGAATCCCGGCCCAACAACGGAAAAGAACAGGAGGAGTTTTATCCACCACCGAGACAGTGTTCTCTTGGGTCTCACTCAGGCGCTCACATCACAATGTCAGGATTGCACTTCGCGAACGCGAAGCAGTCCAGCATAAATGGGGAATGAGAATCGGTCAGCCGGAAAAATCTTTTTCACCACGGAGCCACGGAGAAACGCGGAACTGGGTGAACACGGAGGGCACGGAGGTCACAAAGAAGGTGGGGCTTTTCTCGATTTCAGATCGGCCCGAAATCGTCTGACTGAACGCCTGGTTCAACTAAGTCAGTCCTCCGCTAGCTTTGTGTCCCTCCGGGTTCCGTCCTCATTTCGGTTTTTCTCCGTGACTCAGTGACTCCGTGGTGAAGAGGAGTTAGTTCACCTCTGCTCGCGCAGCAACGTGATCACGTCGTCCGCGGTGATGATTCCGCGCAGGCGTTGCTGATTGTCGACAACCGGTAAGGTGTAGAGGTTGTACTTATCCATGAGCTCGGCAACCTTGTTTTGCTTCTCGTTCTCATAGACGAAAATCAGAGGTTTGGCGGTAAGCTCTTTGAGTGGCTTCGTTGGCGAATTCAGGACGATTCGCTGCAGGGGGACGGAACCGGACAGCTTGCCCTGGGCATCCACCAGATAGATCGTTGCAACGCTCTCCACTCCGCCCTCGAAACTGCGTAGAAGATCGATAGCTTGACCGGCGGTGGCATCCTCGGGAGCAGCGAGGTACTCGGTTGTCATGCGACCAGCAGCGGTCTTTTCGCCGTGCTCGAGGAGTTCGGCAACCTCTTCGCGTTCCGCCGGCTCCATCTCTTCCAGGATCTCTTCGGAGCGCTCCTCAGGAAGCTGATCGAGCAAATCAGCCGCGGCATCCGGATCCATTTCCTCCACGATGTCTGCCGCGCGTTCTGGATCGAGCGACTCGACGATTGAAGCCTGAATGTCGGGATCAACTTCTTCGAGAGCCTCGGCGGCAACTTCTTCGTCCAAAGTCTCAAAAACTGCTTCCCGCTCAGCCGGTGCCAAGTTTTCAACGATGTCCGCGATGTCAGCGGGGTGCAGTTGTGAGAGCCGTTCATGTTCGATTCGAAGCTTGACGCGGCGCGCCGGATCGGTCTCGATGAGATCGACGAATTCCCAGGGAATGACGCGGGGCTTTAATTTCTTGACGACTGCTTCGATGGCGGCAGCCGGGGCCACGCCTTTGAGCAGACGCCGTACGGCCCCACGCAAACCGACATCAACCTCTGAAATCCTTATGTTGACTCCGCCGTTCGCAGGCTCAGGATGCAGGTCGACGTCGTTGACGCGGACGACTTTACGTCCATGGACATCGATGATCTGCTGGTCGAGGAGATCTCTTTCCAACAGAAAGAAGTCATCCAGAGTAACTGCTTCAGGCCATTCCGAAGCCGGAGCAGAGGCCCGCACTTTGGCATCGGCATCGATCTGAATCATGCTCGTCAGAAGGAAGCGGTCGCCCCTCGCCGTCTTGACTACCAGCCCGGAGACTCGGGCTGCATCCTCTTGAGGACGCAACGCTACCTCCTTCACTTTGCCCACGACCGCTCCACTGGAGTCAGTAACGCGCGTGCCGAGAAGGCGCGAAAGTGCCAAACCGTGATTCACAACGGCAGAATAGCGCAAAAAACCAACATCAAATCGAACTTCAGATTTTCAGACAGCAGAAAACGTTGTTGGATGCGCACACTTTGCCAACCGACAGGCCGAATAAAGCAATCGATTGACAGACTCGCCAGTGACAGGCAAACTACCGATTCACTTGAGCAGGCAAGGCCAACGCAGCTTAAGGGATGCGGAGGTGCGTACGGTCGGCTCGGAAAATGAGTTCATGACCTTAGAACGGGTCTCATACACGCTGGATTCCACGCTCGACAGCGTAAACAAAGCAGAACAGACGGCTGAAGCACTAGCCGCTAAAATGCCCTTTGAAGAAGAAGATTGTCACCGGATCGCCATGGCAGTGCGGGAAGCGGCGGTGAACGCTGTGTTGCATGGCAACGCCTATGATCCGAAAAAGAAGATGACGGTGTCTTTTGAGAATACCGGCGAGTCCCTGGTCATAAAGATCGTCGATCAGGGGCGCGGGCTCAGAGATGAAGACATACCCGATCCGCTGGCAGAGGAAAACCTGCTGAAGCAGTCTGGGCGAGGCATCTTCCTTATCCGGTCGTTTATGGATGAAGTGCGGATCCGAAATTTGGAACCCGGAACAGAAATCACGCTGGTCAAACATACCGGCCATCCCTCAGGGGCGGCCGCGGAGGAAACACAGTGACGATGAAATCTAATAGCCGGCGCGTTGACGGCGTCACCATCATGGATCTCAGTGGACGCATTACCCTCGGCGAAGGCAGCGTTGTGCTGCGCGACCAGATCCGCGAGCATCTTGGCAAGGGCGAGAAGAAGATTCTGCTGAACCTGGGCGATGTGACCTATATCGACAGCTCAGGTATCGGTGAGTTGGTCAGCGCCTTTACTACGGTTCGCAATC
>QIBC01000099.1 GCA_003225215.1 Acidobacteriota bacterium
AGCCAGTAGTGATCTTTGTGGCCGCAAGCTGGACATTCTGGTTTCCCGTCGGCCCAACGCATTTGAGCAACAATGTTGATGCAGGTTTGCTCATCGCTGAAATAGCGAATGGCTTGCTGTAGAGTCTTCGGAAGTGACTTGCGTTCCATAGCAAAATCAGAATAGCGGAATTGCTGTGGTTAGTCAAGTATATTATTGCCCTAATTTGGGCAAGCTTGCTGCATGCTGCATCTCTACCTAGCTCTAGAAGGGCAGTCGCGCGGTGATGATGAAGTCATGGTCGAAGGCATGGAAGTGGGTCGCCGCAATCTGCATTCCGGTCCCAAGTGTGAGGCCCATTCGCTTGTGCAGCGGAAAGCGACCGATCACAACTCCTGGAGTGAGAAACGTTTGTTTTTTGCCATCATTCAAGCCTCCCTTGAAGAAAGTGGAGTTAACTTCCAATTCCGGCCAGAGGAAGCGCTTCGCGCGATATTGGAATGCTGTGTTCCATGCTACCGAGTGTCCTAGACGTTGCACGCTATCCACAGGCAGACCCACTCCCAAAGTGGACTGAACGCTTAGCTTCCCGAATCCCTTGCCGGCCGCAACCGTCGGAGTAACCACCGCTGCTGGCGATCCGTTCTTGTAAGAACCGGTGGGAATACTCCCACCTAGGAAAAACGTAAGAATGTAGCTGCTGTGCTCTTCGTTCCCCGAGGCCACCCGATATTTGAGCAGGAAGGTCTCGTCTCCAAAACCGTCTTTGATGTTCCGATCGTGATGAATGAGATATGGAGGAGGAGCCGCAATGATGATTTCGATGCGACGGCTTGGAATCAGTTCGAGTCCTTTACCTCCGCCAAGGTTCAACAAGTCCTCACCTCCAGGAGTGCGCTGTCGCAAGATGTCAAAACGAAACTCCTGTTCCAATCGCGGCGTAACGGTGACGAGCGGCGTGACCCAATGTGGCTGCTCCGCTTGCGTTTGAGTGACGCGAGCTTGCCACTCCTCAAGAAACTGAGCTCTGGCGGGCGCAACTGTGAGGAACAGGGCAGCGAGAAACGCGCAGAGTCGCAACCGAGCAGAGATGGTAGTCGGGTTAATGCGAGTCATTTCGTTATTTATATACGACTAATTGGGAAGACGACAGGAGGAATGCCAAACAGGTCAACTGAACAAACCTTTTAATACAGCGTTCATGCAGCTTTGCTAGCGTAGGCTGAATGTCCGTGGCACAACCGCAACAACCTATGGGATCTGCCCTGAATCCGGTGGGCGAGCACCTGCGGGTCGTGCCTCGTCGAAGCAGCGTGGTGAGCCGTTTCGCCGACTTTTCCTTTCAGGGCCTTGTCTGGTTATCCGCGGCCTGTGTGCTGGCGATCGTCGCTTTCATCCTGATGCAGCTCATCAAGGGATCGAGCCTCTCTCTCCATCAGTTTGGCTGGAAGTTTTTTACCGGAAGTGATTGGGATCCGGTAAACGGAAATTTCGGATCAGTGCCGTTCGTCTACGGAACGCTGGTTTCGTCGCTGGTAGCGTTGGTCATTGCCGTGCCTCTAAGTCTCGGCGTCGCGATCTTTATCACCGAGATGTGCCCTCGCTCGCTGCGCGGCATTTTGTCCTATCTGACAGAGCTCCTGGCTGCGATACCTTCCGTGATTTACGGAATGTGGGCGATCTTCGTGCTCATCCCACTGCTTAGAAGGTACATCGGCCCCGCGCTGGCCAAGACGTTTGGCTGGACCGGTCTTTTCACTGGTCCGATATATGGAGGCGGCATGCTGACCGCCGGCATCATCCTCGCCATCATGCTTGTGCCGATTATTTCTTCGATCACTCGCGAGGTACTGACTGCGGTGCCGCACCAGCAGCGTGAAGCTGCTCTTGCGCTCGGTGCTACGCGCTGGGAGATGATTCGTGTGGGTGTATTGCGTAACGCCAGAGCAGGAATCTTCGGTGCGATCATCCTCGGTCTCGGGCGCGCCTTAGGCGAAACCATGGCTGTCACGATGGTCATTGGCAATCGTCCGAAAATTACCAAGTCTCTATTTGCTCCCGCTTACACGATGGCGAGCGTCATCGCGAATGAATTCAGCGAGGCGACCGATGACCTGTACTTGAGTTCACTCATCGAGATCGGGCTCGCCCTATTCATTGTGACCATCATCGTCAACATACTCGCGCAGTTTCTGATTTGGAGCGTTACGCGCGGCACTCCGCGGAGAGCCAATGTCTGAGGCCACTCCCCAAATCCAATGGCATCGCCGTGTCGCAGATAAGCTCGCGACCGCCCTTGCCGTCATCTGCGTGCTGTTGGTCATACTTCCTTTGGCGGCAGTTTTTATTTATCTGGTGATTCGCGGAGTGGGATCACTCAATCTTGCCTTCTTTACCCACATTCCCAGCGGTAGCCCGGGCGAGCCCGGGGGTGGAATGGCAAACGCGATTATCGGATCTGTGGTCATCCTCCTCATTGGAAGCGTCATCGGTGTGCCCCTGGGTGTGGGATCAGGAATTTATCTTTCGGAGTATTCGCGGGGACAGTTCGGCAAAGTTGTGCGATTCACGGCCGATGTCCTGAACGGAGTACCGTCGATCGTAATCGGAATCGCTGTATATGGGCTTCTAGTTTTGCGCCAGAAGCATTTCTCCGCGCTCGCAGGTGGTGTCGCATTGGGAATCATGATGATTCCGACCATCACGCGCTCCACCGAAGAGATGCTGCGGCTGGTGCCAAATTCGATTCGTGAGGCCGCACTCGGACTTGGAATACCGCAATGGCGGAGCACGCTATCGATCACATTGCGAACCGCTATGTCCGGTGTGATCACCGGAGTCATGCTGGCGTTCGCGCGCGTTAGCGGTGAGACCGCTCCGCTTTTATTCACCGCCCTAGGCAATTCCTATTGGAGTACAAAGCTCAATCAACCTATAGCCGCTTTGCCTCTACAGATTTACGTCTATGCACTTTCTCCTTATGACGAGTGGCATCGACTCGCCTGGGCAGGCGCACTCGTATTGATTGTGATTATCGTTGCAACCAGTGCCTCCGTTCGCTGGGTGGCCAGCCGCGGATTTGCTGGAGGTGCTCAGTAATGGGCGTCGGCATCAAGGTTGAGAATCTGAACGCATGGTTCGGAAAGCATCAGGCACTCCACGGCATCAACATGGATATTCTCCCGAACCATGCCACGGCCATCATCGGACCCTCCGGCTGTGGCAAGTCCACTTTCGTGCGCTGTTTGAATCGCATGCACGAAACCAATCCAGACGCCCGCGCAGAAGGCAAAGTACAAGTGAAGGACATGAATATCTACGGCGAAGGGGTAGCGCCAGTCGATGTTCGCCGCCGAATCGGCATGGTGTTTCAGAAGCCCAATCCATTTCCCAGCATGAGCATTTACGACAACGTTGCGGCTGGGCTGAAACTAAATGGATTTCGCAACCGCAAGAAACTCGACGAGATTGTCGAAAAGTCGCTGCGCAGCTCCGCGCTTTGGGACGAGGTGAAGGACGACTTGAAGAAGAAATCTGGAGCCAGCCTCTCCGGCGGCCAGCAGCAGCGTCTTTGTATAGCTCGTGCCCTCGCCGTCGAGCCCGATGTTCTGTTGATGGACGAGCCGGCCTCGGCGCTCGATCCGATCTCGACTTCTAAGATCGAAGATCTGATCTTCGAACTCAAAGAGAACTACACCGTAGTGATCGTGACGCATAACATGCAGCAGGCAGCGCGCGTGGCGGAATTTACTGCGTTTTTTCTTTTGGGAAAACTGATAGAGTTCGATAAAACGGAAAAAATCTTCACTACTCCGACCGATAAGCGAACGGAGGACTACATTACGGGCAGGTTCGGATGACGCGTACACGTTTTCACCAGGGACTTGATGAACTAAAACAGCGTCTGCTGATCATGGGCGGCATGGCCGAGCAGGCTGTGGACCGCGCGATTCACGCGTACGGGACCCGCGATGTCGAGCTCTGCAAAAAAGTTCTGGAAGACGAAAAAGCGATTAACGCGTCGGAGCGGGAAATCGACGAAATCGCGGTTGACCTTCTCGCCATGCAACAGCCTATGGCTGTCGACCTGAGATTTCTGTTTTCGGTGATCAAGATCAATGCCGACCTCGAGCGCGTCGGCGATCAGGCGGTCAATATCGCCGAGCGCGTGATTGATCTGGCGAAGTCTCCTGTCGCTGATCTTCCCGTGGACATCGCCCGCATGGCATCGATTGCCGCGGCCATGGTCCATCAATCCTTGCAAGCCTTCATCGAAGAGAATGCCGAGTTAGCACAACAAGTGCTCGAGCGCGACGACATTGTCGACGGAATGAATCGCGAAGCTTTTGAGTCGCTCACGCGCGTCATGCAAAACGACCCAACTCTGACTCGTCAGGCGCTCGATGCTCTTATCGTGACACGCAACCTCGAACGCGTCGCTGACCACGCCACGAACATCGCGGAAGATGTCATCTTCTGGGTCCGTGGAGCTGATGTCCGACACCACGGCGTGAGCTAGTTCATGGATCCCACCAGTTCCTTGCGCTTTGTAACAGCTTCGTTATTCGTCAGAACGCCAAGTTGTGCCTGCAATAATTACTAATATGCCTTAATTTCAATTGTTTACACTCAGAGGGGAAGCGGGACGCCGATTGCCTAATTGACGAAATCCTGCCCACCGTAGAAGCTGTCTAAAGGTAAGTAGAAGGTTCTGGAACGGCTAGGTTTGCTCCAGTGGTTCTTCTAACTTTCCTTAAAGTACCTCCTCTGGGAAGGGAAGAAATGGCCGAACGCCGAATCCTGAATTCGTGGAAGGAGATCGCCAGTTATCTCGGTCGGGGAGTTCGTACTGTGCAACGCTGGGAGACGCAGCTCGGGCTTCCGGTGCATCGTCCAGCAGGCAGAGACCACAGTGCGGTCCTAGCCTTTTCTAATGAGCTTGATCAGTGGCTGGATAGCCGGCCTGTCCGGCGATCCTTGTCTTCAGCCGCAGAGTCGGCGTCTATCGCCAGCACTCAGGCGGTTGAGATGCAGGCGCTACTAAGACGGGCAGAGATTCTGCTGGAAAAACTGGAATTAATGCTTTCGCGAAACGAGGAGATGCACCGCAAGCTCTTGCTCACCGTGAATGCCCAGGCAAACGACCCAATCCAGCAGGATCTGCGAGGAAGTGAGACTCTCGGAGCCGCTCGGGGCGAGGCAGCGTAGCCAATCCACGTTCGTTCGAGTCAAGTATTAATCTCCACAATTCAGCATATTCCCTTACGCTAAGCGCTGTTCTCGCATCTACTTAAGCCAGAACTGCTCTGTTGCTCCTCAGTTATTTGCGGGTTACATTCATTGTGGCTGTAATTCATAGGACTTTTCGATGCATTCATCTTTAACTTCCGTCCGCCCAGCCCTGCGTCCCGGCTTTTCCTCTCCTGATGAACTCTGGAAAGAGATCCTGAAACACATTCGGTATACGCTCGGACAATCGCGTGTCGACCTCAGCCCGAAGGGAATGCTGCGGCCCCTGGCGCTCGCGATCCGCGATCGCCTGATCGATGGCATGTTGGAGACCGAAGAGCGTTATCGCACGACCGGCGCCAAGCGCTTGTACTACCTCTCCATGGAGTTCCTCATGGGCCGCGTGTTGAGCGATAACCTTTGCAACCTGCAGCTCAACGAACTCTGCCGCGATACGCTCGCGGAGCACGGAGTGGACTTGAATGAAGTTCTCGATACCGAAGCTGATACTGGTCTGGGCAACGGAGGCTTGGGACGTCTTGCGGCTTGTTTCCTCGAATCGCTGGCCACGCTGGGCTTGGCCGGATTCGGATACGGCATTGACTACGAATACGGCATGTTCACCCAGGAGATCCAGGACGGATACCAGCGCGAAAAACCGGACCGATGGAAGAAACACGGAACTCCTCTGCAGATTCCGCGTCCAGACCAATCGGTGCACGTACCGATTTATGGCCGCTGTGATGCGCATGCGCGAACCGCGCAATGGAGCGATCAGAAATTGGTGCTGGGTATTCCCAGCGATCTGCCGGTCGCGGGCTACGGCGGACGAACGGTGAACTATCTGCGCCTTTTCGCGGCGCATGCGTCGGAGGAATTCGACATCCAGATTTTTAATCGCGGCGATTATATTCGCGCCGTCGAGCAGAAAATCGCCGGGGAGAACATCTCCCGCGTGCTCTATCCGTCGGATCAGGTCAAGTCGGGCAAAGAGCTGCGATTGTTACAGGAGTACTTCCTCGTCGCCTGCGCTCTGCGGGATATCCTGCGCGCATTCCTCGCAGACAACAACGATCTCAACCAGATCCCGCAGAAGATTGCGATTCAGATGAACGATACGCATCCCGCGCTGGCCGTTCCCGAACTGATGCGATTGTTAATCGACGAGCATGGGATGGAGTGGAAGCCTGCCTGGGAGATCACGCAGCAGACGCTCGCATACACCAACCATACGCTTCTGCCCGAGGCGCTGGAGAAGTGGTCGCTACCGCTGCTTGAGCACGTGCTCCCGCGGCACATGAACATCATCTACAACATCAATCATGATTTTCTGTTGAAGGTGGTCCAGTCTGATCCACTGGATTTCGAGCGCACGCGGCGCATGTCGATCATCGAAGAAGCCAGCGAGAAACAAGTGCGGATGGCCTTATTGGCGATCGTTGGCAGTCATTCTGTAAATGGCGTCTCCGAATTGCATAGCGAACTCATCAAGAAAACACTCGTGCCTGACTTCGCCAAAATGTTCTCCGAGCGCTTCAACAACAAAACGAATGGCGTGGCGCACCGGCGTTGGGTGCTGAAGGCCAATCCGGGATTATCCGATCTGCTGAATCGCACGATCGGTGATGATTGGATCCTCGATTTCGATCAGATTAAGCGCTTTGAGGGAGTCGCTGACGATGCAGGAGTTTGCTCCGAGTTTCGCGAAATCAAGCGCGAGAACAAGCAGCGCCTGGCGAAGGTGATCGCCCAAGCCACGGGAGTACTGGTCGATGCAGACTCGATGTTCGACGTGCACATCAAACGCTTCCACGAATACAAGCGTCAGCTCTTGAACCTGCTGCGGATTACCTATGACTACCTGCGAGTCACCGAAGACGGCGAAACCCTCACTACGCCGGCAACTTATATCTTTGCCGGCAAGTCAGCGCCTGCCTACATCGCCGCAACACAGATCATCAAGCTCATCAACAATGTCGCCCGCACTATCAATTCCGATAAACGGGTGAATGAGCAGATCAAGATCGCGTTTATCCCAGACTACCGGGTGTCTCTGGCCGAGATCATCATTCCCGCCGCTGATTTAAGCGAACAAATCTCCACGGCCGGCATGGAAGCCTCGGGAACCGGTAACATGAAACTGGCAATGAACGGCGCGCTTACGATGGCTACCCTCGACGGCGCGAACATCGAGATGCTCGAGAAGGTCGGAAGCGACAACATGTACATCTTCGGGCTGACCGCTAAGGAGATCGCCGAACGGCAGGCGAAAGGTTTCCAGCCGCGCGAAATTTATGACGCCGATCCGCGCATTCGCCGTGTAATCGACGTCCTCTCTTCAGACCGCTTTAGCCCGAACGAATTCGGGCTCTTCCGTTGGGTGTACGAGACCATGGTCTATCGCGATCGCTATTTCCATCTCGCCGACCTGCCTTCGTATATCGAGACCCACGAGCGCGCGCAGCGGGACTTCACCGACCGCGACAATTGGTCGCGCCGTGCAATGCTCAACGTAGCTCGCATGGGAAAGTTCTCCAGCGATCGAACAATCGTGGAATACGCGAGCGACATCTGGCATTTGGCTGGGGAACGACAGTCCGTGGCGGTGTAGGCTAGGAGCTCGGCTGTCAGCTTTCGGCGTTCAGCCAATGCACGGTTCTACAGCTCTCAGACCTTGGGTCACTCAGTCCCATACGCGTCCATTGGCCGAATGCCGATAGCCGACAGCCGATAGCCTGGTTTCCATCTATAATTTTGCTATCGAATGAAGAAGTCACTGCAAGCTCAACTCGCGTCTGAAAAACCCAGCAAAACTCCCAGAATTCGCTCTACAACCGTTCTGTGTGTGCGCCGCGATGGCAAAGTAGTCATGGCTGCCGACGGGCAAGTCACGCTAGGTGAAGGTGTAATCAAACACAATGCCCGCAAAATTCGCAGACTCTATCAAGACAAAATTCTGGCAGGATTCGCAGGCTCCACGGCGGACGCGTTCTCGTTATTCAGCCGCTTCGAAGCCAAGCTGGAGCAATATCATGGCAACCTTGGCCGCGCCGCGGTAGAGCTAGCCAAGGATTGGCGCACAGACAAGATCCTGCGCAACTTGGAGGCACTACTAATCGTTGCCGATCCCGGGCAGACGTTCCTCATTAGTGGCGCAGGCGATGTGATTGAGCCCGATGAGGGGATCGCCGCGATTGGAAGCGGAGGATCATACGCTCTCTCTGCAGCACGCGCCCTGATGAACAATACCGAGCTGCCGGCCCGCACGATCGCGGAAGAGGCGATGAAGATCGCAGGCCAAATCTGCATCTTCACGAACGATCGGATCACCTACGAAGAACTCGCAGGAGTAGCACAGCCGGTCGCAATTGGGCAGGACGGAGCGCTGAGGTAAAGACATCTCGGGAACCCCGTTTCACGACAGCCTATCCCGATACGCTGCTGCAGCACGTGCAAGCGATGAAGAGCGCCGTAGGCGCACAACTGAGGAGTAGCCCAATCGCGGCAGCATTGGGGGTAAAACGATATGAGTTTTGGTTTTGAACCCCGACGCGACGGGGCGGCACTGACATAAGAGTTCCGCGCCTACGGCGCTTTGGAAATTTGTCGCATGCGTACCCAACGCTTCCGCGATTGGGCAAATCCTCGGTTATGCGCCTACGGCGCTCTCCCTCATGCTGAAATTCCCCTCCTAGATCTGTACCGACCGCATGCTGATCACCGCTGAAATGCGCTTCAGTTCTTCCAGTGCATTCGGCGTGACTGCCTGATCGGTCTGCACCACCGCCATCGCCTCTGCGCGAACCGACGCGGCGCCAGCTGAGGCGCTTGCTGCCGCGCTGCTCGCGCTAGCATCGCTCCGGCCCAGAGCAAAATTGGCGATGTTGATTTCATTCTTGCCAAGCACCGTTCCCACTTGTCCGATCACTCCTGGCACGTCGCGATTCCGCAGCACAGTGAGATGTCCTTCCAGCGGAGCTTCTACATGGAAACCGTCTAGATCGAGCAGCCGGGGCGAGCGCCCGTGCAGAACCACTCCGCGGGCGCGATGCTCACCCTGATGAGTGCGCACGGCGAGCGAAATCACGTTGCCGGAACTCGTGTCGTCCGGTTTCTTTTGCTCTTGCACCTGAATGCCGCGCTCGGAAGCCACTGAGATAGCATTCACCAGATTTACGCTGTCGATACTTTGCTTGAGTGTTCCCTTGAGCGCGGAGTTGCGCAGCAACGCCGTCTTCCACTCGGCTACTTTGCCGTGATATCCAACGGTGATGCTCTCGACGTTTCCTTCACTCAGCTGCCCGAGAAAGAGCCCCAGCTTCTCCGCTAGCTCGATATACGGACGCATCTCTCCATATTCCTCATCCGAGAGCGACGGCACATTGACGGCGTTTTGAATCACGCTGCGTTTCAGATATTCCTTCACTTGGAGCGCGATCTGCACGCCTACCAACTCTTGCGCCTCATTCGTCGAACCGGCAATGTGCGGAGTCGCAATCACGTTCGGAGCTGTGAGCAGCGGGTTTTCCTTCGGTGGCTCCTGCATAAATACGTCGAGCGCCGCGCCGGCGACGTGTCCTGAATTAAGCGCCTGGAGCAGCGCAGCATCGTCGATCAATTCGCCGCGGGCACAGTTCACAAGCCTTACGCCTTTCTTCATCTTCGCCAGCGCAGCGGGATTAATCATGCCTTGCGTTTGCGGTGTCAAGCCGACATGCAAGGAGATGTAGTCGGAAGACGCGTAAAGCGCATCAAGCTCCGATAGTTCGATTTCGAGATCGCGCGCGAGTTGCTGTGAGACGAAAGGATCGTAAGCAAGCACTTTCATACCGAAAGCCTTGGCCCGATGAGCGACTTCAACGCCAACTCTTCCAAGACCAACGATGCCCAGAGTCTTACTGCGGAGCTCCGTCCCCTGCAGCGACTTCTTCTCCCACTTTCCCGCTCGCGTGGTCTGATCGGCGCGCGGAATGAAGCGAGCAAGCGAGAGCATCAGGCCGAGTGTGTGTTCCGCGACGGCGATGGCGTTAGCGCCGGGGGTATTCATGACCACGATGCCTTTGCGCGTGGCAGCATCGGTGTCGACGTTGTCCACGCCCACACCAGCGCGTCCGATTACGCGAAGCTTTTGGGCGGCATCGATCAGCTTCGCATTCACATCTGTGGCCGAGCGAACAACCAGCGCGTCAGCATCTCGCACCGCAGTCATCACGTCGCCCATCTGTTCGCTTGTGACAATTTCGAAGTCGGGCTCGTCGCGAAAGACTTTGAGCGCCGCTGGAGAGACTTTTTCTGCTATGAGAATTTTCATGAGTTCCTGTATGAAGATGAATGGGAGTAAACCTGGGTCCGGACGTCCTCGCCCGGGTTTTCCTTACCAGCTCAATTCTGTCTCTCCTGTCATCCTGAGCCTTTCTTTTGCGAAGGATCTCCCGGTATGCGTCGAACTAATTTGCTGCATCGCGGCTCTGCGGCCCAGAATTCCTGGTGTAAGAGCCGGAAACAGCAAGTAAGCCTGACACAATCCGGGAGATCCTTCGCCAAAAGAAGGCTCAGGATGACAGTTGTCCGTGATGTCGAAGCGAAAAATTGCTATGCGCCCACAACGGCTAACGTTGGCGAACACTCGGCCATAGGACGTCCACATGAGCAACGGTGATCAGACTCAAGCAACTGCGTGAGCGAAGTACCGCGACGCTTTGCGTAAACCTGCTGCGCTGCCTTCAGACCTACACCGAGAAGATCGCGCCCGAGAATTGGCTGGAGAACGTGCTCCAGTCCGCCAATCATCGCAATCGTGTCGAGATAGTCAAAGAATCCAAGGTGCGCGATGCGGAAAAGCTGTCCCTTCATCTCCCCCTGGCCGTTTGCGATTACGCCGGCGAATTGCTCTTTGAAGCCTTTTACGATTGCTCCCGAATCGGTACGCTCAGGCGCGTACACCGCAGTCACTGCAGCGGCCGGAGCGGTTGGTGCAAACAGCTTCAGGCCGAACGCCTGAACCGCCGCGCGCGTCATCTCTGCCACGACTTCTGCGTTGTGAATGAGCGCATCGCGGCCGGCAACGATGTCTCCGCCCGCGCCGGCGGCGATGTAATCGAAAGCCGCGCCCAGCGCTGCAATCAACGCGACCGCCGGAGTGTATGCTGACTCGCCTTTGGCAGCGGATTTCCTCTCCTTGCGCAGATCGAAGTAGTAGCGTGGATTCTTGGTCGTCTCCATGCGCTGCCATGCGCGATCGCTCACGGCACAGTAGGCCAGTCCGGGAGGTATCATCACTGCCTTCTGCGAGCCCCCGATGATTACATCGATGCCCCAACCATCCACGTCGAATTGCGTAGTGCCGAGTCCCGTAATGGCATCAACCACGAGCAAGGCATCGGCTTCTTTCGTTAAGGCAGCTACGCTCTGCACGCAATGCCGCGCGCCCGTGGAGGTCTCAGTCGCCTGCATGAAGACCGCCTTCACATCGGGCTTCAGCTTCGCGCGCACCTCCTCGATCGAGAAGGTCTCGCCGTATGGAGCGCTCAGGGTCTCCACTTGACAGCCGAACGCTTTGGCCAGACTGACCCAGCGCTCGCCAAACTTGCCGGCGGTGAGTACCAGTACGCGATCACCGGGCGACGTGAGATTTGAAACTGCCGCCTCCATAGCGCCGGTGCCCGAGGAGGAGATAAGGATGACGTCGTTTTTCGTTCCAACAAAGTCTTTCAGCTGGATCAGGACACGCTGGTACAACGCTCGAAATTCGGGCGTGCGATGGTGGATGTCAGCCGCTGCCATTGCTAACTGTGCAGCAGGCAAAAGTGGAGTAGGACCTGGAGTAAAAAGGCGGACCTTCTTTAGCATTCTCCTATTTTAAGGTGAGCCGACGCTGTTTCGCCTTGTGACAATGCAGCTTTGGCGTACAAAATCATCGAAAAATCTTCTACGGATTATTAGAAGAATTGATTTCTCCCTCTGCCGTTAGCCACTTGGCGGAGTCGGCAATGGGTCAGTTTGAATTGTGAGCATTCGCATTCAATCTTCATGGCTTGGCGTAGCATTGAGTCCCGATGATGGACAAAGGTGAATCTCGTCAGATCCGCGTCCAAATACGTCACGTGCTGCTGGACGTGTGGGACCCGATCGGAGTTAAGGATGTGCCGAACGCTCAGGATGAATATGACAGTTATATCGGGCGAGTGTACGAGTTGCTGATGGGGAACTCGCCTGATCGGGAGTTGGCCGAATATCTTTTCGCGGTCGTGCGTGACGATATGGGATTGGATGGTGCAAAGATCAGCGATATGAACAACTCTGCTTATCTTTTCTCTGCTCTATTTCAGCATTCGCGGTAATGACTCCGGATTCGACGTCGGCGGCGACAAGATCGCCATCTTGGATGTTCAGGGTGTAATTCTCCAGGCAAAACCCTTTGTCGACGAGCTCAAGAAATATGGTGACGACTCGTCGGTGAAGGCCATTATTCTGCGAATCGATTCCCCGGGCGGCGGCGCTGCGGCTTCGCAGGAGATGTATGACGCAGTCAAGCGCGTCCGCGACCAAAAGAAGAAGATGATCGTCGCTTCCATCCAGACCGTCGGCGCCAGCGGGGCGTACTACATCGCAGCTGGGGCGAACAAGATCTACGCGAACCGCGCGAGCATTGTGGGCAGCATCGGCGTGATCGCGGAGTGGGTGAACTATGGCGATCTTCTACGCTGGGCCAAGCTGAAGGAAGTGATCTTCACTGCCGGAGAGCTCAAGGCTGCCGGCGATCCGGCCCGCGAGATGACTCCCGCCGAGCAGACATACCTGCAGAGCCTGGTTAACGAGATGTACGGGCAGTTCATTCGGGACGTGGCGGAAGGCCGAAAAATGAAGGTTGACGACGTGAAAGGCATGGCGAGCGGCCGCGTTTGGACGGGTGAACAGGCGATGGGCCTGAAATTAATCGATCAGCTCGGCGGGTTCCAGAATGCCGTCGACGAAACTGCTAAAGCAGTGGGCATACATGGGGAACCTTCGTTAGTGCACCCAGAAGAGAAGAAGCGGACGCTAGCCGACCTTCTATTTGGCGACATTACCCAGCTTCTTCCGGCGCAGGCGCGAATGCTGCAAACCAACAACCCCGGATTCTTCTATCTCTGGCGCTAGCTTGATATGGCCAGAAATTCACATTCCATAGCCGAGGTTAGCACTTGACGGAATGTCGCATCTCAGGTGGAATGTACAACTTATGACGAAAGCCGATCTGATTGAAGAGGTTGCCCGAATTACCGACGTTACCCGCCGGGACAGCGAAGTGATCGTGGAAACCATCTTCGACAGCATCGTTCATTCGTTGCGGGCGGGCGATAAGATCGAGATTCGCGGCTTTGGCAGCTTTCGTACCCGCCAGCGTAACTCTCGCGTCGGACGCAATCCAAAGACAGGCGACCGCGTCGAAGTTCCTGCCAAGAAGATCCCGTTCTTCAAGCCCAGCAAGGAGTTAAAAGACTTGGTAAATCACGAGCAGGCAAACGGAGCGGGCACCGTTACGCACACGCCGACTACAGAACCCACTCACAGCTAGGCTCTCTCAGCCGATCAATCCAACCACGCCCATCATCCTGCCCGAATAACCTGCCTCCCCACGATGCGAAAACAGCAGATCGGCGCGGCACGAGGTGCACTCCTCCGCGACCCAGATGTTGCTCTCGGGTACTCCCGCATCGAGCAGTTGGCGGCGGTTTGCCTCCACCAAATCGAGGTGCTTCTGCGGACCGATGTTGCTGTGGCCAGGGGCTCGCGCGGTTAAGAACAGCAGCGGGTACTTTTCTTTGATCGGGTCGCGATCGTAAACCTCTGAAAACAGTTCGTCGGCGTAGGAAAATTGTGAACGGAACTCATCAATGACTTCGTCGCCCACGGCATAGCAACAGGAGTGAATGCAGGGACCAATCGCCGCGTGAAGGTCGGCTGGATCGCATGCGAAAACCGCGCGCATGCTGCCAACACCGCGCTCAACGATCCGCTTCACCGTGCCGCGCCAACCGGCATGGAACGCACCTATTGCATCCCGCTTCAGATCGACAATCAGCACCGGCACACAGTCTGCCACCTGAATTCCTAGCAGCACATTCTTGTGCCTGGTAATAACGCCATCGCCTCTCAGCGGATGTGTGGGAATACGGTCTTTGCTCTTCAGAATGCGCACTAGGCCGGAGTGAATCTGTCGCAAAGTCACTAACTGGCATGCGTCGCGCTTTCCAATAAGCTCGCGTATAAACGCGCGGCGATTCCGCTCCACGCTTTGTCGACCGTCTGAAGAAGTAAAGCCCAGGTTTAGTTGGCAACCGCCATATGCCTGGGAAAATCCCCCAACGCGAGTGCTGAATCCATGAACGACACCGGGCAGTTTCGACAGGTTCGCGGCTTGGATAATTTGGATTCCGGAGCCCGAGCGCCGCAGAGTTGTTTTCCTGATGGTTGCGGTGGGAGGCACACGCAATTGTAAACGGCATCGCCGGGACCGCCGCGCCTCGCCCGGGTTTTCGAATGCGTTGTCATGAAGGACGACAAGAAGTCAGACACTTTGAATGCTAGGAGTCGAAGACAAACACCCGGCCGGGGGCGGCCGCAGGTCCTCTCAAAAATCCGCGTGATATTCTTTTTTCTTCTGCCATGTACGACGATTTCACCGCTATCGATCGCTGGTCTGGAGAGCCGATTCACTGTACCTACCAGGCTGTAATCGTTGCTATTGCTACTCGGCACGCTGACGCGATCGACATCAAATTCCTCTGCGGCGGTCGCCCAGTATGGATCGCGCTCCCTCATCTCGCCTGGGTCAAGTACAAAGAACAGACTGGCAAAGCCATCACAGATCCGCTAGCCATCCAGATCGCCGGACACTATTTGAAATCCGCGATCGAGAGCGGCTACGACAACGGCCGTGAAATGTACACGCTCTCAGTGGACGAGACGCTCGATCATCTGCATGCGGTGATGGAAGAGTTCAAGAGCGCCAGCGCCATACCTATGATGCCGCGGGTGGAAGCGTAAGAAGCTGCTGGCTACTAGCTACTGGCTGCTAGCTAACCATGGAAAAGCGTAAGAAGCTGCTGGCTACTAGCTACTGGCTGCTAGCTAACCATGGAAAAGCGTAAGAAGCTGCTGGCTACTAGCTACTAGCTACTGGCTGCTAGCTAACCATGGAAAACCATTACAGTTTGGGAGAAATCGAGTTGCATCGGACTGATGCACACAAGCTAGCAGCCAGAAGCCAGCAGCTAGTAGCTTACTAGTATGAAGCTCGTTTTCTGCGGCACGCCGCAGTTCGCGGTTCCCACGCTCGAAGCTTTACTCGCCAGTGGTCATGAAATTCCCTTAGTAGTCACGCAACCCGACCGGCCACAAGGCCGCGGGCTCGAACTCGCCACATCGCCGGTCAAACACACCGCGCAGCGCCACAGCTTGCGAATCGAGCAGCCTGAGAAAATCAAGAGCAACGCAGATTTTCGTGTGCTGCTGGAGAAAATTCAGCCCGACGCAATCATTGTCGTGGGATATGGTCGCATCGTTCCGCCCTGGATGCTGGCTCTGCCAAAGCACGGCAACATCAACCTTCACGGATCACTCCTGCCGAAATATCGGGGAGCGGCGCCCATTCAGTGGGCGATTGCCGAGGGCGAGAAGGTGAGCGGCGTCACCAGCATGCTGCTCAACGAGGGACTCGATACGGGGGACATCCTTCTCCAACGCGAGCTGGCAATCGCTCCGGACGACACTGCGATCGGCTACGGTCAACGCCTTGCGGCAGTTGGGGCCGAGCTGATGGTTGAAACTCTGCGACAATTGGCGGACGGAACCATCAAACCGCAGCCTCAGGATCACAGTCGCGCATCGCTCGCTCCCATTTTGAAGAAGGAAGACGCGCAGGCGGACTTCGAATCTCCGGCCCAGCGGATTTATAACCGCCTGCGTGGATTCCAGCCGTGGCCAGGCTGCTACGCTGTCCTCAAGGGGAAGAAGCTGGGAATCACCTCCGCGAAGGTGCATTCCTATTCCGGGACTCAGCCCAAGGGCGAGATGCTGGTCGACCGCGACCAACTGTTCGTCATCTGCGGTGAGAACAGCGTCTTGCAATTGCTCGAAGTGCAGCCTGAAGGCAAGCGCCGGATGGCGGCTGCCGACTTCATCCGCGGCTACCGTCCGCAAAGCGGCGAAAAGCTGGGGGCCTGAGTTAATGCCGTCTGCAGCGCGCATCTCGCCCGCGCGCAGTGTGGCCTATGATGTGCTTCTGCGCATAGAAACTCAGGATTCGTATGCAACGGAGCTGTTGCATTCCAATCTTCTCGCTTCCCTGAGCAACGCCGATCGTGGCCTGGCAACCGAGCTAGTAATGGGAGTCTTGCGCTGGCAACAGAAGCTCGATCAGGTTGTTGAGGCAGCGGCAGGGAAATCCATCGGTAAGTTCGACGTTGAAGTAAAGCTAGCTCTGCGGCTTGGCGCCTATCAGCTGCTTTATCTAGACCGCATTCCAGCGCGCGCTGCCGTCAATGAAAGCGTGGAACTGGTCAAGCTGCATGGCAAACGCTCTGCAGCGCCGTTGATCAATGCCGTTCTACGCAAGCTCTCCAAACAGACTCGCGATTCTTCCCCACA
>QIBC01000100.1 GCA_003225215.1 Acidobacteriota bacterium
CTCGCAGCTACGGGAATTCCACGGCTCTCGGCGTAGGCGAGGCAGTCCTCGCGTGACTTCAGGTTCCATTCCCGCCAGGGAGCGATGACCTTCAACTGCGGAGCAAGCGCCTGGTATGCATGCTCGAAGCGCACCTGATCGTTGCCCTTACCGGTGCATCCATGGGCAACGGCGGTTGCATTCTCTTCGAGCGCAACTTCCACCTGGTGCTTGGCGATCACCGGACGAGCGAGCGAGGTGCCCAGCAGATATTTGTGTTCGTAGACCGCTCCGGCGGCGATGGCCGGGAAGACGTAGTCGGTGAGGAACTCCTCGCGCATGTCGCGCACGACAACCTTCGAGGCTCCGGTCTTGTAGGCCTTGGCGACGACAGCATCAAGATCTTCGCCCTGTCCAACGTCGGCGACCATGGCGATCACGTCATAGGCGTAGTTTTCCTTGAGCCAGGGAATAATGATGGAGGTGTCGAGTCCTCCGGAATAAGCAAGTACAACTTTCTCAGGCATGAGTTCTCCTTAATTTCTTCTGGCCCGCGGCAATGGGCTTTAGCGTAGAGACGCCGCACGCTGCCTCTCTACCATGCTGACCGTCAGCGCTTACGCCCCCGAGCAGTATCAGCATGATGGCCTTCTGCACATGCAGCCGGTTCTCGGCCTGGTCGAATACGACGGAACGCGATGAGTCGATCACTGCGTCGGTAACCTCTTCTCCTCGATGCGCGGGCAGGCAATGCATAAAGATCGCGTGCGGAGCGGCATGGGCGAAGAGCCCGTCATTTACCTGATAGCCGCCGAAGATCTGTTTGCGCGCTGAAGCTTCGCTCTCCTGGCCCATGCTCGCCCATACGTCGGTGTAGATCGCATCGGCGCCGCTCACCGCCCTCTGCACATCGGTGAGAACTTGAATCGTTGCTCCGGTTGTGGCGGCAATCTTCCTGGCTTGCTTTACGATCTCTTGCTTCGGACCGTAGCCTTCGGGAGTCGCAACCCGGATCGTGCTGCCCGAACATGCGGCTGCCAGCATCAGCGAGTGCGCCACATTGTTGCCGTCGCCAACGTAAGCGAGGGTTACGTTGCGCAGGTCTCCGAACTTTTCCTGGAGCGTGAGATAGTCGGCCAGCGCCTGGCAAGGATGTTCGAGTTCGCTGAGCGCATTGATCACTGGAATGCTTGCATGCTCCGCCATTCCGGTTACGGTCGCATGAGCAAATGTGCGCAGCACCAGGCCATCGACCCAGCGCTCGAGGTTGTGAGCGATGTCGCTGAGTTTCTCGCGCGCGTCGATGCGCGAGGCTGTCTGGTCGACGAAGAAGGCGTGCCCGCCGAGGCTGGTGATGCCGGCCTCAAAGGTGAGCCGCGTCCGCAGCGAGGGCTTCTCGAAGAACATCACTACCTGTTTGCCGGCCAGGGCTCCGCGAAAATCTACCGGGCGCTCCTTCATCAGCGCGGCCAGATCCAGGACGGAGCTAATTCCTGACGGACCAAGATCGGTGATGGAGATCAGGTCCTCACACCACGATTGCATCTCCGGCATCGGGCTTACCGGAACCTGGGTTACGGGTCGTGTGCTCAATGTGTGCTCCCTTGCGCAACCAGTTCGCCTTCCGGCGAAACGGAGGCTTCTTTCTTGAGATAGTGCTTCTCGAGCTGCTTAAGTGTTGCGTCTAACCCCTTCACTACTTCATCGATGTGCTTCTTGGCGATCGTGTATGCCGGCAGAAAGCGCAACGTAGTTTCGTGCGTGCGATTGATGATCACGCCGCGCTCCAGCATGGCGGGAACTACAGCTTTGGCCAGATCGGCGGAATCGAGTTCGGCCGCGACCATCAAGCCCAAGCCGCGTACCTCGCGAATCGACTTGTGTTTTTTCTTGAGGGCTTCGAGCTTCTTGACGAAGTACTTGCCCAATTCGCGATTGGACTTGATCAACTTCCGCTTCTCGATCTGATCGATTACCGTGCAAGCGACTGCGCACGCCAATGGGCCACCGCCGAAAGTCGTGCCATGCATGCCTGGCTTAAGAGCACTCGCTGCTTCATCGGTGGTCAGCAGCGCGCCAAGAGGCAAGCCGCCGGCGATCGGCTTGGCGATGGTGACAATGTCAGGCTTGATGTCGTAGTGCTGATAAGCGAACCACTGTCCAGTGCGCCCGAGCCCGCTTTGGATCTCGTCGATCAGGAGCAATGCGCCGCTGCCCGCGGTGAGCGCTCGCGCAGTTTCCAGAAATTCGCTGGATACGATCTGGATGCCGCCTTCGCCTTGCACCGTCTCAATCGCAACCGCACAGACGCTATCGTTGAACTTCTGCTTCAGGTCTTCAACGTCGTTGAAGGTGACGAACTCTATGCCGGGAAGAACTGGCGCATACGGATCTCGGTACTTCGCCTGGCCGGTCGTGGAGAGCGATCCATAAGTGCGGCCGTGGAAGGAATTCTCCATCGCCAGCACGCGCCACTTCGGCTCCGATCCAGCGGGCGCGGTTTTCTTGGCGTAGGCACGAGCGATTTTGAGCGCGCCCTCCCAGGCTTCGGTGCCGCTGTTCGAGAGGAAAACCCGATCGAGGCCGGAGATCCGCGTCAACCGCTCCGCCAGCGGCGCGGTGAACTCGTGATAGAAGAGGTTCGAAGAGTGGATCAATCGCGCTGACTGTTTCGCAATTGTCTTGAGCACTGCTCGATCGCCATAGCCCAGCGCGTTCACGCCGATGCCGGTGATGAAGTCGAGATACCTGCGGCCCTCGGCATCGTACAAATAGACATCCTTGCCGCGCTCGAGCAGCAGCGGAACCCGATCGTAAGTAGGCAGCAGAAGCTGTGCCTCTTTCTGTTTTGCTTCGGCTAGTTTCATGCCACCATCACCTCGGTTCCACAGTCGATCTTGGAGGTATAGAAGTCCGGAAGCAGTCCGACTTCGCTCGCCGGAAGAATCCGCACGCGGCCTACTCCACGCCGCAGCGCCTCCTGGCACGCTTCCAGTTTGGGAAGCATGCCGCCGCGCACCACAGAGGTCTTTACCAGATCTTCGATCTGTTTCATCTGCAGCCAGCGAATCACCGATCCATCGGCGCTCTTCACCCCAGCCACATCGGTGAGGAAGATGAGCGCATGCGCGCGGCAGGCCACGGCGCATGCCGCAGCGGTCTGATCGGCGTTCACGTTGTAGTACTGGCCATCGGTTCCCAGCGCGACGCTGGAGATTACGGGAATGCCGCCGGCGTTCCAGATGGCATCGATCCAGCGCGGATCGGCCGAGCAGATTTCGCCGACGTATCCAAGATCGCAGCCGTCAGTCTTCTTTTTGCGTGCGCGGAAGCTGAGACCATCGGCGCCGCAAATACCGATAGCAGACTTGCCCAGAGCGCCGATTTCGGCGACGAGAGCCTTATTCACTTTGCCGGCCAGAACCATCAGGGCAACATCGCGCGTTTCCGAGTCGGTAACGCGCAGACCGTTTATGAAGTTGCTTTCCTTGCCCAGTTGCAGCAGCGTACGCGTGAGCGCGGTACCGCCGCCATGAACCACCGCCACCTGGTGATGCTCGCCGTCGGCGAGTTCCACAATGGCACGCGCACACTTGTGCACGAGTTCTTTGTTGTCGAGCGCCGCGCCGCCGATCTTTACTACTACTTTCAATTCAGGCCGTCCTTTTCATCGAAGCCGAACATTACGTTCATGTTCTGCACCGCCTGGCCGGCAGCGCCTTTCATGAGGTTGTCGAGGCACGAGACTATGACCAGACGCTTGCCATCGGGGCTCAGGTTGAATCCCACATCGCAATAGTTGGTGTGCAGCGAATAGCGAATCTGCGGCAGTTTGGTGCCGAAGAGGCGCACCCAAGGCTTGCCTGCATAGAACTTGGAATAAATCGACTCGATCTCCACAGGCGTCATCGCCTGTTCGAGCCGTACATAGATGGTCGAAAGGATTCCGCGCGGAATCGGAAGCAGATGTGGCGTGAAGGTTAATTCGTCGTCCTGCAGGTTGAGCTGCTCGAGAATCTCACCGAGGTGCCGGTGGGTGAAGACGCCGTACGCGGAAAGATTGTCTGCTACCTCCACAAAGTGAGTCGTAGAGGTAGGCTGCTTGCCCGCGCCGGAAACACCCGATTTAGAATCGCAGACGATGCCCGCGCTGCGGTTGATCACTCCTGCCGCGACGAGGGGAGCCAATCCAACGATGACCGAGGTCGCATAGCAACCGGGATTCGCGATGAGCGTCGATCCAGAGATCTGCTTCGAGCGCAATTCGGGCAGACCGTACACGGCCTTGCCGGAGACTGTGCTGGCTAATGCCGCATCAGCGTCATGAAAACCGTAAATCGCGCGATGCGTTTCCTGCTTCAGCCTCCATGCGCCGCTGAGATCGATCACCCGCATGCCGCGCTTGAGCGCCTCCGGAGCCCATTCGCGCGACGTCTCGTGCGGAGTGGCGAGGAAGAGCAGATCAACTTTGCTGTCGCTTAGCTTCTGCCAGTCAAACGCATGCACGCGCAGTTGCCCGTTGCCGAGCACGTGCGGGTAATAGTCGGTGAGGTCGATCGAGTTGCCGGGCTCGCGAGAGAACAGCAAGGGCTTGGCAAGACGAGGATGTCGTCCAAGGATGCGCGCGAGTTCAAATCCGGCATAACCGGTCGCGCCAACGACCGCGGTCTGGAGTTGCGCGCTCACTAAGCAAGCATCTCCCGTATGCGGTTTGCCAGACGCTCCGCGTGATGTTTGTCCTCGCAAATGATGAGGATGGTGTCGTCGCCCGCGATGCTTCCCAGCATCTCCTCCCAGCCTTCGGCGTCAAGCGCGGCCGCAACCGGCTGTGCGCTGCCAACGCTGGTCTTGACGACAAGCTGGTTCTGGGCCTCGCGGACGCTCAAGACAAACTCCCGAACCAGGCGCTCGGAGGAAGGAAGGCCCGCCTCACCTGCTGCCTGCATAGTGCGGGAATAACCGATGCCGGTCTTTACGATTCCAAGCTCATGGATGTCGCGCGAAAGCGTAGCCTGAGTCACCTGCTGCCCCTGACGAGCGAGAGCCCGCCGCAGGTCCTCCTGGTTCGCGACATTTCCGTTTTCGATAAGCTGCAATATCAATTGCTGCCTCGTAAGCTTGGACATGGTGCATGAATATGCATCTCTATGTATAAATATTCAACCCAACTGTGTCAAATAGTTTTCGCGGATTTTTCGGCGGTTCCGGTGCGCAGAATGGTTCCGCTAAGTTCCCGGTTACCTTTAACTTGTATGTACTTCAGCATGAAACTGGCGTATCCTGCGGCAGCTCTCAATCGACAAAAACTGGAGACACCCCACTCATGGCTGCACCGGGACAGGAAACAGGACAGGAAAAGCGAAGGTCACCCCGCAAGGAGATGAAGGTTCCTGCCAAGCTGCACGCGGACGGGGACAACATTTCGGCAGAGGCGCTGAACCTTAGCCAGTCTGGAATCTTTCTCGAGTGCTCGACCAAGGTGAGTGAAGGCAGCTCGGTGGATATCGTGATGATTCTGCCCAAGGAAATTACGGGAGAAGCGGCAAAGTGGGTCTGCTGCCGAGCGACCGTGAATCGGGTCGAAGACGAGAGGGCGCAGGGGCGCTATGGCGTTGCAGCCACCGTAGATCGCATCCAGGCCATGCCTGAACTTACCTGGCCCGAGGTCGACCGCCGCATCACCGACCGGCGCACAGGCGAGCGGCGCGTCGTTGCCCGAGGGGGGCAGGACAGAAGAGCGCGCGAGCGCCGGACAAATCCTGCGAAGTAGGCGAGAACTTCGTAGTGGATCACGACGCAGCGAAGCGGACTAACGTCAGAGTTAGTCGACAATCCCTTGATAATTCCCTGTTAATTTTTTGAATCCGAGCCAAAACGGCAGGAAGTACCGTGGAAAGAATGACTTGGAAGGAAATCCACAGAATTCCCTGATAATTCCCTGGTTTTTAAGAAATTTTTCACATTTTGGGCAGAATTCGATGATTTTCAAGTCGAATTCGAAAACCCCCTGTCATCTTCGCTGTTCCTGTAGCCTGCCCAGCCGGACGTTCACTCTTGTAACTGCCGCCATCGATCCTTCGCGGTCAAGTTAAGTGCAACTCCTTATTCCAAGCCCCACTTGCGCAGCTCACAATTGAGATACCTCCTGGAGATTTTTTTGAGCGCCACGTCTGTAGCTTTGGACTTGCGATCGGCAGCCCCGGTGCCTACGGCTGACGCCAGATCACAGCTTCGCCGACGGATTGCGCGGTTTAACAAGCCTCTCTTCTGGATCGCTATCGTCCTTCTAGTGACCTTCTCGTTTGTTGTCGACTTGGGAATGGTGCCTACGGCTTCGATGGAAGGAACGGTTCTGGTTGGCGATCATCTATTGATGTTGAAACTGCCTTATGGCCCCCATGTGCCGTTTACCGAGCTCCGGCTGCCGCAGTTGCGAACTCCCCAGGCTGGCGAAATCGTTGCCTTTCGCAGTCCAGTGGAACCGGATGAGATCTATCTCAAGCGCGTGATCGCCGGAGCCGGCGACGTCGTTGCCCTGCATGGCGGAGTGCTCTACGTGAATGGCATCCGATGGCGAGAGTCCTACGCTCGTGTGCGCCCCAACCGGCGCTGGACGTGGCAGGAAAATATTGGACCCTACCGAGTGCCCGCCGGATCGTTGTTCGTGCTGGGAGACAATCGCGATAACTCCGAGGACAGCCGCTATTGGGGACCAATACCGGTAGCGAGTGTTCTTGGTGAGCCGCTGGTAGTTTTCTGGTCATACGATGCGCCGAGTTCTGCGTGGCTGGATCCAAACTGGCTGCACCAGGTGCGGCTCTATGCGTCGGCACTGAGTCATATAACGCAGATTCGCTGGCGCCGAACCGGCATGCTTCTCTGCCTCAAGTGATACACTTTTCGTTTCCCGTCCTCGCAAACCACCTGAAGGACCCGACTGCTTGGCCCAATCCACACCTCAGAAGACTAATCGCCGTCCCGTTACCTACTCCCAAGCCGGTGTAGACATCAGCCGCGCTGACCGTGCCAAGCAACGCATTAAATACCTCGCGCAAAAGACGTTTAATCGCAGTGTACTGAGCGACATCGGCAGCTTTGGCGGATTGTTCTCCCTGGGCCAGAAATATCGCGATCCCGTATTGGTCTCAAGCGCAGACGGAGTCGGCACCAAGCTCAAGGTCGCGTTCGAAATGGACCTGCACCACACCGTGGGCGGCGATCTTGTGAACCACTGTGTGAACGACATCGCCGTACAAGGCGCCACGCCGCTCTTCTTTCTCGACTATTTTGCCAGCGGCAAAATCGATCCCGAGGTGACAGAAAAGGTGGTTTCCGGCGTAGCGGACGCATGCAAGCAGAATGGATGTGCTCTGATCGGCGGCGAAACTGCGGAAATGCCTGGCTTTTATGCAGACGGAGAGTATGACATCGCCGGTTTCATTGTTGGCGTGGTCGAACGCGATCGCATCATTACGGGCGAGCGAGTGGAAATCGGTGACGTAATCGTGGGCCTTTCATCCAATGGACTCCACACCAACGGATACTCACTCGCACGCAAACTTTTCTTTGAAATCGCCCGCTATACGCCAGAAACGTTCGTCAGCGAAATCAAAAACAAGGCTGGCAACGAACTGATGCGCACCCACAAGAGCTATTGGCCCATCGTGCGCCGTCTGATCGAAGCCGATGTAGTAGTCGCTATGGCGCACATCACGGGTGGAGGCATCACTGAGAACCTGCCGCGAGTGTTACCCAAGGGAGTGGCGGCCAACATTCAACTCGGGTCCTGGCCAATGCTGCCGGTCTTCCAACATCTGCAGAAGCTGGGCAACGTGGATCAGGAAGAGATGATGCGCACTTTCAATATGGGAATCGGCATGATCCTGGTTGTGCCGGCGATCAAGTTTAAACGCGTACAAACCATCCTCGATCGAATTAATGAGAAGGGCTACACGATTGGGCGCATCGTCAAGGGCGATCGCAAAGTGATCTACTCATAAGGTCCTTTTCACCACGGAGACACTGAGACACGGAGAAATGCTGAAGAGGGCTTCGAGTTTCAGGTCTCGCGTCGGCGAGGTTTGACCGTGCAAAGTGTCTGTTGATTCACAGTTCCTTGTTGATGCGTTGAAAACTAAGACTCGAAACTCGACAAGCCCTTTTCCGCCTTCCTCCGTGCCTCCGTGTCTCCGTGGTGAAGAAATCCTGAAATGAAACGACTCGGCATTCTTCTCTCCGGACGCGGCTCCAATTTCATTGCTATCGCCGACAACATCGCGGCCGGGAAGATTCCCGGCGCAGAGATTGCGGTCGTGATCTCAAACAAACCCTATGCTCCCGGGCTTCAGGCAGCCGAGCAACGCGGACTCAACGCACATGTAATCCAGAGCAAGGGACTGTCTCGCGCCGAGCATGATGCCGCTGTCGTCGCCTGCCTGCGCGAGCACAAAGTCGATCTTGTCTGCCTGGCGGGATATATGCGCCTGATCTCCCCGGTTTTTCTCGAAGCATTTCCCAATAAGGTACTGAACATTCATCCGTCGCTATTGCCCGCATTTCCCGGACTCGACGCGCAACGTCAGGCGCTTGAATACGGAGCGCAGGTCAGCGGATGTACCGTGCACTTTGTCGATGAGAACCTCGATCACGGCGTGATCATCACGCAACGTTCTGTGCCAGTGCTCCCGGACGACGATGAGCACGCCCTCGCTGAACGAATTCTGGAGCAGGAGCACATCGCATATAGCGAGGCGATTCGCCTGGTGCTGAGCGGGGATTATGAGATCTGCGGGCGACGGTATTTGCAAAAAGGAATTTCACCACGGAGGCACAGAGACACGGAGAAGAGCAGGTGGGGTTAGTGCCACATTGGTTCTCTTTCAGCCCGCTCTCAGATGAACCTTTAGCATTCGCTTGCCTAGCCGCACAATAAACGGATTGGTGAGTTGCCGTCGCAAAATTCTATCTTCAACCAGTTTGTTCTCAATGTGGACTGCTCGTTCTTTGATCTTTCTCTGAGCTTCTGTCCGAGAAGTGCTCAGACCGCAAGCTACCAAGAGCCTGTCTACTTCGATGGGGATAGGGTCCGCGATTACAGCTCCAGAACCGCCCAATCCAACTTGAGACGTAAGTAGATTGCATTGCGGCAGTTCATTCGGTATCTCGTGTCTCTGAAACTGCCTCTCCCAGTTTTGTTCAGCCTCTTGCGCGGCCTGCCCAGAATGAAAGTCTGCTACGGTTCTGCGTGCTAAATCCTTCTTGGCCTGCATGGGGTGCAGCGCGCCTGATGACACCTTTGACTTCAGTTCCTCGATCTCGGTCGTGCGCAAATCAGTGAGCAGTGTGTAGTAACGCCACATCAGCTCATCGGAGATCGACATCAGCTTGCCGTACATCTCCAGCGGCTGCTCTTTGATTCCGATGGCATTCCCCAGCGATTTCGACATCTTCTGCGTGCCGTCGAGTCCTTCAAGAATCGGCATCGTCAGCACCACTTGTGTCGGCTGGCCGTGCTGGCGCTGCATCTCGCGGCCGGTGAGCAGATTGAATTTCTGATCGGTGCCGCCTAGCTCCACATCGGCTTCCAGAGCTACGGAGTCGTAACCCATCGCCAGCGGGTACAACAACTCGTGCATGGCAATCGGTTGCTCTTTCTGAAAACGATCGTGAAAATCGTCACGCTCCAGCAACTGAGAGACGGTGTATTTCTCCGCCAATCGGATGAAATCGATCGCGCTGAATTTCGAAAACCAGCGGCTGTTGAAATCGATCACCGTCTTTTTTGGATCAAGAATCTTGAAGACCTGCTCCTTATATGTCTCAGCATTGCGATCGATCTCTTCGCGCGTAAGCGGCTTGCGCGTCGCCGAACGTCCGCTGGGATCGCCGATTAATCCAGTGAAATCTCCGATCAGGAAGATGGCGGTGTGGCCCATGTCCTGAAAATGTTTGAGTTTGCGAATCAGAACGGTGTGGCCCAGATGCAAATCCGGCGCAGTGGGATCGAAGCCCGCTTTTATCTTAAGTGGCTTGCCGGTCTTGGCGGATTTCTCCAGGCGCTCGCGCAATTCCTGCTCGCGAATGATTTCAACGGCGCCTTTCTTTAGATATGCGAGCTGCTCGTCAACTGGAGGGAAGGTCATGCGACGTGCGTGAAGAGCTCTGATTCACGTTGCTCGGTAAGGTCCTGCATCTTGGGCGTGTAATCGAGAAAGTGAGGCGTGCGCCGATGCGCGTCGAGCGCGGCTTCATCGCGATAAAGCTCGTAGAGCATGAATTTCCGCGGCTCTTTGCGCGATTGCAGCACGTCGAAGCGCATACATCCGGGTTCAGTTTGGACAAGTTTGACGTACGAACGGAACATATCGGCCGTCTCCTGCTCGCGGCCACTTTTCACGGTGATATGAACGGTCAGGCAGATCATCGAGGCTCCAAGAATTCTTCATTTTACGGGAAAGGCAGTTTGAACACGGAGGACAGAAGGAAAACGCAGCAACTAGGCACTCGCCAACGAAAATCCTGATATCTGGGCTAACTTACGCTGCGTAATATCGTCCTTTCCGCTACGCGAACCCTCGCCATTCTCGGACCTGGAGCGCAGGAGAGAGATCTAGAGGTGCTGAAAAGCGCCGGACTGCGGATTGAGCACTGGGACATCACTGATTCGCCATCCGCCGCCGATCTCGCCGTTGTACTTGGCGGCGACGGCACAATTCATCGCTTCCTCCCGCAGCTTTTGCGCGCGAAATTGCCCGTTCTACTCGTTCCATGCGGCAGTGGAAACGATTTGGCGCGCACTTCAGGCATCTGTTCCGCACAAAATTCGGCCGATCTCGCGCGGAATTTTGTCGCTGGAAACGCCATACTGCGCGAGATCGATGTCGGAATCATCGTTAATAAGTACGGACACGAGATTCCTTTCTGCTGCGTCGGCGGCGTTGGACTGGACGCAATTGCAGCCGAATTCGCCAATCACATGCCGCGTTGGCTGCGCGGAAATGGCGGTTATCTGCTTGGGATGGCGCGTGCGTTGCTGCAGGCGCCATCATTGCGGCTGCGAATCTGCGCTGACGGACGCGAAATCGAGCAGGATTCATCCCTATTCAGCTTCGCTAACACGCCTTCGTTCGGCGGCGGATTGCGCATTGCTCCCCACGCTCAGCTCGATGACGGCAAGCTGGATTGCGTTTTGGTGAAGAAAATGGGGCGTCTACGGCTGATTTCAAGCGCAATAGCGCTGCTTCAAGCGCGCCATTTAGAGCTTAAGGAAGTAGGTTCTTTGCGTGTCGAGAGGCTGCGAATCGACAGCGATCCGCCTACTTGGGTCTTTGCCGACGGCGAACCGGTGTGCCAAACGCCGGTGGATGTGCGCATTATTCCGCGCGCTTTAAGGCTCGTAAGCGGCAGTTAAGAGGCGGAAGCAACCACTTCCGAGAGCATTTTCAGGCGCTGCTGCTCGGCTATGGGAGGCATTGCGCCGGCCTGCGATGCCACCCATGATGCCCATTTATTGGCAAATGCGAGTGTCTTGTCCAGGTCGATTCCGCGCAATATGCAATGGATGGCGGCGGCGGTAAAGGCGTCTCCGGCTCCGATCGTGTCGCTTACTCGCACCTTAAATCCCGGATGCAACGCGATTTTTTCCTCGTTAGCTGCCGTTGCGCCGTGCTCTCCGCGCGTTACCAGCACGGTTTTAAGGCCGAATCGGTGAAGCATTTCCTGCATTAACGCATCTATAGACCCGCCTTTGAGGCCGACTATCGCCGCTATCTCCGGCAATTCCAGGTCGTTTAACTTCAGAATTGTGGCCAGATGCAACGATGATTCGATCGTTTCGCGGTCGTAAAACGGCCTTCTGAGGTTGATATCGAACACTCGCAGACACGTTGGACGCGTGTTCTCGAGGAAATTTTGGATCGTTGCGCGCGATTTTGGGGCTCTTTGAGCCAAGGTTCCGAAGCAAACCGCGTCACATTTTGCGGCTATTTCGTGCCATTTTGGGGTCCATTCCAGCGCATCCCAGGCAGCCGGTTGACGGATCTCGTACTCCGGCTGGCCGCCGCGAAAGCGAACGTCGACGGTTCCGGTAGGCAGTTTCGAGTCGGTTTGAATGCCGCTGGTGTCGAGGTCGCGTCCAGCAAGCTCGGCCTCGATCTCGGCGCCCAGTGGGTCATTCCCGATTCGGGAGGCGATCAAGGCATGCTCGCCGAGCAGCGAAGCGATATACGCGAAGTTGAGGGGCGCTCCGCCGAGATGCTTTCCCGCGGGAAGCAGGTCCCAGAGGGCTTCGCCAAGGCCGACTACCAAGTGTGCGGGCAGAGCCATGATAGGAAGCTATGTGGCACAGCCGCCCTCGGCTGTGGACTTTGCATAGTACACAGGCGACGGCGCCTGTGCCACACACCATTTTTAGGTGATCTGGGTACTAGAAATGTTGTGACTGGCCAAACTGTCATCCTGAGGCCCGGTGTTCGCCGAAGGATCTCCCGCGATGCCTTGGAACGTACTTGCTGCCTCACGGCTCTTTGGCGAATATCCTGGTGAAAGGGCCGGGATGCAGCGAGTCAGTCTGATTCATTCCGGGAGATCCTTCGGCCAACAGCGCGCCTCAGGATGACAGTTCTTAACGAGCACGACTCGGGACCATTCTAGTGTCCCAGGATCAGTCCGTGCGGTACTGCATGTGGAAACACATAGGCGTACATAAGAACAATAAGCCCAACAATCGCGCCGAGCGCGATCGAGTGCCACACGACAAAGCGAAAGATCTGTCCTTCGTTTCCGAGCTGATTGGTTGCCGCAGTCGCCACGCAGATTGATTGTGCGTCGACCATTTTGCCCATCACGCCTCCGGAGCTATTGGCAGCGCACATGAGCACAGGATCGAGCCCGAGCTGCTGCGAAGTAATGCGCTGCAGGCTGCCGAAGAGAGCGTTGGAGGAGGTGTCGCTGCCCGTGAGCGCCACTCCGAGCCACCCCAGGAAAGTTCCGAAGAATGGATAAAATCTGCCCGAGCGTGTGAAGGCCAGTCCCAAAACGGCATCGAGCCCCGAGTAGCGCGTCACATAACCAAGGCCGAGCATGAATGAGATCGCGAGTATGGCAAAGCGCATGCGATAGAGCGTGTGGCCAAAGACTCGAAGCAGCCGCCGTGGGCTTAGTCCCAGAATGAAGCCAGAGACGACGGCGGCAAGAAAACATCCGCTACCGGTGGCCGAGAGCCAGTTGAAGTCGTACCTGGCGGCCTCGGGAGTAGGCTTTGCCACCACGGGAGCCGCGCGCAGCACGCGGTTGTGCAGAATCGGGAACTCCCAGCCGCCACGCTGAAATGCAGGCGTCGTGTGGCGATTGATCGCCGTCTTTACCGTCGGTAATCCCCAGAGCAGAACGAACAAGGAAAGTATGACGAATGGCATCCATGCTTTCACAACCTCTCCGGTTCTTGCCTGTGGTCGCAGAACCGTGTAGTACCCGGCCTTCATGCTGCTTTCCGAGTAGATTGAGTTCTCCCCAGGGGAACGATTGGCGGTTGTAGAAACTTGACTGCTCGTTCCTGCAGGAGAAGCAAGACTCCACGTCCGTTTCGGCTTCCAGAACTTCAGAAAGATGACGAGCACGATCATTGCGACGATCCCACCAGCGATATCCACCAGATTGCTGTCCATGTGGTTCGCCCAGAAAAATTGGGTCAGCCCGAACGAAAATCCAACTACCAGGATCGCCGGCAGCACCTCGAACGTCAGCTCCCATCCGACCATGGCGCGCACGAGCCAAAATGGGACGATGACCGCCGTAATCGGCAGAATGCGTCCGATCATCGCGCTCAAATCCGGCTCTGGTAAACCGCAAACCGCAGCCAGGACGTGCACAGGTGTTCCGATCGCGCCCCAGGCGACCGGTGCAGTGTTCGCGATCAAGTTGAGCGCAGCGGCGTGAAACGGACGGAATCCCAGGCCGATCATGAATGCCCCGGCAATCGCGACCGGCGACCCGAATCCGGCGCAACCTTCGATGAACGCGCCGAAGCAGAAGGCCACAAGCAGCACCTGCAGGCGCTGATCGCCAGTGATGCGCGCGATCGAACGCTGCATGATCTCGAATTTTCCGGCTTCGACCGAGACGTCGTACAGAAAAACGGCGGCGACTACGATCCAGACAATTTTCAGCAGTCCGAACGACACCCCGTAGAGAAAGCTCGCTGAGGCGAGCGAGATCGGCATGTGAAATGCCGTAGTCGCGACCAGAATCGCCGTAACCACGCCGGCCAATGCAGCCAAGTGCGGACGCATGCGCAATCCGGCAAGCAACACGAAGAGCACAAGAATCGGCAGCGCCGCGCACAATGTGGACAGCCACCAGTGTCCGAAAGGATCGTAGGCCTGCGTCCAGGTCATGGGTGGGGATTGTACAGAACAAGGCTGCGGTTAGCGGTTCTGAGAACTGGATGATTGTTCACATTTCGGGTGATCCTTTGCGATTGACGACTCCTACGCTCAAATTGCATCGGCTCGAACCACGCCCGTAGGCTCGTCACCAATGAGTGTGATATCATGATATCAAACGAGAGGATCGGGGAAAGATATGGGGCAGCTTGTGGTGCGGAATCTCGCGAGCGCTGTGAAGGAACGGTTGCAGCAGCGGGCCCGGCGGAATCGCCGAAGCATGGAGGAGGAGGTGCGTGAAATTCTTCGCAATGCGGTCATTAATGACGATGAAGGCTCGGCTCGCGGACTTGGCTCCGAGATTGCCCGCTTGTTCGCCAAAACCGGATTGCACTCTGACATTGCAGAATTGCGAGGTAACGAAATAAACCCGGCATCGTTCGAGTCATGATTATTCTCGACACCAACGTGCTTTCCGCATTAATGCAGCAGGAGCCCGATAAGAAAGTTGTGGCGTGGCTCGACCAGCAGCCCCGAACGTCGATCTGGACTACGTCATTGACGCTTCTCGAAGTGCGATTCGGGCTGCAGATCATGGCCAGTGGAAAACGCAGATCTTTGCTGATGCAAGCATTTGAAAATCTGCTCGACATGATGAGCCAGCGGGTCGCACCGTTTGACGCCGCCGCTGCCAGGCAGGCGGCTGACTTGATGGCATCTCGTAAACGACGAGGCCGACCGGGAGAGCTGCGTGACACGACGATCGCAGGGATCGTCGTTGCGCATCACGCTGCGCTCGCCACGCGCAACCTGAGTCACTTTGAAGATTTGTCCGTCCCTGTAGTTAACCCCTGGCTCGCCTAAGCTGCCGCGAGGATTCGGCCACGAATTGAAGATCGCAGTGACCAGGAGCCGGACGCAGCATACCGGCCGAGGGCGGCGGAACGACCGATTCACAGATCGGGAACACGAATGCGAGATACGCCTATCTTCCAACCTCCAACCTTGTCGGTGCTTAGGTATCAGGTGGGACAGTAGTCAGCGGGAGTACTCAGTAACAGATCAGGCTCTCCCCTTTTGGCACACTAACACTTCAGCGTTCGTCTCCTTCCGAATTCCCCGGCTGCAGGTGCTTCACAAGTTTGTCGGCCTCATTGGCCGTTTGGTTTAGTCCAGACGGATCGTTCAACTGTGGCAGGGATTTCCAAAAATCCCGGAGTTGCTCGGCTGCGAAGACGGCTGGTTGGTACCGAATTTCATCCAGCGATCGTATAAGAAAGATTGTCTGGCTATAGCGATCCCTGTAACCGTGAGTCTCAGCCCAAATGCCGTTTTGGTCGATCAGATTCCACCAGCCCACCGGCAGTGTTGGGCCAATCGCCTGCCAATATTTCACATCAGCTTCCAGCCTGGAAGTCAGCTCCGGACCTGCCGCAGCTCCTCCCGCCTTGGCATATTGTTCTACGAGCGTTCCATCATCTTTTGAAAATTTCGGATCGTCCAACATGGAACGAATCGTGGGCAGGGCTGCCTCTCCAGATTTTCCCAGCTCCTCCAGCGCAAAGTTTTTGGCTGGGTAAATTTTCGAATCGGCGTACGATCTCAAAGCCTCAGCACGCGCCTTGCGATCTTCAATCGCGACGGCGGCTTCGATTTGCTGTTGAAGCCGGAGAACGTCGAAAGTCCTCTCTTTCAGGCTGGATTCTGACAACTCCTCCCTCCTGACCTCCCCCGCATTCCGTTCAGTCGAATACCACAGACGGACAAATACGCTCGGACCGGGATTGATCATCTGTACGAATCCATACGCACGACCGTCGTAGATCCATGCTGCCGAAGCCTTCATATCGCTGAAAAGATTAGCCGCAACCCAACGCGAGCGTTCCCCTGTGCTCTCTGCTGCCTGTGACCCATCTTTCAGGTACAGCACGATTCTGCTTCCCGGAGGAACAACAGGGACCTCAGTCCATCGTTTGAACGGTGAAAAGGAATCATGCGGATACCAGTTAATCGGCACTGAATCGGGCTTAGGCGCCAAATCAGGAATAGCAATGATGGCTCCCGGGCGCAGATCGCCTTTCCATGATTCCAACACCTGAAAACTGCCGTCGTCAGCCAGAGGAGTGACCACCACGATATCGGTGGCATGCCAGGAGGAGTAGTCCAGCATGAACGAAGGCCGAATCCCGCCAAAGGCGCAACACGATGTAAGCAGAATGAGCAACCCGCAGAGGCGAGTGCAGAAGCGCCGAATCATTTCACCGCTCCAAGCCGGAACTCAGGATTATAAGATGCAGCCGAATCAGCTCGAGCACTGAGGCAGTCGGCGGAGCCCAGTACGCGCGGATGTCAGAGCACATCCTTTGGGAAGGAAGGTCGATCTTCTCGAAAGGCTTCTGCGACCGCATATTGAATAAACTCCCAAAAACAATCGCCAAGCAAGTCGAGGATAAGTTCGAACCAGTCCACGTCGAGGGATACGAACAAGATACTTTGTAAGTTTCAAATGTTCTTTAGGCGCGCACCCGGTGCCCCACCCTTAGTTTTTGCTTTTCCCTAAATGATACATGATGTGGGTGCCCTACCCTCCGCGACGTTCGGAGGGTGGGCTGCGAGCATGCGTGCAGCTTCGGTCTTGATTCCCATTTGTATAATGCTCAACCGTGCCAGAGGCTTGCGACGCATTCACGGTGGCGGCAATCTGCATTTCATCACCACAAGCTGCTACCAGCGCGAGCCGCTGCTGGGCAGTGCTCGTGCGCGGGATGTATTTCTGGAGATTCTTCGAGCAGGTGTGCAGGCGCTACGACTTCGAGGGCATCGGATACGTGGTCATGCCTGAGCACACCGGGGTGGTCGCATTCACGTAATTGATCAGCGAACCGAAACGAGATACGGTTTCCATTGTGGTGCAGGTGTTGAAGCAGCGGGCTGCCCACCGCCTGCTCCAGAAATCCAAGCCGAGTTTACAGCGTGAGCTGTGGGGCACGATGCGACCGCGATTCTGGCAACCCCGCTACTATGACTTCAACGTGTATTCGGATGGCAAAGTCACAGAGAAGCTGCGATACATGCATCGGCGCAGCCCACCCTCCGAAAGTCGCGGAGGGTAGGGCACCCACTCTATGGGTTCGTCAACGAAAAACAAGATGAAGGGCGGGGCACCCGGCTCACGCCTGTTTCTAAGGTAAACTTCCCAATCTGATACCCAGCTTCTTTTCAGCTTCTAAGTGCCTGTAAATTCAAGCTAAACTGAGAGACACACACTCCTTATGGGCCCGCTGAATATCCGTCCTGGCGACAGGCTGATCAAGAACTACTACGAGAGCCTGCATCAATTCGGGCAGCTTGAATTCGACCACGAAGGCGCGGTGCGCAGCGCCTTTCAGGCGATGCTCGACGGATATGGCAAACGCCTCGAATGGAAGCTGGTTCCGGAGTATCCATACAAGAAGGTGCGCGTCGATGGCGCCCTGCTCGATACCTGGAAGCAGCGCCGCGGGTTCTGGGAAGCCAAGGATGTAAACGACGATCTCGAAAAAGAGATCCGCAAGAAGATCGAGAGCGGGTATCCGACGAGCAACATCATCTTTCAGGCGCCGGAGCGTGCGATCCTCTACCAGCGCGGGGTGCGCAAAGGCCTGAACGAAAACATCGGCGACCCCAGGAACCTGGTCGAGCTGCTGCAGGAGTTCTTCTCCTACAAAGAGCCCGAGCACGAGGAGTGGGACAAAGCCGTCGATGACTTCAGCGAGCGGCTGCCCGAGATCGCCAAGCGCGCCAAAGACCTGATCGACCACGAGCGCGTCAGTAACAAAGCATTCCGCGACCGCTTTGAAGAGTTCTATGCGCTGTGTCGGCGCTCGATCAACCCCAATCTGTCGTTCGAAGCCGTGGAGGAGATGCTCATCCAGCACCTGCTCACCGAACGCATCTTCCGCCGCGTCTTTCACGCCGAGGAGTTCCGCACGCGCAACGTGATCGCGCAGGAGATCGAAAAGGTGATCTCCTCGCTCACCTCACGTCACTTCAGCCGCGATGCCTTCCTCTCCGAGCTCGACCGCTTCTACAAGGCCATCGAGCACAGCGCCGAAGAGAAGAGCGACTACGCCGAGAAGCAGGACTTCCTCAACACCGTCTATGGTGCGCATCATGCGCGAGATGAAGAAGAGCGCTTTGCCGTACAAGTACGAGAACGAACTACACTGCAACGAAGTTATGCTGCTGCCGTATTACATCGCCAGCATGAACATCGAGCATGAGTACTTCGAGAAGACGGGAGAATATCGTCCGTTTCCGGGAATTTGCTTGGTGGATACGTTTGAGCTAACCGAAGCGCAGCAAGTTGGTTTCTCTTTCATGTCAGAGGAAAACACTGCGCGCGTAAAACGACAGAAGGATTCACCCATTTTTGTGATCATCGGCAACCCACCGTACAACGCTGGTCAAGTCGACGAAAACGACAATAACAAAAATCGTAAGTACCCGGTTATTGATTCAAGGGTTTCAGAGACGTACGCAAAAGCATCGACCGCAACTCTATTGCGAAAGCTGCAGGATCCGTATGTGAAGGCAATCCGTTGGGCAACGGACCGGATCAAGTCTGAAGGAGTGGTCGCATTTGTTTCCAACGGCAGCTTTGTGCATGACCGGTCAATGGATGGAATGCGAGCGTATTTGGAGCGTGAATTCGACGCCATCTATATAGTCGATCTTGCCGGGAATGTTCGAAAATTCCCACAATACGCGGGAACAACCCACAATGTGTTTGGGATAAAAGTTGGCGTCTGCGTAAGTTTCCTGATCCGGAGGTCAGCAACTCGTACCGGTACCACCAAGCTGAATTACGTTGAGGCGCAACCAGGTTGGCGCAAAGAAAAAAAACTACAGTTCCTCCAAGACAACTTCAGTTTGTCAAAAACGAAGTGGATAGAGCTCACTCCGGACACACGCCACAATTGGATTGATATTGGCGAAAGCTCCGATTATGCAGCGTTCACGCCTATTCGGCAGGATGGCGATGAGACTGGACTGTTTAAACAGTATTCCTTAGGCGTATCAACGAATCGAGACGCTGTCGCGTACAACTTCTCAGAGACAGCATTAATGAAAAACGTGACGGCGTTCGCGAAAATCTATAACGCGGAACAGGCACGGTTTCAGCTTGAAAAGCCGGATGACCTGGACAAGTGGCTAGATGAACAAAAACTGAAATGGAGCCGAAATTTAAAGCGGCACTTCCGTGGTGGCGATGCGTTGCAAGTATCAGGATCTAGGATTCGCGGCACATGCTACAGGCCGTTCACTCAGATGCAATTGTATTTGGCAGATATTGTTGTTGATGAACCTGCTTCCGCGATTGAATTCTCTCCTCTGGGAGAGCCCGGCTACCAGAATAGAACCATTTACGTCACAGACGTGGGCGGCCGTTCCGACTTCTCCGTACTTGTAACGGACAGGCCCGCTGACCTTCACTTCTGTGCGTCCTCAGATGGGTTTCAAGGCTTTCCGGTTTACACCTATGACGAAGATAGTTCCAATCGCTGCGAGAACATCACCGACTGGGCG
>QIBC01000336.1 GCA_003225215.1 Acidobacteriota bacterium
CGAGACTCTGTTATTACGAACTGCGGAAAAGTTATTCTTACATTGGTTCGTGTCAGGGCATCGACTTCGAGTCGTGCCGAAATGGCATGGGACTCGCATTCCCTTGCTGCCGCAGGCCGGAGCGGAGACCAAAGGTCGAAGCGACAAAAGAAGAATTTTTTTGTGGCGCTCCGCTTCGCTACGCGCAGGCCTTCGGCAGAGAGGAAGGGTGCTATGTGCGCCATTTCGGCACGACTCGAAGTCGATGCCCTGACACGAACTGAGAATCCAATTGCGCTCTTCGCAATCTAATTGAGCTGAGGTGCATCCGCCCATGATCGAGATCGAGTTGCGTCCAGATATCGAAGCGCGACTTCAGGCTGAAGCGAAGGCTCGTCAGATTGAGCTACCGGCTTACATCGAGAGCGTGCTTGAACGAGCGATGGCGAACAGGACCGTTGTGCCAAGGAAGCGCACGCGAAAAGAAATGCGTGACTTTTTTGAAGCTATGGCCAACAATTCCGAAAAAATACCGCAACTACCCGATGACGCGTTCACGCGCAAAAGCTTTTATGAAGGCCATGATTCATGACTGCCAAGCCTCCGAAAACGGAACAATTCGAATCGCTTCTTCGACATGCCCGTAAAGAGGCAAGGAAGGCCGGAATCAAGAAATCCGATGTAAAGGCTGCGATTACTAAGGTCAGGCGGCGCGGGAGGAGGGATCTCGGCAATCGCTCTACAAAGGCCTGATTTCCGAAATTCTCCCCACGTGTGAGTTTCAGCCAATCGGACACCTTCATCGTCATCGCTGATTCACCTGCTGATTTGGGAATGCTGATACTTCGATTAGCGCAGTAGCTGGAGGGTCGACTCCTTAACCGTAGTGACCGCCTCAGACTTCACCCCAGCAGTTCTTGCCTGTTTCTGCTTCTCGTTTGAGGACTTCGCGCAGACTTAACTTGGACGGCTCCAGATGACGACTTGCGTCTTAGCCCTGAAGAAGCCTCCGCATGCTATCGTTTAAATTCGCCCCTTTTACATAGGCTTTATCTATGTCCCACGAGCTTTCAAAAACCTACGACCCAAGCGCCATCGAGCCGCGCTGGGCCGAGTACTGGGAAAAAGAGAAGCTCTTTCACGTTGAGACCCTGGACACGAAGACCGGCCAGCCGGTCTTCACCATTCTGCTGCCGCCTCCGAACGTGACCGGCAACCTGCACATGGGACATATGTTCGAGCACACCGAGTCGGACATACTTGTGCGCTGGCATCGTATGCGCGGCGAGACCACGCTCTGGATTCCCGGTACGGATCACGCCGGCATCGCGACGCAGATGCTGGTTGAGCGACAGCTCGCGAGCGAAGGAATAAAGCGTACAGATCTTGGGCGCGAGAAGTTTGTGGAACGCGTGTGGGAGTGGCGGCGGCTCTACGGCGGCAACATTCTTAAGCAGATGAAGCGGCTCGGCGATTCGGTCGACTGGTCGCGCGAGTACTTCACCATGGACGAAAACCTGAACCGCGCCGTGCGCGAAGTCTTCGTCCGGCTTTGGGAACAGGGTCTTATCTATCGCGGCGAGTACATCGTGAACTGGTGTCCACGATGCCTGACTGCGATCTCCGACCTGGAAGTGGTTCACGAGGAGCAACAAGGCAAGCTTTACGAGGTCCGTTATCCGCTGGCCGACGGCAGTGGATCGATTCACATCGCGACCACTCGCCCTGAAACTATGCTTGGCGATCTTGCTGTGGCGGTGAATCCGAATGACGAGCGTTATCGCGATTTGATCGGCAAGAACGTGCGCCTGCCGTTGATGAATCGCGAGATCCCCATCCTCGCCGATGAGCTCGCGAATCCCGAATTTGGCACTGGCGCGGTGAAGGTGACGCCTGCGCACGATCCCAACGACTTCGTGATCGGCAAGCGGCATAACCTGCCGATGCTGAAGATCATGGACGAGCATGCACGCATTAATCAGAACGGCGGCGCGTATGCCGGGCTCGACCGTTACGAAGCGCGTACGCGTGTGCTCACCGATCTGGAGGCTCAGGGATTCTTGGTGAATGCCAAAGACCACGTCCTCTCAATCGGCAAATGCCAACGCTGCCGAACCGTGGTGGAACCGAGCCTTTCGATGCAATGGTTCCTCAAGATTCAGCCGCTGGCGGACAAGGCCATTGCTGCGGTTACGAATGGCCACATTCGTTTCACGCCGGAGAATTACAGGACCATCTATCTCAACTGGATGAACAACATCTACGACTGGTGCATCTCGCGCCAGCTATGGTGGGGCCACCGTATTCCAGCCTGGTACTGCACGAACAGTGGCTGCGCGCATTCGAAAGACGACATCAACTCCCAGCCCATCGTAGGTCGCGAAGATCCGTTCAAGTGTCCGGACTGCGGCTTCTCCGTGGTGCAGGAGACCGATGTGCTCGATACCTGGTTCTCGTCGGCGCTGCTGCCATTTACATCGCTCGGCTGGCCGGAGCATACCCGCGACCTCGATGTGTTCTATCCAACATCGCTGATGGTTACCGGCTTCGACATCCTGTTCTTCTGGGTGGCGCGCATGATCATGATGGGCTGCCACTTCATGCCTGACATGCCAGTGGCGGACGGGAGCAAGCGTGCGGCTTCCGAGTCGGTCCCATTTCGGGAGGTGTATATCCACGCGCTGGTGCGCGATGCCGATCGCCAGAAGATGTCAAAGACCAAAGGGAACGTGGTCGACCCGATCGATATCACGAATAAATATGGCACCGATGCGGTGCGCTTCACGTTAGCGTCGATGGCATCTCCGGGAACGGACATTGCCTTCAACGAAAGCCGGATCGAAGGCTACCGGAACTTCGCTAACAAGATCTGGAACGCCGCGCGCTTCATGTTCATGAACATCGATAAGGCCACTGAGGCAGGGGCATGGAAGCAGGAAGAACTGGCGTCCCTTGTGAGCGGCCCCTACAAGCTGGATAGCTCAGCTCCGCTCGTCGATCGCTGGATCGAAGCGCGTTTTCAGCAGACGGCGTACGACGTGAATGCCGCGTTGAAAGATTATCGCTTCGACGAAGCCGCGAATCTTGTTTACCAGTTCTTCTGGGGTGATTTATGCGCCTGGTACATCGAGGCGGTAAAGCTGCGTTCGGATTTCTCTGGCGGCGCTCGGGCACAAGGACAAGCCGCGCTGAATCACCTCGTGAGGATGTTTGAGGGTTCGTTGCGGTTGCTCTCTCCATTCATGCCGTTTATTACCGAGGAAATCTGGCATGCGCTGTGGCAACAGAAGGCGCCGGCAAAGTCGATTGCGCTGACCCGCTTCCCGCCTGGCGCCGAACTCGGCAAGGCAGAGATCGCGGCCATTGATCAGATGGAGATCATTAAGCGGCTTATCGAGGGGATTCGTAACCGGAGGGCAGACCTGAAGGTTGCGCCAAGAGAAAAGATTGCTGTGCGCATCTTTACGCAAGCTTCGACTCGAGCGCTAATCGATTCGAATCGTGATCTGATCGGACAAGGCGCTGGCGTGGATGACATCGAGTTCAGCCCTGACAGCATGGCAAAGGTGCCGGGCGCGCAAACGACCAACGCCTACGAAATGGTGGTTGTCTATGAACGGAAGATCGATGTCGCTGCCGAGCGCGACCGTCTGTCGAAAGAACTGGAGAGGCTCGAATCGGAGTTCGGCAACGCGAAGCGTCAATTAGGCAACCAAGGCTTCCTGGCCAAGGCGCCCGCTGCGGTGGTCGAAGGCCTGCGCCGACGCCACGCCGAGCTCGAACAACTCGTTCCCAAAACGAGGGTGGCGCTGCAAGAATTAGAAAAGAATTCGAAGACCGGTTCCAACGGAAGTCACGGATAACGCGGCGCGGACCAGAACCGGATCAGTTCCATTATGGAACAAAAAATCCCTGCAAAATCCCTGATAT
>QIBC01000337.1 GCA_003225215.1 Acidobacteriota bacterium
CTGGGGTTGATCCGAATACCGGTGTGGTGTCGTTCGTTCGCAATCCCGTGATTCCCGTCTGCACGCCCGCGCAGGCTGCGGCGCTCAACCCTCAGGACCAATGTTCTACGGGAGCCATCACGGTTTTCAGCGGAGGCGCGAGCTACCGGTACGAGGCGCTTCAGGTAAAACTGGACAAGCGCTTCTCTTCACGCCTGCAGCTCACGGCCAGCTATGCATTAGCGAAGAACACCGGCTTCGTTGCGGTCACGCAGTACGACAACAACGCTCTGAATTATGGAAATGTCGGCACGCCACGACACACTCTCACTGTGAGTGGCGTCTACGACGTGCCAAAGTTTGGCGGAAATTCGCTCCTGCTGCGTGGTTTATTGAATGCCTGGACAGTGTCTTTTATCGCGGAGGCTGACAGCTCGCCTCCGCTCGACACCATGTTGACAGGGCTGGACCTTGACGGCGACGGTATCAGCACTACGTTGCTCCCAGGCGTCAGTAGTCACAATCTGCTCGGACAGGGACTCAGCCAATCTGAATTGCGCGCTCTTGTGGCGCAGTACAACGCAAGCGTTGAGGCGCGCACGCGAACCATCACCCATCCCGACGGAACACAAACCGTCATTCGTCCGCGAACACCCTTCAATCAAATCATCAGTCCGATCGTGCTGCCGGCGAAATTTTCGAACTGGGATAGCTTTTTCTCACACGATTTCCGCTTGACTCGGAGGATCAAGATTAAGGAGAGAGCCACGTTATCCCTGATCGGGGAAGTCTTTAACCTTTTTAACGTCGCAAACTTGACGGGGTACAGCAATGTGCTGAATCAACCAAATTACGGTCAGCCGAGCGCCCGCTCCGGGCAAGCGTTCGGGACCGGCGGTCCACGCGCTTTCCAGGTCGCGGCGCGTATGGAATTTTGAAAGAAGCCCTATGCAAAAGCTGAAGTTCTTCCGCCGATCGCTGTCTTGCCTGACGATGCTCTGCTCGGTGGTTGGTTTTGCATTGGAGGCTCCTGCTGTTGAACCTCAGAAGGTAGTTTTGGCTCTCTATGGCAGTAGGCCAGACTTGCCCGCGAATATCCTTGTAGACGAAATCATCCGATCGACGCTGGAAAAGGAGTTGGGCTCGCGTCTCGACTTCTACGCCGAGTTTCTTGATGGTACGCGCTGGCCGGAAGAAGAGACACAGTCTGCTGCTCACGAGTACCTCCGCCGCAGATACGCTCAGAAAAAGGTCAGTGTGATCATCGCAGTTGCTCCGGTGGCAATAAATTTCATGCGGCGGTACGGTAATGAACTCTTCCCGGGCGTCCCAATCGTCGCCTATGGAGACGCGGATGCGCTTCGCGATTGGGATCTTGATCGTCCCATTACGGGAAGACTCCACAGAAGGAATATACAGGGAACCGTAGAATTCGCACTACGCTTGCAGCCGCGTACCCGCGAGGTACTCGTTATCTCAGGAGTCTCACCTAGCGATCAATCCCTCCAGTCCGCAGCGCGGCAGCAGTTTACGGAATTCGAGAATCGAGTGAAGATCAGCTACATCAGAGGTACTACCGTCGAGGATATCCAGAAAACCGTAGCCGGCGTTCCGGACGGAACCGTAATCCTGTTTCTTTCTATGTACCAGGATTCGGCCGGAAACAGACTGCTCAGTAGTGAGGCGCTCTCAAGGATCGCAGAGAAGACGCGTGTTCCTATCTTTGTCCATACCCGCACCAACCTCGTTGACGGAGTTGTCGGTGGGGTTGTCTTTGATCCCGAATCGTTAGGCCGCGAGACGGCGCAACTCACGCTACGCGTTCTCAAGGGAGAACGGATTCAAGATCTGTCAATTCAGGAAACCACGTCCACTGTTTCCATGGTTGATTGGCGCCAACTGCGTCGCTGGGGAATCAGCGAGAAGCGGTTGCCGGCGGGAACTGTCGTGCGGTTCCGCGAGCCCAGCCTTTGGGAGAGCTACAAGTGGTACATCATCAGCGGGACTTCTTTAATCATCCTGGAAGCGGCGCTGATTGCCGCGTTGTTTTGGCACCGCACCCGGCGCAGAAAAGCAGAAGCCGAGGTAGTCGCTGCCCTCGAAGTGGCGAGAGAGAGCGAACAGCGTTTTCGCCATGTCGCCAATACTGCTCCGGTGATGATCTGGATGTCGGGCACCGATAAGCTATGCACCTACATCAATCAACCCTGGCTTGACTTCACCAACCGGAGCCTTGCGCAAGAACTGGGGAACGGGTGGTTGGAAAACGTCCATGGTGAAGATGTGGCTGCATGCTTTGACACGTACACCGAAGCCTTCGATCGCCGTGAGCCTTTCACCATGCAGTATCGGCTGCGGCGGCACGACGGAGAATACCGGTGGGTGTTGGATAGAGGCATTCCACGATTTGATGGGAATAATTCTTTTGCAGGCTATATCGGGTCGTGCGTGGACATTACCGATCGCAAGTTGGCCGAGGAAGCTCTTTCCAGCGTGAGTCGCAGGCTGATTGATGCGCAAGAGCAGGAGCGGACGCGCATTGCCAGAGAACTGCATGACGATATCAATCAGCGCATCGCGATATTGGCGATCGAGCTCGATGTGCTTCAGCAGAGCCTTCCCAATTCGGGCGCGGCAGTTCGAAACCGCTTCGAAGAACTACGGCACCTCACAGCGGATATTGGCGCTGAGATTCAGGGCATATCTCATCGCTTGCACTCTTCGAAACTGGAGTACATGGGATTGGTGGCAGCGTGCAAGAGCTTCTGCAGAGAAGTGGCCAACTGGCACAAGGTGGAAGTCAATTTTGCAGCCGAGAATATCTCGCCTGCGTTGCCGCAGGACATCTCTCTCTGTCTGTTTCGAGTGCTGCAAGAATCTTTAAACAATGCGATCAAGCACAGCGGTGCACAGCGTTTTGAGGCACACCTGCGCGGCACATCTGACGAGATCCATCTCGCTGTCCGGGATCATGGGATCGGTTTTGATGCGGCTGCGGCGATGATTAGCCGCGGTCTCGGCCTCATCAGCATGCGTGAACGAGTCAGCCTCGTGAAGGGCACGATGTTGATTGCCTCGAAGCCGATGGGCGGTACTGAGATTACTGTTCGCGTTCCCCTGGTTGAAAAGGTAGTGACTCAAACCGCGTCAGGAGCGGCTTAAGGAGGGCGAGCAAACCCATGGGATGTCCACGAGTATTGCTGGCGGATGATTCGCAGAAAATACGTGAGCGGGTTAAAGAATTGCTTCAAGAAGATTTTGATATTGTTGGCTCTGTCCAAAATGGGCAACAGGCAATTCAGGCCGCCTCAGTCCTTAATCCCGATCTTCTTGTACTTGACATCTCTATTCCGGGACTCAGTGGGATTCAGGTTGCTTCTCGATTGTGCGAGTCGGGATGCAGAACCAAGGTCGTATTCCTGACGATCCACGAAGATCGGGATTACGTTGAGGCGGCATTTTCCGCTGGCGCTTCGGGCTATGTTTGCAAGTCCCGTGTTGCTACCGATCTGATCCCCGCCCTCCAAAGTGCGCTGCGAGGAAAAAGCTTCATCTCTCCATTCGGCCAAGGCATAGACAAGACACGCTCTGAGGTGTCGACCACTCCGCGTGCCACCATGAATTATTGAAGTAGATCCACCGCATGTTCATAGGTCGTTAACACCGCCAAGAGAAATACAGAAGTGCTCTTCATGTGCATACTAGCCAGATGAGAGATCGACTACTGAAATAGAGCCTGCATCGAAAACCCGAATCCTAGGAGATGCCTCACAATGTCTTGATCACGTCAATTCGTGGTTTGTCGGCTATCCAGAAACTGAATTCCGGAATTAGTAACTTCCGAATTGTCGGCAACTCTTACTCAGGCGCATACCGGAAGGTTTGCCTGTCAGCACGCGACCGCGACTAAAATGTTCCCAAGCCGGCGATGAATCTCGAGAGTCTCATCCAGGACGCGCGCTTCGGACTTCGTGTCCTCTTCCGCAGACCGGCATTCACCACTGTCGTTGTC
>QIBC01000101.1 GCA_003225215.1 Acidobacteriota bacterium
TTCAACTTCGATCGCGCAACCGGAAGCATCAGTCCCAAACCGGTCCAGCAGATATCGATTGCCGCAACCGACCGAATCTACATTCCGCGCTACGGCTCACAGATGTTCGTGTTCGGCCGGAGCACAAGCCTGACAGCGTATACCCTCACAAACGATGGACCGCAAAATCCTGAGCTCGTGCCGCTTGCATTCGCTCCAAACCTACTGTTCGGAGATGTGCCTCGACTGTAGAGCTGATCCCAATGTCCAGGACGCGGACGGCGGACAGTCGGGTGCCCGACCTGCATTTTGAGTTTTCCTGACGAACCAACAGAGTGGGTGCCCTGCTCTCCGCGATTTGAGGGAGGTTGCCGGGGACTTTGGGCAGACTAAACGCTTCCTATTTCGGGTACCCGGCCAGGGACTCCAGCCTTGAAAACCGCGAGGATGCGGTTTGACAACAGGGCATGCGAAGCATAGGGTCAAGGTGAGCGCAAACATTTCGCTCTTTCAGATCCTCTGAACTAAGTCAGCCCGTCTGAAGTTCTCTCCTCTTAGATCTCACTTTATCCGAGGCTGTTTCGTGCTTAGGCCGCGCACTATTTTGCTGATCGATAGCGATCAGTCCACGCGTCGTCAACGCGTGATCATGCTGCTTACTCATGGCTTTCTGGTGCGCGCTGCGGAGAGAGTGGAGGATGTGGAACTTCCATTTGTTCATCCTGCGCCGGATCTCGTTCTGTTGCGAGTGAAAGACCCGCCAGATCGGTTTGACAGCGCTTACATGCTGATCCGCGCTGCGGCGCCTCGCCAGAGGATTGGATTCCTGGTAGATGACCGACACTACCTTTGTGAATTATTTGTCGATGGGGTGCTGGTCCGGCCACGCGAAGAGCTATCCGGAGATCTGATTCAATCCGTAGAGGCGATGTTCGAAGCTGACTTCGAAGTCTCCGCGAAACGCGCCTGCGTTGGGAGCTGAAGCATGCGTCTATTCTTGTTTCGAATGAAAGATGGGAATTGCGTCGTCATTTATGCCAAAGATGAGACGTCTGCGGTCGTGATTCTAAACGAGATGGGGGTGCAGAGCAGCCCCGCCAGCGTGCGTCCGATAAAGAGGTTCGTAGCTAAGTTTGCGCTCACCGACGCAGGCGATCTGCGAACGACATTAATGGACCCTGGCACTCTCGAAGAGTTTGCACCCGATTACCCCTTGCTCCAAGCCGCTCGAACGCAATCCTACGCTGACTTTGGGAGCTCCAACACAGATAGTCGATCTCAACCGGTCCTGTTTGACGGTTCCACGCGCCAACATCGGAAAGACTGGACCCATCGCGACGAAGACTTGATTGGTTATGCTGTTCAACAAGAACGGGAGCGATTCTCGAATTGAAATGTATGAGGGCAACGTAGTCGGTTTCCAGAATGACCACTGCGGAACTGCGTGAGCTCCTCCTCACTTCAGGCGCTGTCAATCCTACGCTGACAGCAACGCTGTTTATGTCGTCAATAATTTCACGGCGGAGGGCGAGATTTGCTGTCTCTCGGTTTGACAAAGCCACTCGCGAGGTATACGTTCAAAGTGAGTGAGTCTCCTTTCTCCTCTTTCAGATCCTCTGAACTAAGTCAGCCCATCTGAAGTTCTCCCTCTTAGTTACTTAATCGGCAGAATTGAGCTGAAAAATGCTCTCAAATTTCTTAAAGTGGGCTGCTATCGCAGCTCTGCTCATCGCCGTCTTTGTTTCCACCTCCTCAAAGTTCGGATTCGCCCTGTCATTAGTTCCATGCATCGGAGCCTGCATAGTTGGGGGCAAGGCCTTACGAGCCAGGGAGTATGGTTGGGCAGGTTTGTTCCTGATGGTAGCACTGATTTTTAATCCCGTGTTCCCGCTGCCGCTGCCCTACAGTTACGCTCTGGTTGTGAACTTCCTCTGTCTTGGCTTATTTGCAGGTTCTCTCGTCCATTCAAATGAGTTATTGACCGTGCCCGTGGAGTCGACAACACTTAGAAGAGTTACTGTCAAGAACGCAGAAGGAATCTGATTATGCATACCGAAGAGTTTTCAAGAGAGATGAATGCGCTTGAACGCGTTCTGGAGTCTGCCGTTACTCTCAGCTGGCAAGATCTTGCAACCAGCTTCCCACCCGTCGCCATGCAGGTTGAATATCGCAGGCAACCGGATCATGCATTGGAGCACTTGAAGCTTTGGTCATCCGCATCGCGTGGCCATTGGAAGCTAGTGTGCGAATACTGGCTGCACGCTAACGCTACCCACTCGCAAGGTATTACGTTCACCGATACTTACTCTTCCGCTGGTTTGACTCGCATGTTGGAAGCAATCATGCAGAACCAGGAATCGTTTGCGACTCCTCATAGCGACTTCGCCGACGGGCTCGTCCAAATTGCTCCTCCGAACAAGACTCAATCGATCGCCGCCAAACATCTTATGGTCGAGATGCTGGAACGGATCACGTCGCGAACTTCCGCAGGAGCAACTGCTGCGGCATTAAGGTACGCCGCAGATCATCCAACCGTCTCGGATTGAACTTATACAAGCGTACCTTTGCCGATTAACTGCGGGAGCGTCATAAAACTCAAGTTGCCTACATACAGTTTCATTCTGATTCTTCTTAAAGCGCTCTCGCACTTGCGCCAATCGTATTCCGTTTTCCAATAGCGCGGGAGTGGCAATCCTAAAGCAGTGCTATCAGTTCACCTCCTGCTCGCTGGTGGGATAATCCCGTTCATTCGCAGGTATTCCACTATCTGGCCATAGTGGTTGTAGGAGTGGGCCACCGCATCAACCGCAAACTGAACCGGGTTGTTCTGCCTGGGAGCGGGGTGTGAGGCCAAGGGCTTCAGCATGTTTTCTTCAGTGATGGAAGCCACAGCCCGATGTAGCGCGGCGAACGAGCCTCTAAGGTAATCCATGATCTGGGCCTTGGAATGCACATCGTCGGGCCCGGTTTCGGACTCCTGATCGGCGGTGGGAGTCTGGGCGAGGATATTGGCAGCCATCCGATAGTTGTTTGCCGCCAGGTGCTTGACCTGCTGGGCGAAAGTGCGGACACCGGCAAACTCACCTGCAGTTGGCGCGAAGGAATATTTCCCTTCGGGCATCGCGTCAGCCGCGCCGACAACGTCCTTTTCAGTGTTGCTGATCCAGAAGTCCAGTGATTGACTGACGGTGTACCTGGTTTGGCCGAAGGCACCATGACTGACAGCGGCAAAAAACAGGCACAAGAGAATGCGAGAGACGATCTTCATGATAGCTCCTTGAGAACTGGGTTTTCAGACACTGGAAGAAATGCACGAGCAGACACATCTCGGGCTCAGTGCGCCGAAACGGATGAATTTTTTCAGGAGCGAGGAGGACCGCGATCGGTGTCAGGCCAGTCAATCGACGATGCAATGAAAACCGAATCAAAGAACTGCAAAACCTCGCCGCTTGCGTCTCGCAGCGGACGAGGCATCTCGAATCGGTGGATGTCTGCACGCTGAGATTGCGCGAAGCTGCGCAGGTTGCACTGTTCAGGCGACGATCTCAAAGAGTCGCCGCACGCAGAACCCTTGGCGACTGTAATACCCGGTTTTTTCTTTACACAAGCGCGTCGGGCACTCACACCGGCACAGGAGCTCTGGGGCCTGCTGCTCCAGCCGGTTGTACAACCAAACGCCGAAGCGGCCAATGCCAGGATGAGGAGCCCGGCGGTGATGGGAGCGCGGCGCATGAGTTAATTTCGTAGACGAGGTTGTACCTGAAAGGTCATCACTTGATGACATTTTGACGTGATCAACGGGTCATCGAAGCGAGCAGGTGATTTTTAACAACGGAAGTTCTCCTTCCCTGAGCTTGCGCCCAAAACGGGTGGTCTGCCCGCGGGAATGAGTTTGCATTTCCACTCGCACCTGCATCCAACTAGGTGCACTTCGGAGTGGGAGGCGATTGAATGGCATCAGAGGAGCAGGGCAAGCGTCGATCTGCTGAACAAAGCAAGCCCGATTGGTTCTTGACTATCTCGAACCAGTGCTCACTCCTTGTCGGCTCACGCTGGGCTTTTTCGACGGCCATTGCGATTGTGCTCTTGTGGGCCATCAGCGGGCCCTACTACCACTATTCCGACACTTGGCAGCTCGTCATCAACACCGGCACCACCATCGTTACCTTCCTCATGGTCTTCCTCATCCAGCACACGCAAAACCGCGACGCCAAAGCGATCAACCTCAAGCTGGACGAAATCATCTTTGCTTTGGGCCGGGCCAAGAACGACCTAATCGAAGCAGAGAAGCTGTCAGATGAGGAACTCGCCGAGCTTGAAGCGAAGTATACGAAGATCAGGGCAATCCTCGACGCCCGCAAGAAGGGCGGGTATTCCCAAAAAAGTGCGAATCCAGAGATTCAACCAGAAGAGAAAGCGGCATAGCAATTTTCTTGCTTCTCACGCGTGGGAAGCGAGCTAAAAAACAAGCAACTCGAGTCGCGAGCAGCATCCCTGGAAAAGAAGGTGACGCACGAGGTGCTTTGACGATTTGGCGGCAAGTGGCGAAACTCAGTCCGCGTTCTGCACAGCAGAAGACAACTTACGAAGCTATGGTCTGGCAGTAGTCTCGAATTGCAGTGCGCTGCTCTTCCGTAATATCGATGAATTGGAATCCATGTAGAGGTCCTGTGTGGTAACGCACGGCGGCCGGGAGTGAGACGACTCGCTCCCAGAGCATGAGATCAAGTAAGACGGTTTCTCCACTTTCTAAGGAAACCGGCAGGTCAGCTCCGATTCCGCCTTCTCCAATACTACGCACGTTGATCCAGAACACGCCCGGTGCAGCTCTTCCGCGTCCGCTCAGCAGAACTCTCATTGCCACCTTGTACCTGGGATATGCGCGCACGGCGTCGAAAGGTTCACCTTATAACGGGGGAGCCATGTTGTCGTTGCTCTGGGCCATGTTCGGAGACGCGGCTCTCCTCCGTTTTGCTATTTGATACAGCGTTTTTGTCGGGTGGCTTAGTGCCTCAGATGCGATAGACCCGGGTGCGATGCCCGCGTGGGCTAAATCCTGATGAAAATTGTCTATAAGTTGTGAAGATTTGTTATGAATCAGCAGCTCAGCGGCGGCGGTAGTGAATGGCGAATTCGTATCCGGGATTTGGGGGGAAGAGTTCAGAGCATTTCCGCAGGCGTTCTGCTAACGATCCGGGGGCTAATAGCGGGTAATCGCGTTCGCGCAGGTCGTAATAGTCGACATCTACGGAGAGGGATAGAAGGTAGACGGCGATGGCGTCGGCAAAAGTGGCATTCAGATATTCATGGCGAGCCTTCTCCCGATCGCCGGAGTTGCCCGTTGCGAGCTTGCGAAGTTCGAAAGCGTCCATGCTGCTCTCGCCGCGGACGTTGACCTCCGCTTGTTTCCACACGATCGCGGCGAATTCTTCGGAAACGCCTGCTTTCTCCACGAAGGCGTGGCCGACGTTGATGAAGAACTCGAAAGCTACAGAGAACTTGTCGTCCATCACACGCGTGGAGATGAACACGCACTGCGAGCCGCCAACATTGTGGTTGCGATGGCAGACAGCGCGGTCGCTGAGTTCGCTGTCGTAGCGCTCGGCGATACGGGTATCGTCGCCTTCACCGACCGTTAGTGGGACGAAATAGTAGGCTTTGCGTTGCAACGCTGCCGCGATTGCAGGTGGAACTGCTCCTACGGCGCGCTCAACATCTTCGGCGCTGATGGTGTTCTCACCCACCAGGGCGTAGCAGACGCCGTTGGGCGCTTGCGCTACGTGTGTATCGCGCACCACTTCGGCGGCGGGACGCGGCTCAACCTGGGCAGTTTGGGACATCTGTCCGAATTTTACAGTATGGTTGCGGGCTGGGGCAGGTTACCAATGCCAGCAGATGCCTTCATGCGGTTTCTATTCGCCGTGATGTTGAAACAAGTTCGAAGCTCACAAACGCCAGCGCGAAGCGCGGAATTCTCGTAACCCAGAGGCGTGAGCTCTGGTCGCTTGGAGAAAACAAATGGAGCGCCGGAAGCGCGGCACAATCGGCCAAAATGTAGGATGTTCGCGCCTCCGGCGCTCCATTGTCAGAACTACCTTCTACCCAAGCCTTGCGGCATTGGCTACGGGAATCCTGCGCTTCGCGCGGGCGCTTTGTCACCTGCGCATACGCACACCACATCAACCACAACACTAGTGCCTGCAGTGGGCCCCGATGCCGCCGCTTCTGGGGCACAGCGTCTCATCCCGGGCCGGGCTGGTAGTATTTCCTGCTGCACCCTTTAAAGGCTGCAGATTGCCAGGGGAGCGTCACCAGGCAGGCGCGAACCGAATCCCAAAAATTCAAACGATCGTTGGAGGTCATGATTTGAAATTCGCGACTCGCTGTCTGGCGGTTTGTTCAGTTCTGTTCTTATCGGCACTTACCTTTTCACAAACTCAGGAAAAAGTGGATCTCGATATGGTTACCAAGATCCGCTACGAGGGCTTTCGTAACTCGCAGATCAAAGAAATCGCTGAAGGTCTGCTGGAAAACATTGGTCCGCGGCTTACGGGGTCGCCCAACATGAAGCGGGCGAACGAGTGGACGCGCGATCAACTCTCGAAATTCGGGTTGGTGAACGCTCACCTGGAGGCTTGGGGACCGTTCGGGCGCGGCTGGTGGAATGAATACGTAAATGTGCGCATGTTATCGCCTGATATCCAGACCTTCATCGCCTATCCAAAGGCGTGGACGCCGGGAACGGATGGCCCAATTCACGGTGATTGCGTTCGCGCCATCATCAAAACCAAGCAGGACTTTGACAAATACAAAGGCAAGCTGGCAGGCAAGATCGTCATCCTTGGCGATCCGGGGGAGGTAAAGCCGATCGTCGCGTCGCCATACGAGCGCTACTCCGAGAAGTCATTGGCAGATGTTGCGAATTATGAACTGCCGAGCGAAAGGCCGGCGTTTAGTCCACAAGATCAGCAACGACGCCAGCAGTTCCAGCGCGACCTCAATCAGTTTCTTGCCGAAGAAAAGCCCGTCGCTACGATCGATCACAGCCGGCAAACTGAGGGTGGGGGAACTGTCTTCGTGCAAAGCGGGGGCACGTATCGCAAGAACGAGCCGCAGGGCGCAGTTCCGCAGTTGACGTTGGCGATTGAGCAATGGGACCGCCTGGCGCGTCTGGTGGAAAAGAAAACGCCGGTGCAGCTCGAGATCAACGTGAAGAACAACTGGTCCGACGCCGATGAGCAGTACGACACGATCGCGGAGATCCCCGGCACCGACAAGAAAGACGAAGTCGTCATGCTCGGAGCCCACCTTGATTCGTGGCACACAGGCACAGGTGCGACTGACAATGGCGCCGGCAGCATCGTAATGATGGAGGCGGTGAGAATCCTTCAATCGGGCGAAGGTATCGGCGTACTTCAACATCGATAACGGCACCGGAAAGATTCGCGGTGTGTACATGCAGGAGAATGCCGGAGTGCAGCCGATCTTCGAGGCCTGGATGCATCCGTTCAAAGATCTGGGCGTGGACACGCTTACCATGCGCTCTACCGGCGGCACAGACCATCTCTCATTCGACGCAGTCGGGATCCCTGGATTCCAATTCATCCAGGATCCAATCGAATACGAGACCAGAACTCATCACTCCAATATGGACGTTTATGACCGTCTGCAGTTCGACGATCTCAAGCAGATCGCGGTGATCGTTGCGGATTTTGTTTACAACGCAGCCATGCGCGATCAAATGTTTCCGCGTAAGCCGATCGAGAAGGAGTTGCCCAAAACCCCGCAAAAGCCGGGAGATGAGGACCAACCCTCCCCATCGGGGCTGTGAACGCGGCTATTTCCGGGTTTGAGGCTGAGCCAGCAGGACGTCGATAGTTCCCACCTGCTGGCTCAAGCGATCTACCACGCCCAATCTGACGCGGTATGCGCTGGGCTTGACGGCAATTTCCTGCGAAGCCTGCAGTCCGGCGCGAAGGATACTGAGATATTCCTTCTGGCTGAAGGTGGCATCGATTGTGTCGGCGGAATGCCCTACGTCTCTCCCGTTTTGGTCCCACACAACAGCAAGCAGATCGACGAATGCGTGCTTGCGGCCTTCTGCAGCATCCGTGAACGTGATTTGCTGAGGATTGACGAGGTATGTAATTCGCACAGAGCGATGATCTGCATCGGGCGGCAGCACTTGTGCTTTGAGGTTGAGTGCGGTCGAGTCCGGTATGTCAGGACGCAGGGCGGCAACCAGTCTGGCGGTTGAATCTTGAGGTGAATGTACCGGTTCGGGAAGTGCGTAATAGCCGCGCCGATACTGCAGAGTTACTCCAGCGCGTTCTGTCTTTACGCTGATGTGACGAAACTTGCCGTTCCAATCCTGGTTGTGCGGCGCGTAGGCAATGGTGTAATACGCCGACGTCTGGTCAAGGCTGCGCTGCATTGCCGTCTTGAGGCCGTTGGTTCCGTAGTAGGCCTTGCCACCGGTCTGCTCTGCGATCTCGTCCATCGTGGCTTGAGCATCGCTTTCATCCACCATCTGACGTGCGAATCCCGCATTCAGCCGGGACGCGCCCGTGCTCGAATCGAAGCCGGTCATGCTGTCGCCGGTGTTGGCGAGATCGATGCCGTGGGTGCGCAGACCGGTAGCATCAATGGGATACACAGCCACTTGCGCCGCCGACAGGAGTGAGGTCGTTTGACGGACCGCAATGTCGAAGTTGCCGCGGTCGCGCTCCTCAGAACGTATGAATGGATTTGGACCAAAACTGAACGGAAACGCTCCTGAGAGCCACAGCAGATTCTTACGTCCAGGATAGCCCTGCAGCATCGCAGCCAATTCCGCCAGTGATTTCAAAGTGATTCCGACCCGCTGGGTAATCTGGAAGCGCTCTTGCTCGGTGAGAGCGTCGCGCAATCTCGCCGTGGTTCCGGCCAGAAGATCTGAGTCAAGGGGCGGTTGTGCCGCCGCACCTGAGCCGGGTCCAGTTATGGACGGAGCCGTCATTCGCTCACGGTAGATCAGATCATCCTCGTTGCGCTGGTGCTCTGTTTCTGTAGTGAGCAGAGGAGATGAGCCCGCGAGGAGCCTGCGCGCGGCCGCCACCAGAACATCGGATTGTCCGGTGAAGGTCTGGATCATACGCATGCGGGTGCCCAGCGTGAATAGCGCGGTGGTTTGGCCGGGTGGCAGTGCTCTAAGAAATTCAAGCAGATGATGGCGTGCCGCAGCCTGATCGAGCGCCGGGGTATTGAGTGTGTCGAATAGCACTACTGCGAGTGGGCCGCGAGGCTCATCCACCGGGACATTCGTGTATTGGTGCGGTGGCAAGTGAAACGGCTCCTGTACCGCCGCGGTGAGCTTAGTTTCATGCGCATCAAACGAGCTCACCTGCTGGAGTTTTCCATCTTCGATGACTTTGAAATCGCTCTGCCTAAGCCCCTGAATTGGATGGCCATTTCCGTCGAGAACGATCACGTCGATCTGTACGAGCCTGGAATTCGCGCGGAATGTCGGCGTCGCGGAGGTTGCTGATTTCGTGCCTTTGTCGGTCGCGCTTTGAGCGGTTAGCAGCGAGCATAGGCTGCACAACAGAAGAGCTGAGTGAATTGCTTGGCGCATTGATTGTCGACTGGGCATGGTAAATGCGGCGCTCCATTATCGTGCTTTGCTGTACAAAAATGCGAGAACAACAGCAATCGTGGTTCCGGGCAGGTAAGAGGTCGTTCAGGCGATGGGATTTCGGACGAAAAAACCAACGTGCTGCGGTCCGCGAATGCTCTCTGGCTGAAGCCTCCGGCGGATCACGCGGCTTTGCGCTGATCCTCGCCGGTCTTTCGTTTCACCTCGTGCTCCTCACCCTTGATCTCTACTCGCTCGCGCTTGATGTTGAGGCGCAGGCGGTCGAATATCGAGATGTATTGGTTCGCCATCCAGACCAGGGCAAAGAACCCGAGCAATGATCCGCGCCAATCTTGATAGATCAGGCGGTAGTGCGTGATCAGCAGAAAGAGGACCGCAACCCAGTGGCTGAAGCAATATTCGCAGGTAAACAAGTAGAAGAACTTGCGCTGTAGCAGATGCCGTGCCTGCTTGCTACAGCGCGCGCAGAACTCGCGAGGCTCGCGGAAGATCTCTTCGTGCGTAATCGTCCAACTGATGCTGGCGATGGGGATTGCAATCAGCAACAATTGAATGATCTGTACTCCTAGCTCACCTGCTGTCATGCCATCAGAAGAGGCCGGAATGTACTCCCGCGTTGCATGGCAAAGAGCGCATGTTTGTTAAGCTCGACGATTGTTTCTCTACTACATAACCGATCGCAGCCAACTTTCGACTAATCACGACGAAGCGCTCCGCTTATTGCTTGAGCGAATCTCGGCGGCGGCTAACGCCGGCGTCGACGCAATTCAGCTCCGGGAGAAGGATCTTAGTGCGCGCGAGCTTGTCGAATTGGGAAATCGGGCGGCAGAGATTGCCCACCATTCGCTCCCACGCAGCGCCAGGGGCATGCGCACAAGACTACTGATTAACTCGCGTATCGACGTAGCCATCGCCTGCGGAGCAGATGGCGTGCATCTGCGCTCCGATGATGTCTCTGCTTCGGATGCGCGAGTGATCTTTGCGCATGTTGGAGTCTCGGCTCCCGCGATCGGTGTCTCTTGCCACACGGTTCAGGAGGTATCGCTGGCCGAAGCACAGGGCGCCGACTTTGCGGTCTATGGACCGGTATTCGGGAAACGAGGAGAGAAAACCGCTGCAACCGGGCTGACCAGCCTGAGAGCAGCCAGCCGAGAGCGCAGAGCGGCCCAACATCCTATGCCGGTGCTGGCATTAGGGGGAGTTACGGTAGCAAATGCAGTCGATTGTCTTAAAGGCGGCGCAGGCGGCATCGCCGGAATTCGCCTATTCCAGAATGGAAATCTAGTCGAGACAGTGGCTCAGTTGCGCAAGATGGAGGAAGGACTGCACCGCTAGTCCTCACCCATTGGCGTTTCGTCCCACAGACCCGGCCTAAGAGAGTTTTTAATCACTCGCTAACGCGAGGCGGATTTATACTTTCGCGCCATGACAACGACAGCCACACTCAAACCAGGTTCTTTCTGCTGGATGGAACTCGGAACCACCGACCAGAAGGCCGCTAAGAAGTTCTACATGGACCTTTTCGGCTGGACCGTCGATGACGCGCCCATGGGGCCCGATGAATTCTATTCAATGTTTAAACTCGATGGACAAGATGCCGCCGCCGCATACACCCTGCGCAAAGATCAGCAGGAACACGGCGTGCCTCCGCATTGGATGATCTACATTGCCTCAGACAACGTGGACGAATCTGCCCGCCGCGCCAGTGAGTTGGGCGGCAAAGTCATTGCGCAGCCGTTTGACGTGATGGACGTGGGGCGCATGGCGGTTGTGCAGGATCCTACAGGTGCCACGTTCTGCATCTGGCAAGACAAGAAATCCCGTCCGGCGGGCGCCAGAAATACCAATGGCGCATTCTGCTGGGCCGACCTCAACACTCCTGACGTAGCCCGCGCCAGTGAGTTCTACACCAAGCTGTTCGGATGGAAGCTGGAGAAGGACGAAAAAGATCCTTCCGGCTATATGCACATCAAGAATGGCGAGGATTACATCGGAGGCGTTCCACCTGCGGAACAGGTTAATCCGAATGTTCCGCCGCATTGGCTCCTTTATTTTGAAACCTCCAACTGCGATGCGACTGTCGACAAGGCAAAGCAGACTGGCGCCAAGGTGCTCTTCGGCCCAGTTTCAATGGAGAACGTAGGCCGATTTGCTGTGCTAACGGATCCACAGGGCGCGGCGTTCTCAGTATTCCAGAGTGCGCGCAAAGCCAAAGTTGCGTGAGGTGTAGTTTCAGATTGGGAAGAGGCGGCCGGAAGGCCGAACACCAGCGCGAAGCCGCGGAATTCTTGCAGCCCAGCTTCGCGCTGGCATCTTACCAAACTGGGCAGCTTAGGTTTTGATGAATTTAGGAAGGTCTATCCGCTGAGACTTCCAAACTTCCCGGCTCAGGCGATTCTGATGGAGCCTCTGCTTCGCGAGTAGCTTTCGCTTTCTTCGTCTTCTTCTTATCGGCGATCGTAAAGAGTCAGGAGATCGTCATTTACTCCTGAGCGGAGTCCACTGCGCTCGCCCTGGAGCTCTTTCAACCGTGCCTCGTCCTTCGCAGTCAGGGTTCGCGCTTCTTCTTTTTCTTTCTCAACTTGCGCGGACTGGGTCTTTAGCTCTCCCTCAGACGCCTTTACCTGGCGATCAAACAACTCGCCACCCTCCATGATTTCCAGGATCTTGTCTTCGGCTTTGCGGACCTCCGCCTGCGCGAATTCGATCTCATGCATCAGGGCTTTGTACTGGTCGTTGGTCTTAACGTCGAGCGACTGGTCGCGAAATTTGCCGATCTTCTGCTGGTATGACTGGATATCGGATTCCAGGCCGCGCCGCCTGTGTTCCTGTGACTTCATCGCAGTCTTTGCCTGTTCGACCCTGGCCTTGGCGTCGGAGAGCTGATGCTCGATTTCGGCGACTCGTTTGGGAAGTGCGGCTACTTCGGCGGATAAGCGCCCTATCTCGCGATCTACCTGTTCGAGTTTTATCAACCTTTCGAGATCTGCATTCATGAAGGGATATTGCGATTCTAACAGGCGAAGCCTGTTTCGCGACGCTGGTTTTGCCAGCCGAGCTGGAATAGCAGACATTCTCCTAAAGACGCAGCATGCTGCGTCTCTACCATGCTGCGGAAAGCGCCTAGAACAGCGCGTAGCGCATGTAGATCAGACCGGCGCCGGCGGTTCCGCCCGCGGCTGCTCCCAGCCAGAAGTTCTGCCAGCGGGTATTCACGGTGCGCATGATGCGGCGATCGTTCGAAATCAGCAGAATGAAGATGAGCGTAGGAATGAGGAGCACACCTGCCAGAACCATGGACCAATAGAGCGCTGTAACAGGGTTTATGCGGAGAAAGTTTGCTCCCGCGGCCAGGAAGACGGCAGCAGAAATCAAAACGTAAAACCGCTTCGCTTCCCATGGTTTCTCACTTAGTCCCGCCTTCCACCCGACCGCCTGGGCCAGATCGAAGCACATGGAAGCCGTCAGCACCGGCAACGCCACCATTCCCGATCCAATGATGCCGATGGCGAAAACGAGCGGGCCCCAATCTCCCACAGCCGGTCGGAGGGCCTCCGCGGCCTGGCGTGTAGTCATTTCAGGAGCATGATCGAAGTGCAGTACTGCGCTCGCGGCCATAATGATGGAGCAGGCCAGCACAAAGGTAACTGCCGTCGAGATGATCGAGTCGGCGCCGTGGTGCTCATGATTGGGATCACTGCGCGAACTCGTTTGCCAGATGATGATGTAAGGGGTAAGGAATGAGCCGAACAGTGCAACGATGTTCTCCGCGTACTCCGAACTAGCCTGCATTCGCGGCATGAAAATATCGTGCAGCAGAGTGGAAGTATGAGGATGCGTAAATATCGCCGCAGCTACATACAGATACAACGGCAGTGAAAACAGAACCAGTGCGCGCGTGATCTTCTGGTAATCTTGGAAGACAAGGATGTACCACACAAAAAACGCGGTCGCTACGATGAAGAACATGCGCGAGAGTCCAGTGAGAATCGACAGCGCGTCGGAAACGGCCATGATGTCCGCAGTCACCACGGCAAAATTCGTCAAGATTGTGAGTGCGGCGCCTGCGACCGCGAATCCGCGGCCGTAGTGCTCGCGCACGAGGTCGAGCAATCCCAATCCGGTCTCAGTGCCGATGCGGCTTGTAACGGAGAAAATGGCGAGCAGAAAAGGAACGACCAGGATTACGACCCACAGCAAAGAGTGCGCGAAGGCCGCTCCCGCGATCGTTGCGGTCACAACCGCGGAGGGATCCAGATTGGCCGAGCCGGTCACCACTCCGGGGCCTAGTCGCCAGAGGCTCCATTCTCTTTTCACGGGAGCTTCAGCAGCTGCGGCCGGGAACTTCACCACACGCCCGCGATCGGCAGGCGATCCCCTCCGGCGATTCTTTTTCTCAGGGAATTTTGGGGAGTTCACGCCTTAGGTCTCTCTCGATCTTGCGTTCATGCCAGAGCCGCAGGGGCCGGCTGTGGGTGATCAATCCAAAAGCCGCAATTGCTGTAAGCAAGAGCGTGTTGCTCGCCCACAGCAGGATGCGAGCGATCTTGGTATGCGAAATCTGCGTAAGAATTGCCGCGTTCTGTGGTGTTAGAAGCAATGCTGCCGCCAGCGTCATTAAGCCAATGCCGGCCAGCAGGCTGGTTACGTTCTTGGCCCACCGTCCCTTGGCGTGATACTCGGCGAAGAGGCGGAACCCATACACCGTCAGCGCTCCGATCAGCAGGAAGTTCACTATTACGGCAATTGCTGTGCGCAGGTACATCTCTGGATAGTTCAGACGCGAAGTGGCTATGGGAGGTTGGAATCCAGAGTAGATGTTTTGGGTTTAGTACTTTGCTTTGTGTAGTTTTGACAGGTCCGGCCTGCTCTTGTCGATAGAGGAACAGGTTAATCGAGGCGTAACCGTAAGATTCCTAAAGCAGTTACTCTCCAGCTACGGTCATTCCATCGATGCGGAGGGTAGGAGCGGCGATGGAGCTGCGGAACTCGAGGTCGTTCCCAATAGCCGAAACGTTGCGGAACATATCCTTCAGATTTCCAGCCACGGTGATTTCTTCCACTGGGAAGGTGAGTTCACCGTTTTCGATCCAGAGGCCGGAGGCGCCGCGCGAGAAATCGCCAGTGACCAGGTTTACGCCGAATCCCAAAAACTCGGTCACATAAAGTCCACTGGGAATATCGCGCAGGATGTCTTTGGGATCCTTGTCCCCAGGCTGTAGATAGAAATTGCCGGAACCGATTCCGGGATTACCGGTCAGACCACGTGCGGCGTTGCCTGTAGTCTGCAGCTTCAGCTTTCGTGCGGTGTAGGTGTTCAGCAGGTAGCTCTTCAGGATTCCGCGCTCGACCACCACCGTACGACGCGTAGGCACTCCTTCTCCATCGAACGGAGAGGAACCGAAGCCGCCGACCATCGTGCCATCGTCGACGATGGTGATGTTTTCGCCGGCGATCTGCTCTCCCAGCTTGCCGCTCAGATAAGACGCGTGACGATAGATGGCATCGCCGTTCACGGCGTCGAAGATGTGATCGATGAGGCCGCGCGACACCATGGGATCGAACACTACCGGAACCTTTTGCGTGGGAACCTTATGAGCGCCGACACGACGCAGCGTCCGCTCCGCAGCTTTTCGACCGACGGCTTCAGGTGATTCCAGTTTTTGCAGGGTGCGCGAAGCCGAGTACCAATAGTCGCGCTGCATGGCAGAACCTCCTGCCTGCGCAATCGGTACGGCTGAAACTGAACAATACGACCGCCGATATTCACCGACAAAACCGAGCGAGTTCGCGAGGACTTTATATCCCGTGGCGGCATCAAACGAACCGCCGTCGGAGTTCGTGATGCGGGGATCGGCAGCCATTGCCGCAGCCTCGGCGCGACGCGCGTAATCAATCCTGTCGGCCGTCGAGAGCGAGTAGACATCGTCGTAGTAGAGATCGAGATCCTGCTTCAGAGCACCCAGGCTGGATGCATCCGGGAGGCCGGCGATTGGGTCCTCTGACGTTGCTCGTGCCAGGGAGATGGCGCTCGAAACCAAACGTTCGATGCCATCGCGCGAGAAGTCGCTGGTATGCGTAGCCGCCGCGCGCTTGCCGACGAATACGCGCAGTCCAAGTGCGCGTGCGCCAGACTCTTTCAAAGTTTCAACTTCACCCAGCCGAACCAGCGTCGAGAACTCATTACCATCGCGTGCAATCGCATCGGCGGCAGTAGCACCCGCCTTCCTCGCCCCCGCGACTACGTCGGCGGCGATTTCTTTCAGTCCTGCCCCGAGTTCGATTCGTTCCTGGGTTTCGACTGGCATTTTCGGCTGTCTTGCTGTTCAGTTCCACCTTGGAACGTGCGCGAAGCGCGTAATTCTAGTAGCCCAATGCCGTAAGGATTGGGTAGATCTAACGATGGAGCACCGGAGGCGCCGTACAATCCGCCCCAAGCAGTACGGAAGAATGCCGCGCCCACGGCGCTCAATTCGCTTCTCACACCTACCCAGGGCTTAGGCCGATGGGCTACGAGAATTCCCCGCTTCGCGCCGGTGCTCTGTCATCCGACACCGTGGTGCTTGTCATTCAACACGCCGAAGGATGAAAAACTATCCAGTTCCCCCGACGGTCAGTCGATCCACCTTAATCGTCGGCATGCCCACGCCTACTGGAACCGACTGTCCATCCTTACCGCAGGTTCCCACGCCTTCATCGAGCTGCAGATCGTTGCCGACCATCGAGACTCGGGTAAGCACATCAGGCCCGTTGCCGATCAGCGTTGCGTTTTTCACTGGCGCCGTGATCTCGCCGTCTTCGATCAGATAGGCCTCTGACGCCGAGAAGACGAACTTGCCGTTCGTGATGTCTACCTGGCCACCGCCGAAGTTCACGGCGAAGAGTCCGCGCTTTACCGACTTGATGATGTCCTTGGGCTCATCCTGACCGGCGAGCATGTAGGTATTTGTCATCCGCGGCATGGGAATGTGTTCGTAGCTTTCACGGCGGCCATTGCCTGTATTCGCGATGCCCATGAGGCGCGCCGAAAGCTTGTCGCTGATATAACCCTTGAGAATTCCATTCTCGATCAAGGTTGTGTGCTGCGTTGGAGAACCTTCATCGTCCACGTTGATTGATCCGCGCTTGGACGGCATGGTGCCATGGTCAACGACAGTCACCTTTTCACTCGCGACTCTTTTCCCAACCAATCCAGCAAATGCCGAGGTCTTCTTGCGATTAAAATCGGCTTCAAGCCCGTGGCCAACTGCCTCGTGCAGCAGAACTCCCGGCCATCCCGGACCGAGTACAACTTCCATCTCTCCGGCAGGGGTTTCTCGCGCGTCGAGTTGAATAATCGATTGTCGTGCAGCCTCGTGAGCGAAGTATTCGGGCGTTCTCTCTGTCTGGAAATACTCGATGCCCACGCGCCCGCCGCCGCCGGAATTGCCCCGAGCGGAATTCTGCCCGTCTTTGGCGATACAGAACGCGCTCATGCGCGCCAGAGGCTGCGAGTCGGATGCAACTACGCCATCGGATCCCACTACCAGAATCCGGCGTAGCTCGTCGGCGTAACTGGCACGAACCTGCACAATGCGTGAATCGTAGCTACGGGCACTGCGGTCAGCACGCTGCAGCAGCTCGACCTTAGCGGCCACCTCTGCATCAACCGATGGGGAGGCAACGGCATAGAGAGTATGTCCGCCGGCAGGGTCTTTGAGGTTAACGATGGGCTGCTTGTTCGGTCCGCTGGCGATAAGCGCTGCCGTACGCGCAGCGCGCAGGATCCGTTCTGGGGAGAGATCGTCGGTATAGGCGTATCCGGTACGTTCACCGGAAATAACGCGAACTCCGCACCCTGCTGAAATGCCTTGAGTTGCGGATTTGATCAGCGACTCATCGAGGCTCAACGAGGTTGAAGTGTGGTACTCGAAATACAGGTCGGCATAGTCCCCACCCGCCAACAATGCCTCAGCCAGGTACCGCTCAAGGTCTCGATTCGTGAGACCCAGCCTCTGAAAGAAAAATGCGCGATGATCCATGAAAACCAGTTTCTAGGCGGTTAAGCTCCTCAGGCTGCTCAGCCTTGGGCTTGCTTATCAGACTACCACCTAACAGCTTGGATGAATTGACTCGCAGTAGAGACGCAGCATGCTGCAAGACCGTCCGAATTCACTCCTGCAAAGGGAGCATCGTCCGAGAGCAGTGCCGCGCCTTTTGCGGCACGGTTGAGAATAGCCCGGTGGTGCCAACCCCGGGTGCAGGTTGTCCCGAAATCGAGTCGCGGCTTCTCGCCGGACGGCTGAATTGCCTTCCCGTCGCAAATCAAATCCAGTCGTCCCGCAAGAGGCGCGGCACAGCTCTGGGATGGCAAAGCTAATTTGGACAAGCCTGCAGCATGCTTGGGTTTCCTCGAGACTGATCGGGGATGATCAAAACGTCCGGCGTAGGACGCTGCATGGAAGAGACGCAGCATGCTGCGTCTCTACCGTTGTGCTGGCGCACTTTGGCATTCCAATCCAGGTACTCTGGATTTCAGTGGCGCGCAGCCTAGGTCACAGGGACAATGAATACTCGGCATGACGCACGGCGCCGATCCATTTCTGCTGCAGCTCCTGGTGATCTTCCTGTGGGCGAAGATCTTCGGCGAACTCTTTGAGCAGCTTTCATTACCGGCGGTGCTGGGAGAGATCCTCGCAGGCGTTGTGCTCGGTCCTTACCTTACCGGCTTCATCGTTCCAACCGGAGCTACCACGTCGATCGGCGAACTCGGCGCAATCTTTCTTCTCTTTACTGTGGGCCTCCAGACTCGGCCCAAGGAGCTCATCCGCATTGGCGCATCAGCAGTGGGAGTAGCTCTCGCAGGTGTGGCCTTGCCCTTCCTGATGGGACTTGCGTTTCTCCTGATTCGACATCATCCCGGACACGAAGCCGTCTTCATCGCAGCAGCCATGGTCGCGACCAGCGTTGGCATCACCGCGCGGGTGCTGGAGGATCTCGGCGTAATCCAGACTCGTCCAGCAAAGATCATTTTGGGAGCGGCGGTCTTCGACGACATTCTTGGTATGGTGCTGCTTGCCGTGGTAGTCGGACTCGTCTCCTCCGGTACCATTGCCTGGATTCAGTTGGGCGTGCTGCTGGTGGAGGCGGTTGGATTCGCGCTGATCATGATCTTCTTCGCGCCTCACGTGATTCAGCGAATGCGTCCCGGATTGGAACGAATGGAGACGCACAATGCTCCGCTGGTCCTGGCGCTGGGCATCTGTCTTGCGCTGTCTGTGGGGGCCGAGAAGATCGGAATGGCTTCCATCATTGGCGCCTTCTTCGCCGGCCTGGCCTTCGCCGAATATGCCCCAGAATGGCATCTGACGCCGCGCGTTGCCGGCATCAATGAATTCCTCGCTCCATTCTTCTTTTTCGTTATGGGAGCCAAGCTCAACCTCAACGTCTTCAATGGATCGTTATGGCTGGCAGCCGGAGTAATTTCGATTCTCGCCATTATTTCCAAACTCCTGGGCTGCGGACTTCCGGTGTTGCGCGAAGGCTGGGATACCGCATTGAAGGTCGGTGTAGGCATGACGCCACGAGGAGAAGTTGGTCTGATCATCGCGCTACTCGGCCTGCAGATGAAGATGATCTCCGACGCGGCTTACGCGATCGTGGTGTTCATGACAGGTGTGACGACAATCTTCGCGCCGATCATGCTGCGATTCCTTTACCGCAAGCAAGAGCGTAAGGATGAAGTTCCACAATACGACACCGGAGAAACGGTTGAACGGGTCTGAAAAGGTGGAGACGCAGCATGCTGCGTCTCCACCATGCACGTTGGCCTTGCCATGCTTTAACTACTCGTACCATCTGCATCGCAAAGACGCAGCATGCTGCGTCTCTACCCTCCAGCCCCTACTTGCCGGATAAGGCCTTCAGCAGCTCCGCGTCACTCGTATCCTGACCCATCTCCCAGAACATCAGACCACCGAGACGATGCTCTCGCACGTACTGCCGCTTGACTGGCATTGCTTCGGGACAGTCATAGCTGAAGAACTCACCGTTATTCCAAATTGAGCACGTCGCGGTCTTTGGATAGAACTGGCGGTCGGCACTGCCGGGCAGTGCCTTCAAATTGCGATATTCGGGCGGCGACTTGGATGCATCTTTTGCCGACTGATATAGGCCATGATTCGTGTTGCTAACGCCTGTCCATCCTTTCCCATAAAAGGGCACGCCTAGAACGATCTTTCGCGCGGGCACACCTGCCCGTAAGAAGTCCTGTACTGCATGCGCGCCAAAATGCGTGTCCTCGGGCGGCTTTGATGGATCGCCGGGATCGTGGAAGAGAGCGCTGTGCAGATTTGTGATCTTCTCGCCGTTCCAGTGCATGTCGTAAGCCATGATGTTGATGTAGTTCATGTACCTGCCGAGGACTCCCAGGTCGTAGTGCTTGTAGTCCTCCTGCGTGGCGGGAATAGCCGTGGTGAGCAGCAAACCAGGGCGAACAGCGTTCAACTGGCGCCGGAACTCGGCTGCCATTGCGTTCAGGTTCTTCGTGTCTTCCGGACGCCCGGGAATCAAGCCTCCGTCCACCGGATATTCCCAGTCGATGTCGATTCCATCGAAGATCCCGGGCGCGCGGATTCCGGGAGTGAAATTGCCGCGGACGTACATGTCGATGCACGAGTGCACAAAATCATGGAGATGCTCCGGCTGCGCCGCGTCGGAAAAACCTTCGGAGTTAACCCAACCGCCCAGCGAGATGAGGATTTTCAATTTGGGAAATTGCTTCTTGAGCTCCTGAAGCTGATGAAAGGTTCCGCGCAGTTGATTCGGATCTGCCGGGTCCGGGGTGCCGTCAACACTGTCACCTGCCGAAAGCGCTCGCTTCAATTCCAAATTGGGATCCAGGAGCTGACATCGGCTTTGCGAGACCTTGCCGAACGCGTAGTTGAGCTGGGTGAGCAAACCGGCTGCCCCGTTGCTTGCAAGCTGCTTGACGGGATAGTCGCCGTTGGCTGCGTGGCGTTCGGCGTAGTAGCCGACAAGTTGTGGATGAACGGTTTGGGAAGAAGCCAGATTGGGAAAGACGAGACTGATGAAGGCTGCCAGGATTGACAACGTGGATCCAGTCGCCCCCGCCCGGGGATTGACTCTTGTTTTTATGAATTCGAACCCTCGCATTCCCTAAATGTAATGCACGCGTGTGCAAACACCCGGCCGAGGGCGGCCGGATCCACGTAATCAACAGCGAATCAGATCGCTCTCACTACTCCTCCGTCAGCACGCAGCGAAGCTCCATTGATTGCCGACGAAAGCGGACTGCAGACGAAGGCTACGACGGCTCCAATCTCCGCAGGCGTCTCGAATCGTTGCAGCAGAGAAGTGGGACGCACGTTACGGAAGAAGTCGCGCTCGAATTCAGCGCGCCCGACTTTCTGTTGCGAGGACATCTGCTCCACAAAATCGGTCACGCCTTCCGATGCTGTGGGTCCGGGAAGCACGCTGTTGACGGTCACATTGGTGCCGGCCGTGGTTTCTGCCAAGCCGCGCGCAACGGCGATCTGCGCCGTCTTGGTCATGCCGTAATGGATCATCTCCGCCGGAATCTGAAACCCGGATTCGCTGGAAATGAAAACAATGCGTCCCCAATTCCGCTGCTTCATTCGTGGAAGATGATGCCGGCTGAGGCGAACTCCGCTCAGCACGTTGATTTCGAAGAAGCGAAGCCAGTCCTCGTCCGGAATCTCTTCGAACGGTTTGGCCTCGAATATCCCGAGATTGTTGATCAGAATGTCGAGATCCGGATATTTACCGATTGCCTGCTTCGTGCCATTCGCTGTTCCGAGGTCCGCGGCCAGCCCTGCGATTTTTCCGTGGAGGTTAGCCTTCTTGAGCTTCCCAAGTGCTTCATCCACGCGCCGCTGAGTGCGGCCATTCACGATGACGGCTGCCCCTTCTTTCGCCAAGGACTCGGCAATGGCATAGCCAATGCCGGCAGTTGATCCAGTTATGAGCGCGCGTTTGCCCTCAAGCTGCAAATCCATGCGCATCAGATGCAAGGAGCGTAATTGGGGATTCGGGCGGGGCGAATCGGGTGATCGGGCGATCGGGTGATCGGGTGAAGTAAAGACGCCTGGCATTCGGTGTCGGCGTTCTGTCGGGGATGACGTGTTGAAACGTCGTCAACAGCTTCACCGGTAGAAGGCCGACAGCTGATAGCTGACAGCAATCGGGTTCACTTCACCCGATCACCCGATCACCCGATGACCCGATGATCCGATCACCCGATTCCGAACCCCGGCAGCAAGGCTTGCGCTGTCCGGATTGTCGAGTAGCTCGCGACAAACGGTGTCATCCAAATGGCTTTCATCCCAATTAACTGGCAGAGGCGTCTAGCCCGTGTTATCGTCTGTGACTATTATTTGCGGGCTGGTTTTTGGCCTATTTTGAGCAGGTTGCCCTGTAAATCCTGGCAGTGGATTGCGAACGTACTAGAGTGTATTAAGGAAATTCCTGTCTCGCGAATGGAAGGCTTGGAACCTTTTGCGGCGAAGACAGTCTATACTGTGGAGTACGACTCATGGCTACCTCGGCCCAACCGGCACCTCGGCTCCCCGGCTCGGGAAATGTCTCTCCGCCCAAACAGCCGACCGACATTTTGCCAACTCTGTTTGGTGAAGGCTACGGCACGTACGCCGTCCAGTCGCGAAATTTTTACACCTCGATTCTTCTGCACACGGTTGCTCTCGCGTTGCTGCTTTACGTCACGCATCAGGTAGTGACGCATCGCGCGCAAATCGCGCAGGCGTTAGGCCCGGTAGTAGAAATCGGCGCCTATATTCCAATGCCGGCTTCGGCGAAGCAGGTCGGCGGCGGCGGCGGCGGCGGTGATCGCGACAAGCTCGAAGCCAGCAAAGGCGTTCCGCCAAAGTTCAGCATGCAGCAAATCACGCCTCCAACGGTTGTCATCCGCAATGACAATCCCAAGCTCGCGGTCGAGCAAACCGTGATGGTTCCACCGCAGGTGAAGATCAATCAGCAAGGTCCAATTGGATCGTTGACCAGCGTGCTGAGTGTTCCTTCGAACGGTACGGGGTACGGCTCTGGAGTCGGCGAGTCGTGCTGCGGCGGCGTTGGCAATGGCAACGGACGCGGCGTCGGACCTGGCGACACGGCGGGCATCGGCGGCGGGGTGTTCCAGGTTGGCGGCGGTGTTGCACCTCCGCGCATCAAGTATCAGACTGAGCCTGAATTCTCAGAAGAAGCCCGCAAAGCCAAGCATCAGGGAACGGTGGTAGTGCGGGCTACGGTCGGCCAAGACGGAAAAATTCACGATCCTCACGTGGTACGTTCACTCGGCCTCGGCCTGGACGAAAAGGCCATCGAGGCAGTCAATCAGTGGCTCTTCGAACCGGCCATCAAGGACGGTCGTAAGGTGGCTGTCTATGTCGACATTGAAGTGAACTTCCGGCTGTATTAATCTCCGACTGCAAATTCCCAAAACGGTCTAGAGCAGAGTTCCGTCGCTCCGAAACTATTTCTTCGCAGGCGCCTTCTCGAGCCGAACGTCCTTGACGAGTTGTTTCACAACTTCATCCACATGGTTGTCAGCCTCCAGCATCGCGGCGGCGACTTCGAGTCGTTTGTGATCTTCGTGCTTCTCCAGCAGAACCACTACGTGCGCGATGGCGGCCTTCTCGGTTCCCATGCCCTCGGGAGTCTTAGCCTTTACCCCAACGTCCTCGGGCGATATCTCCAGGAGTTCCGCTATGCTCTGACGAATGCGGTTCGCCACCGGACCGATCTTCGGCGCATCGAGGATTAGAGTTGAATCCACGTTGCAAACCTCCCACCCCGCTTGACGAACTTTAGTCAGGGCTTCCAGGACAAAAATAGAGGAGTCCGCCCCCTTCCATTGCGGATCGGAAGGAGGGAAGTGGCTTCCGATATCGCCTGCGGCTATGGCGCCAAGTAGCGCATCGGTGAGAGCGTGCAGTAGCACGTCCCCGTCGGAATGCCCGGCGAGACCATGCGTATGCTTCAGCTCGACTCCACCGATACGGAGCGGCACGCCTTTCTTAAATTCGTGCGAATCCCAACCGTAACCAATGCGCATTTGCTTAGATTCCGAAGATCATTTCACCACGGAGACACGGAGACACGGAGAAAAACTGGGGGAGATTCATGAAAATCTTGCCGGCCCCGGGAAGCCTAAGCCCAAACAAGGGCACTCTTCGCAAGCCGACTCAAACAGTCCGGGGCCGATGTGACGATGAACCTCAATAGCCGGGCCAGTCATTTGTTCCGTTAAGGGCCTCGTCAGCAAATTGCTTCGGCATAGAGAGCACAGGTTGAGAATCGGTCATAGCCCTCTTTCCGTCTTTCTCCGTGTCTCCGTGCCTCCGTGGTGAAATTCTTCTCGCTGAAATTGCTGCACGTAAAACTCCGCAAGTTCCATATCTGCTGGAGTAGTAATTTTGATATTTCTCGGCGATCCCATCACTACAGCAACTTCATGGCCGGCTCGCTCTACCAGTGACGCCTCGTCCGTGCCGATGAATCCGTCTTGGGCTGCGTCGTCGAATACACCCTTTAGCAATTCGTAGCGAAATCCCTGCGGCGTCTGCGCCATCACCACGCGTTCGCGTGGAACAGTAGAAGTAATGATTGCGCCTTCGGCGGTGCGCTCGACCTGTTTGATGGTATCAACCGCAGGCAGTCCTCCGCTTCGTTCTCGCGGACCGCGACGTAGATGTCGCTTACCTTCGAAACCTGCGCGAACCTCTCCAGCGTATGCAGCAGAATCGGCTTGCCCGCAATCTCGGCAAACTGCTTCGTGGTCTGCCCCGGACGAGCGCCCGAGTGCGCGGCCATGCGCGTGCCCAGTCCCGCCGCGGGAATGATGACGACCACTCTCATGGGAAGCGAAGTATAGAACAATCGGGTGATCGGGTCATCGGGTGATCGGGTCATCGGGTGAAGTAAAGATGAAGCATTCGACGTGCGGCATTCGCCTCAAGCAATTTCTAATTCCCCACTCGCACCGCGACTGGCGAAAAGCTGACAGCCAATTGCCGACAGTCTCATTCTTACTTCACCCGATCGCCCGATGACCCGATCACCCGATTCTCAGTGACTCCGTGTCTCCGTGGTGAAAAAATGCTTTCATGCTGCCCCTGCCACAACGCGTCGTCGAATACATTCGCGCGCATTCGCTTTTGCGTGCCGGCGAGGGGGTCACTGTTGCTGTTTCCGGTGGAGCGGACTCGGTTGCTCTGTTGCGAATTCTGCTTGAACTTCGCAATGAGCTGGGAATCGTCATCTCAGTTGCGCATTTTCACCATGGAATTCGCGGAGCCGATGCCGACGCCGATGAAGCTTTCGTTGCTGGTCTTGCCAGCGCTCACGATCTCAAGCTTCATCTCGATCGCGGCGAAGCTCGCGTGCGCGCGGGAAAGAGCAACATCAGTCTGGAGACTGCAGCTCGCCAATTGCGCCAGGGATTTTTTGCGCAAATCCTGCAGGAGCACAAAGCCAATTGCGTTGCTACCGCGCATACCTTGGACGACCAGGCAGAGACTGTTCTGATGAAGGCCCTGCGAGGAGCAGGCAGCCGTGGACTCTCCGGCATTTTTCCTGAACATCGTTGCGTAGCGGGAAGAATTGTGCGGCCGCTGCTGGAGGTTCGCCGCGAGCAATTGCGCGAGTACCTGCGCGCTCAGAAACAGGAGTGGCGTGAGGATGCAAGCAATCTCGACTTGAGTTTTGCTCGCAATCGCGTTCGCGCTCGCGCGTTGCCGATGCTGCGCGATGAGGTGAATCCTTCAGTCGAGCACGCTCTGGCTCACGTCGCGGAGATTGCGCGTGCCGAGGAGCAGTATTGGAACGACCAGATCACACGGCTGCTGCCCTTAGTTATTGTTCCGGGCGAGCCTGCACGTGGCGGAGGACGCAAACAGACCCGGTCGGAAGGAATCGCTATCGACATCCAGAAGTTGTACCAGCAACCCCTGGCGGTTCAACGGAGGTTATTGCGCGCAGCTGCGGAAAAGCTTGGATGCGGCATGGAATTCGAGCAAGTACAAGCGGTGCTCCACTTGATCGCACAACGGGCAGAGCGCGGCGCTCAAAACAAGATCGTCGAGCTCGGCGCGGGGTGGAGGGTGCGGCTGCTGTTTCGCGAACTTCGTTTCGAGGTCGCAGAGCAGAAAGAGTCGAGTACAGGCTACGCGCTTCCGCTGCATGTCCCGGGAGAGGTCCGCGTCGCTGCGCTGGGAACGACAATTCGCGCGCGCATCTCGGAAGACAATGGAAAGGCAAAAAATGCGTCGTATAATCCGCACTCAGTTCGACTTCCCGAGATTGCAGAATTAGTGGTGCGCAACTGGAGGGCTGGAGACCGGTTTCGACCTGCGCGTCACAATTCAGAGAAACGGGTCAAAGAGCTGCTTTATCCGTTGCATCTGAGCGAGGAAGAGAAGCGGCTCTGGCCGGTAGTCGCAGCCGGGGATCGGATTGTTTGGGTGCGCAGCATCGATTCGCCAGAATTGCGCACGGAGACCGGAGAGCGGCTCTCGATCGAGGAGAGTGCCGAGTAATGCCTGCAGTTCGGGGCCAGACCCGAGGACTGGAACCCAGCGACCCATGGCACTTAAGATCCTGCTCAGCGCGGAGCAGATTCAACGCCGTGTAAAGGAGATCGGGCAGCAGGTATCCCGCGACTATGCGGGCAAGAATCTGATGCTGCTTTGTGTGCTGCCTAACGGCTTTGTCTTCGCCGCCGATTTAATCCGCGCCATCGAAATTCCGGTGACCTGCCAGTTCGTGCAGCCGCAGAAACAGTCGGCTCCAGGCGATTCTTCTCATATACAGATCCACTACGGGGCCGCCTTCGATGTGAAGGGAAAAGACGTGGTGTTGGTAGAGGGCCTGATACAGTCCGGTCACACCACCGAGTTTCTCCTGCAGAAGGTAATAAGCTGGAACGCTGCCTCGGCCAAGCTGGTGGCGCTCATCGATAAGCAAAGCGCCCGCCGGGTGCCGGTCCAACCCGATTACATGGGCTTTATCCTTGAAGAGACGTTTGTCGTCGGCTACGGTATGGGCGATCCCGAATACGGGCGCAACTTGCCTTACATTCAGGGTGAACGAAAGTAACTTCTGCGGGAAGAATCGAGCCGTCAGGCACTAATCCCTGATCGGTCCCTGTTATTTTTGTGAATCGCGAGCCAAACGGCGCTAACCGCTTTGCTGGTGCTGGCTTAGAACGAAAAAGGCAGAATCCCTGTTAAATCCCTGGTCTAAAGCGAATTTTGCATATTTTGGGCAAAATTCGATGATTCCTGCCGAATTCAAACAAATCGCCCTGTTATTTTCCCTGCTCCTTGCCCGCGAGGATTTTGGTTGTTATCCAACCGCTCCGCAATCCGTCTAAATCAATCAGGCGTTCTCGAAACAGTTAGCCGGTGAATGCTGAGCGTCGGGTGCCAGTGCCAGAGCCTTAGCCCGAACCACGGTGTCTAATGGATAGGACCCAAAGTTGTAATGGGTTATTTTCGAGCCAGCTTTCCAGTCTGAAACCATATACAATTTGGGTCAGAAGCTGGTTCGAAAGCCCTGCTGGGGCATCTAAGCAGTGTGACTCTGGGGGATTCGTTATTCACCGATAGCCAACCCACCGGAGATTTAGTAAGTCCGTGGCTGGAGGCGGCAGCGTGATTTGGGCTGCAGCTAGCTTCCGGGCTAATGAGGGGTAGGTTAGGAGCTTAGGAGCATTGAAATTGAACTCAACCGTTAAGACTGTCGCCTTTTGGCTGGTTATCCTGCTCTCTGGAGTACTGCTCTGGCAGGTAGTGAAGGCCGGCGGCAGTGGCGCCAAAGAAGCGACGATTCCGTTTTCCAAGTTTATGCAGGACGTGGACCGTGGCGACGTCAGTGATGTAACCGTGATCGGTCCTGAGGTTCACGGCAAATACAAGGGCAACGCTGGATTCCAGACGACCGTTCCTGCCAACTATCCAGACATGTTCAAGGATCTTCGCGATAAAGGTGTCAACATCACAATAAAGGACAGCTCGGGCAACGGTTGGCCTACCTATCTGCTGAACCTTTCTCCTCTCATTCTGTTCGCGGCGCTCTGGTTCGTAATGATCCGCCAGATGCAGACCGGCGGCAATAAGGCGCTTTCTTTCGGCAAGAGCCGTGCCCGCCTGCTCTCCATGCAGCAGAAGAAGGTGACGTTCAAAGATGTCGCCGGCGTGGATGAAGCCAAAGAGGAACTGAAAGAAATCATCGAGTTCCTGCGCGAGGCGCAGAAATTTCAGAAGCTCGGCGGACGAATTCCCAAGGGCGTATTACTCGTCGGACCTCCGGGAACCGGCAAGACTTTGCTCGCCCGCGCTGTGGCCGGCGAAGCAAACGTTCCGTTCTTCTCCATCTCAGGTTCGGACTTCGTAGAGATGTTCGTCGGAGTAGGCGCAAGCCGCGTACGTGACCTGTTTGAGCAAGGCAAGAAGAACGCCCCCTGCATCATCTTCATCGACGAAATCGACGCTGTTGGGCGCCATCGCGGCGCCGGCCTCGGCGGCGGACACGATGAACGCGAGCAGACGCTAAACCAACTGCTCGTAGAAATGGATGGCTTCGAGTCAAACGAAGGCGTGATCCTGATCGCTGCGACCAACCGCCCGGATGTCCTCGATCCTGCTCTTCTTCGCCCCGGTCGTTTCGACCGTCGTGTAGTCGTCGCGCGTCCTGACGTTCGTGGGCGTGAAGAAATCCTCCGCGTGCATACGCGCAAGATTCCCATCGGGGACGATGTCGATCTCTCGATCCTTGCTCGCGGCACACCCGGATTCTCAGGCGCCGATCTGGCCAACATGGTCAACGAAGCTGCGCTCAATGCAGCTCGCCAGAACCGCAAAGCGGTTTACATGTACGACTTCGAATTGGCCAAGGACAAGGTCCTCATGGGCGCAGAGCGCAAATCGATGCTGCTCTCCGACCACGAGAAGAAGGTCACTGCCTACCACGAGGCTGGACACGCTCTGGTTG
>QIBC01000102.1 GCA_003225215.1 Acidobacteriota bacterium
GGGTGGCATCGTTTTACCTTCGACTTTGCAGGCTGGCTGCAGTCGATGAAGTTCGCTCCGGCGCTGACGGCTGCGCTGTTGATGATTGGCTTCGCGGTTGGTGTACTCACAACCTGGCAAGTAGCACAAAGACCCGGCCAAAAAACAGACCTCACGACAACTACCGTGGTGCCACCGGTTGATTCAGCTGCGATCGCAACTATTCGCGGTATCACGCAGGACCCCGGCAGCGATCAAGTAAAGATTCAATACGACAAGGTTCTGTCCGACCAGGCGCAAGGATCGATCAACGATCCTAAAATCCAGCAGCTTCTTCTTTTCGCCGCGCGCAACAACATCAACTCCGGTCTCCGCTTGGATTCGGTAGATTTGCTGGCCAAGAGTCCCGACGACAGCCGTGTGCGCGAAGCCCTGATTTTTGCGTTGCATTTCGATCACAACCCCGGAGTCCGGTTGAAGGCTCTCGATGGGCTGCGTTCCTACGTGAAGGACGACCAGAAAGTACGCGACGCCGTGGTGGGTGCGCTGCTGCAGGACCCGAATCCCGGCGTGCGGACGCAAGCGATCTCGTTGCTGGAGTCGGTGAAAAACGACAGCAGCGTGCGGCAGGCGTTTGCCTCGCTGGCGCAGGGAGATAAAGATAAGTACATCCAGGAAGAATCGAAGCGTATGCTTTCCAACCTCCCGGATTTTGAGTAAGGATTTAGGTTTAGGGAAGGGCGCGGCTTCCAGCCGTGCCGGTAAGATCGAGAATTTGATTTTTGGGCTTCAGCCCCTGCGGGCGTCTGTCTGTAAGTTCCCTCAGCGGCTAAAGCCGGACAATGTGTGAGCTTTTGGACGGCACGGATGAAGCCAGTGCCCCTCCCTAAGCTGCTGTAGGAAGAGTAGCTCTGGACAACCCGCGCATAGAAACTAGAGGAAATAACGATTTGGCAGTGATTCGCAATAAATTCGCGCTTCCGACTCTGATGCTGGCGCTCGCCACTCTCGGCGTAGCCCAGACGGACAGCGCATCGAAGGTTTACCGTGACGGCAATTCCTGGGTAGAGGAAATTACTGGAAGTATGCCGGCCGCTCGCTTCATCAAGGTTCATACCAATACCGGTAATGTGAGCGTGACCGGTTCACAGCAATCGAATATTACTTATACGATTCGCAAGCGCCTTACCGGTTATTCGGAAGAGAGCGCCCGCCGAAATTTTGAAAACCTGCGAGTGATTGCCAATCGCCAGGGTGAGGCCGCCTACTTTGGCGGCGAAGGCCCGGGAAACTGGCGACGCGGCATGGTTGAGTTCAACATCAATGCGCCCCGCTCCGTGGAAATGATCAAGGCCAAGACGGACGGCGGCAGCTTGCAGTTTTCCCACCTCAACAGCCGGGTGGATGCCGAGTCCGGCGGCGGCACGGTTAGCCTCGACGATATCAATGGAAATGTGAATACCAGTACCGGAGGTGGCCCCATCAACGTCGGCAGCGTGAATGCCGATTTGGGAATTCGCACCGGTGGCGGCCAGGTACATATCGCCTCGGTAGGGGGCAAGCTGAACACTTCGACCGGCGGTGGCAATATTGATCTTGAGACCGCCAAGCACGACGCCATCATTGAGACCGGCGGCGGCAACATTTCCGTGCAGAACGTTGGCGGGGATCTGCGTGGCTCAACCGGTGGAGGCAATATCGAGGTCGGCAGCGTCGCCGGAACCATGGATGTAGAAACCGGAGGAGGCAGCATTCGCCTGACGGGCGGAGGTAGCGGTCCCATAAAGGCGCAAACCGGCAGCGGAAGCATTCATTGTTTCCGGGTAGTGCACAGTGTTCGCGCCGAGACCGGAGCGGGTGGCATTACCGCCGAGTTCATGACTATGAACGGAAAGTTCAGCGACTCCACTTTGGAGACGGGTGTGGGTGACATCATTGTCTATCTTCCCTCCGACTTGAAAGTCAGCGTGCATGCCATCATTGACGTTGCCACCAGCAGAGATGCCATCCGCAGCGAGCTCCCCGGACTGCGCATCTCGTCCGAAGGCGAGTATGGGCCGCGCGAAATGTCAGCGGAGGGCGATCTCAATGGCGGCGGTCCAATGCTTAAGCTGCATACTTCGACCGGAAAAATTCAATTCATCGCGCTAAAGAAATAATGGGCAGAAGTGCCCGGGAAACTTCGATGAAACCTATTTATCTAATTTCAATTCTTCTTCTGGCGATGGCAGCGGCGCCATTGATCGCGCAGAAGCCAACTCCGACGATTCGTCACCTGTCGGCTGCTCCGGTGGCGGTCGAATTTGAAGGCGCCCCCAGCCGATCCTATCTCGGTGTCGGTGTTGCCGATGTGAGCGCCGAACGCGTCCAGGCGCTCAAGCTGAAAGACGATCGTGGTGTCGAGGTCATTCAAGTTGATCAGGACGCTCCAGCAGGCAAGGCTGGTTTCAAAGAGCACGACGTAATTGTAGGATTCAACGGCACGCCCGTGGAGAGTCAGGAGCAATTCAAGCGGCTGATGCGTGAAACGCCGCCCGGACGCGCCGTGTCAATGGATATCATGCGTGACGGTCAGTCCCAGAGCATCAAGGTCCAGCTCGCCGATCGAAAGAAACTGGAGTCGTCAGTTTGGCCTCGCGAACCTCAGGATTTTGCCTTCGCGATGCCGCCCACTCCTCCCATCCCCCCGATGCCCGATTTCCCGCACGCCTGGCCCGACCAGAGCTACACGCGCATTCGGTCCACATCTGGTGTAACTCTGGAGAGCCTGACACCGCAGCTAGGCGACTACTTTGGCGTAAAGAATGGCGATGGAATGCTCGTTCGTGCCGTACAAAAGGGCAGCGCTGCTGAAACCGCTGGTCTTCGCGCCGGCGATGTGATTGTAAAAGTCGGAGATCAGAAGATCTCAGACAATTCTGATTGGCGCGAGGCGTTGCGTAACGGCAAGAATGGGAAGGTATCGCTAGTAATTGTCCGTGACAAGAAAGAGCTGACTCTTTCAATGTCGGTGCCCACGCGTAGAGGATCGGATAGCTCGGCGCTGATCCCGGAAGAGTTACCAGACGCAGGACTGGCGATTGCATCTGCGGCTGAGGCTCTCGAGAGCGTAGAACCGCTCATCGAAGATGGGGAGTTCGCCGCTAACGGCGTGCTGATCGATGGGTCCGAAATCAATCGCGCTATGCAAAAGGCCATGCAAGAGCTTCATCGAGAGCTGATCGATAACCGGAGCAATATCAATCGGAGTCTCTCGGGCTCACTGAAGCTGGCATCCGCTCAGTTGAAGGCTCATGGAGCGGAATTGCGCAAAGCAATGCGCGAAGCAAGTCGCGTTCTCGCCATGCGATGCGATTCTGACATGCTGTGAAAAGCAGCGATTAGCCTAAGCAACTAATCAGAACCAGAGCCTTGTCCTCAGGGGACGAGACTTTTCCATTGTTGACATTGGACAGGACTTTATTGGTCCAATATGGTGATTCATGGAGACAGCTCTCGTCAGTGACAAAGGCATTTCTATTTTTGATTTTGGCAGTCGTCAGTTCCGGCGGCCAGACTGCACCGCCAGGCAGCCCGACTGCTCCGTCCGCATCGTCCAGGTCGCATCGTGGCGCGGCGCCGGGAGGTGAGCGCTCGATGAAGGGGTGTTTAACGCAGGACGAGAGCGGCACGTATTTTCTTCAGACACAACGCAGTGCCAAAGTGAAACTCGACAGCGCGGAAGATCTGAGCTCGCGGGTTGGCCGGCTTGTGAAAGTCACAGGCGCATTCGTTGATACGCACGCCGCAACCGACCCTGGCGCATCTGCCGCAAATCGATCCCGTCCGAATTCTTCCCAGACTCCTTCTATTCGAGCGTTTCGCGTGTTCAAGACAGAGGTGCTCTCGCAGACGTGCGCTGCCCGCAAGAAATAGCGGCTTAGCGTCCATCGGCTATGGCCTTTACAGGCTGAGCCAGATGTGGGCGATAGAAAAGAGCGAAATGAAGAGACCCAGGCAGAAGTAGATATTGTGCGCGGTCGCCTGGCTGGGAGGCTCGGGAAAGTGGACGCCATGGCGGCGAAAAAAAGCGTCTAACGCATGCTCGCGGTCCAATATGAAATTAGCGATGGGACGGTGGAAGAGCGCCACGAGGAGTCCGAGGACCAGATTGGTGAAATCCGCGACCATCATCACGAGTCTAACAATCCGCGAGCGCCTTCCAATCGGGCGAAGAACCTAGTCCCGAAGACTTGTGTCTTGTTGGCTTGGGAGCTCTTGTTCGACGATCCCTGGCCGGGCGAAACTCCTACAAATGCGCGGCTAGCTTCGAACCCTCAAGCCGCTTCTGCATGTCTTCGAGCGTGATCCCTTTTGTCTCCGGGTAAATGAAGAGGACAACAAAGAATTGCGCGACCATCATCAGGCAGAAGAACATAAACGGATAAGCTCCGGAGCGCGCTGCTAGAAGAGGGAAGACAAGGGAGATGAGAGCATTCATCGCCCAATGCGTGGAGCTTCCCAGGCTTTGTCCTTTGGCGCGTACTACATTGGGAAATACTTCGCTGATGTATACCCAGATCACAGCACCCTGCGACACCGCGAAGAACGCGATGTATCCGACGAGCAACCACACCAGCAACTCTTCGTGACGATGAGTTGCGAAGACCGCCGACACTCCGGCGAGGCAAAGCATCGTTCCCACTGAGCCAATCAGCAATAAAGTCTTACGACCGATCTTGTCAATCACGGACATGGCCAGCATGGTAAAGATGAGGTTGGTTGCTCCAATTGCGACTGCCTGCAGATTGCCCGACAGTTTGCCGAAACCGGCGCGCGCAAAGATGTCATTCAGGTAATAGAGAATCGCGTTGATCCCGGAGAGTTGATTGAACGCGCCAATCGAGATCGCGAGAAACACCGGCAGAGCGTAGCGTTTCTGAAAGAGAACCTCTTTGCCAAGGGCCTTGGCCTGGGCAATGGAATCAACAATTTCACGCAGGCGCTGTTCGTAGTTTTCTTCCCCAATGAGTTGCAGCACTGCCCGAGCCTCATCGACTCTGCCCACTTCCGCGAGCCAACGCGGACTGCGTGGAATCCCGAAGAGCATCAGGAAAAAAAGAAAGGCTGGGATCGCCGCTACTCCCAACTCCCAACGCCATTCGGCTCCGAAGCCAACCAGGCTGAGAAGATAGTTCGACAGGTAGGCCAGAAGGATTCCGAACACGACATTGAACTGAAAGAATCCGACTAACCGGCCTCGCCATGCTGCGGGCGCGATTTCGGCGATGTACATGGGGCCCAGGACTGATGACCCTCCAATTCCCAGGCCTCCGATAAATCGGAAAAGAACGAGCGCGGGCCAATTCCACGCAAAGGCGCAACCGAGCGCCGAGACGAAATAAAGCACTGCCATGACTCGCAAGCTGTCTCGGCGTCCGTAGCGATCGCCAGGAATTGCAGCGAGAGCGGCGCCGATCAGCGTGCCCACCAAGGCGCTAGCGACGGTGATTCCCAGAAACTTGGGTGAAAGATGGTATTGATCCGTCAGCCCGTGCGTCGTGCCTGAGATTACTGCAGTATCAAATCCGAACAGCAGACCGCCCAGCGCGGCTACGATCGTGCTCTTGAAAAGAGATGGGCTGAGTTTCATAACGTGAAAGTGAAACTGCGACGGATGCCGCTGGGATCGGAATAGTCCGGCGGCGCGGGCAATCGTATCTGTGCTGCCCCCGTATCCACAAGAGGGATCTCGTGGTTGACAGACTCAGCCCGATGTGTAAAATCACTGAATCCCGCAATCAGCGGGTTAATATAATGACTCCTCTTAATCGGACCCGAATGTATATGGCCATGTGCACCCCGGGCGGTGTACTGTCCACATCGGGAGCTTGAGAGTCGAGTAGCAAGACTTCCTGATCGTGAGCGGCCGCCTGGGGTTTCCGGCGGTCTTCGTATTTTCAGCCTAAATCCAGTTCACGCAGGAGGATTCCATGTCTTCAGATACGCGCGGTATTTGTACTCGAACGATTCACGGCAATCTTTTGCCCGATCCAGCCACAGGCGCCATTCTCACTCCCATCTATCAGACGACGACTTATGTGCAAGAGGCCGTTGGTGTTCACAAAGGATTTACGTATTCTCGAGCGGCCAATCCCACCGTTTCGGCACTCGAGGATGTTCTTGGATCGCTGGAAGGCGCTCCCACGCTGTGCTTCTCCACGGGAATGGCTGCAATTACCACGCTGTTTCTGTCGATCCTGAAGCAGGGCGACCACGCCATCATTTCCGATGTCGTCTATGGTGGGACCGTTCGCCTGTTCCGCCAAGTGCTTGAGGGCGTGGGTGTACGAGCGAACTTTGTCGATACTTCGGATATCAACGCGGTAGCCGCTGCAATCGAACCGCGGACCAAGCTCATCTTCATTGAGACACCTGCCAACCCGACGCTAAAGCTCACCGATATCGCTGCGGTGTCTCGTGTAGCAAAGAAGGCCGGCGTACTGCTTGCCGTGGACAATACTTTTCTGACTGCTGCGCTTCAACCCGTCTTTGAACTCGGCGCGGATATCAGCGTGCTGTCAACCACGAAATACATCGAAGGTCACAACGCCACCGTGGGCGGATCGCTGGCCACGAAAGACGAAACCCTGCTGGAGCGTTTTCGCCTGGTGCGCAAGACCATCGGCTGCATTCAGTCTCCACTCGAGTCCTGGCTTACGCTACGCGGTCTGAAGACGCTCAGCATGCGTCTTGAACGGCACTCCAACAATGCCTTGGAGGTTGCAAGCTGGCTGGAGAACCATCCAAGTGTCGCCCGAGTGTTCTATCCAGGACTGGAGTCGTTTCCACAGCACGACTTAGCCTGTCGCCAGCAGGGCGCGCATGGGGGAATGTTGTCGTTTGAAGTGACAGGAGGAACTCCCGCAGCGCTGGAACTGATGAAGTCAGTCAAACTCTGTGCGCTGGCGGAAAACCTGGGAGCAGCCGAGACACTCATCACACATCCGGCGAGCATGACTCACGCTGACATTCCGCCGGCGACCCGTGAAGCGCTCGGCATTCCCGATGGACTCATTCGGCTTTCCGTCGGGCTCGAAGATGCGGCGGACATCATTGCCGATCTTGAACAGGCGCTGGGCAAAGCTGAGGCTTGTAGCAGTACTGCATATGTCGCGAGCGTAGCGTCATGAAAATCGATACCAGACTTGTTCAAGCGAATGGCTGTCCGGGTGATCCACATCGGGCAGTTTCGACCCCTATCTATCAGACTGCGACCTTCGAGCAGGAGGGAGCGCTTGAGTTCAGCGAATACGATTACTCGCGCAGCGGCAATCCTACTCGTACCGTTCTAGAGGAGCAGCTTGCAGAACTGGAACACGGCATTCGAGCATTCGCGTTTGCGAGTGGATTGGCCGCCCTCACTGCAGTGACCAGATTGCTCAAGCCCGGTGATGAGATTCTTGTCATCGACGACGTGTATGGCGGAACTTGTCGGCTCTTCTCCAAGATTCTGAAGCGGTCACAAGTCGCTGTCCGCTATGTTCACGGATGCACCGCGGAGGATTTTACTCGTGCATGCAGTGAGCGCACTCGCCTCATCCATATCGAAACGCCAACAAATCCATTGTTAAAAGTCGTGGATATCGCAGCCCTGGCTGAGCTGGCTCATGGAAACGATGCGCTTCTGTGCGTCGACAACACCATGCTGTCTCCCTATTTGCAGAATCCCCTGGCACTTGGGGCAGACATCGTTATCCATTCCGCCACAAAATTTCTCTGCGGACATAGCGACGTGGTTGCGGGAGCCGTGATCGTACGCGATCCGCAGCTTGCAGAAGAGTTCTATCTGATTCAAAACGGGGAGGGAGCAGTACTCGGACCTTTCGATTCCTACCTGCTTTTGCGAGGAATCAAAACGCTAGGCATCCGTGTCGAACGGCAACAGGAGAATGCCGAGCGCATCGCCAATTTTCTTTCGAACCACGCTGCCGTCAAGCAGACATATTACCCGTCGTTGCTGGAGAAGAAGAACTTCAGCATCCACTCCGCTCAAGCTCGAGGACACGGGGCGGTAGTCAGTTTCGAAACCGGTTCGCTCGAACTTTCGCGGCAGGTTGTCGAATCCCTCAAACTCTTTCCCATTACGGTGAGCTTCGGGGGACTACAATCATCTGTAAGCTTACCGGGACGGATGTCGCACGCAAGCGTGCCGCCACAGGTAGCTGCCGAACGGCAATTGCCGCAGGACTTGATTCGGTTATCAGTTGGAATCGAGGACGCGGAAGATTTAATTGCCGATCTGGCGGACGCCTTGGCAGTCGCGGAGAGCGTGTCTGAGTTGCGTGCGTCGGTCGGTTAGGGTTCGATGGTACGAAGCTACGCAACTTTTTGTGCATCTAATGCGGGAAGCTTCGTTCAATTGCCGAGGAGGCTGTACATCGCATGTCGAAGGGTCCATCGAGCATTAGGCGTTCAAGCCTGGCATCATTTAAAACACACCGCTGGACGCTAGTGTCGTTGCTTCTCGTGGCAGCGTTCGCTGTGAGCTGTGGGAAATTCTTTCCGGATGCGAATAGTTTGGTCGCCATTTCGGTTACGCCTTCAAATGCTTCCTTACAATTGACCAAAACGCAGCAGTTCACTGCGATAGGCAGCTTCGGCGATGGCACTAGCAAAGACATCTCGTCATCAGCTAGTTGGAGTTCCTCCGATGCCACCGTCGCGACGATCAACAGCTCGGGCCTCGCGAGTGCCATCAAGACAGGAACTACAACCATCACGGCAAACCAAAGTGGACAAAGTGGCAGCACCACTCTCACTGTAACCACGGGCGGTGGAGGCAATCTCACAATTTCATGTACCGCCGGTTGTACTTCGACTTCTGGCACCTCGTTTACAGCATCTGTCGGCTCCACTCTTACGTTCCGGGCACAGGACAGCTCCGGGCAGACAGTCAATGCTACATGGACCTCTTCAAACCCAAATATCCCCATTACCGCCAACACGGGGATCATTACTAATGCGGCGAGCGGGACGACAACGATTACAGCCACCGCCAACGGAATCACAGGTACCGGAACGCTGACCGTGCAGTAGTTAGCCAGTCGAGGCGCAACATGCCGCGTCTCTACCTCGGATGAGAGTGATGCTCGGGTTACCAGGCCCGGTTGGCGATCCGACTCTCATAGGCAGCGACTTCGGATTCGTGTTTCAAAGTGAGTCCAATCTCATCAAGTCCCTCGAGCAGGCAGGTGCGACGGAACTCGTCGATATCGAAGCGTGCTCCGAAGCCCTGGTCGTCTTGAACCCTCTTGTCTAGTAACGAAACATGCAGTTTGTAACAAGGAATTTGCCCTGCGTGATCGAGCAATGTAGAGATTTGTTGCTCGGGGAGCCTCACAAGCAGCAATCCATTGTTGCCGGCGTTGGTCGCGAAAATATCAGCGAAACTGGGCGCGATAATCACGCGAAAACCGTAGTCCGATAGAGCCCACGCAGCATGTTCGCGTGACGATCCACATCCGAAATTTTTCCCTGCGATCAGGATTGAAGCTCCGGCGAACTGAGGCTGATTCAATACGAAATCCGCTCGCGGCTTGCCATCGCCGGTGTACCGCCAGTCGAAGAAGAGGAACTCTCCGTAACCAGTACGCTCGATCCGTTTCAGGAACTGCTTGGGGATGATCTGGTCCGTATCGATGCTGCTGCGATCGAGCGGCGCCACGATGCCGGTATGTTCGCGGAAAGGCCTCATGCGGATTGCGCCTCTTTGAAACGCCATTTACGGACGTCGGTGAAGTGTCCAGTAATGGCTGCGGCGGCTGCCATTGGCGGACTGACCAGATGAGTGCGTCCACCACGGCCCTGCCGACCCTCAAAGTTACGGTTGGAAGTGGATGCGCAGCGCTCTCCCGGCTGCAGTATGTCCGGATTCATTCCGAGACACATCGAGCATCCAGATTCGCGCCAATCGAAGCCGGCAGCGCGGAAGATGCGATCCAGTCCTTCGGACTCTGCGGCGTGTTTCACCTGCTGCGATCCTGGTACCACCATCGCGCGTACTCGAGGGTGCACATGATACCCACGAACCAGTTCGGCCGTAGCGCGCAGGTCCTCGATACGAGCGTTGGTGCACGAGCCGATGAAGACGCGGTCCACGGCGATGTCTTCCATGGCTGTGCCCGGCTTCAGGTCCATGTACTCCAGAGCCCGAGCGGTTGCAGTGCGTTCCGTTTCCGATGCCGCAGAGTTCGGATCGGGAACTCGTCCGGTGATGGGGACTACCATTCCCGGATTGGTTCCCCAGGTGACATATGGCTCGAGAGCCGCAGCGTCGATTCTGATCGTTGCGTCAAAGCGCGCCGCGTCATCCGATTGAAGCGTCTGCCAATGTGCGAGCGCCTTCTCGAAATTCTTGGGCGCAAAGCGGCGTCCGCGAACATAGCGGAATGTAGTTTCGTCGGGCGCAATCATCCCGGCGCGGGCGCCAGCCTCGATGCTCATGTTGCAGACCGTCATCCGGCCTTCCATGCTGAGAGCGCGAATGGCAGCGCCGCGATATTCGATTGCGTATCCGGTCGCTCCGTCGGAGCCAATGCGGCCGATGATTCCAAGAGCAATGTCCTTCGCCGTGGCGCCCAGCGGTAGCGCGCCATCGACGACGATCTGCATCGTCTTCGGCTTCTTCTGCCACAGGCACTGAGAGGCAAGTACGTGTTCGACTTCAGACGTTCCGATACCGAATGCGAGCGCCCCGAACGCTCCGTGTGTGCTCGTGTGGCTATCTCCGCAGACGATCGTCTTTCCCGGCTGTGTAAGCCCAAGCTCCGGACCAATCACGTGCACGATGCCCTGCTCTGATGAATCGATATCGAACAGCTGCACGCCAAAGTCATGGCAATTTCGGCGCAGAGTCTCGATCTGCTGTGCGGCGATCGGATCGGAAATGATGTGGCGATTCGGAGTCGTCGGAACGTTGTGGTCGACCGTGGCTATGGTTAGGTCGGGTCGGCGCACGCGAAGGTTGTTAAGGCGCAGCCCCTCGAACGCCTGCGGTGATGTGACCTCATGCACGAGATGCAGATCGATATAGAGGAGCGCGCGTCCGTCAGGATCCTGATGGACGATGTGCTGCTCCCAAAGTTTTTCGAAAAGTGTCTTAGCCAACATCTTTAATTATCAGTCTGCAGGGTAAAGACGCAGCATGCTGCGTCTCTACTTTTTATACCGCATGGTAAGCCTGGCGCCGGATTACCGCGCCGGTGAGCGCCTCTTCGACGAGGTTTCCCATCTCGGTAGTCGAAACCTGCTGTTCGCTCGGCGAACGATGAATATCGGCAGTTCGATATCCCTGCGCGAGCACTGTACGGATCGCGGCTTCCATTTCGTCGGCTTCGCGATGCAATGTCGCAGTGTGGCGCAGCATCATCGCCGCCGACGCGATCGCGCCGAGAGGGTTTGCCAGATTGCGCCCGGCTATATCGGGCGCCGAGCCGTGCACCGGCTCATAGAGATTCACGGCGCCGCCTACGCTGGCAGATGGCAGCATGCCCAGGGAGCCTGTGATCGCCGCAGCCTCGTCTGAGAGAATGTCGCCAAACAGGTTCTCTGTAAGAACAACATCGAAGCGCTGAGGAGTCGTTACCAAATGCATGGCGAAAGCATCGACGTAGAAATGGTCGAGGGCGACGTCTGGATATGACTGCGCGACACGTGTCACCACGCTGCGCCAGAGTTGCGACGTCTCCAGCACATTGGCCTTATCGACGGAGGTAACCTTTAACTTGCGCTGCCGGGCCTGCTCGAAAGCCACACGCGCGACGCGCTCAATCTCGGGCTCGCTGTAGCGCATGGTA
>QIBC01000103.1 GCA_003225215.1 Acidobacteriota bacterium
CAGATTCCGAGCCTGGTGGGCGGTCCAACTACCCCTCCTCAGGCGCCTGTGGGCCCGCCCCACAAGACTCCTCCAGCAGCTAAGACGAACGAGGAATTTGCCGCCTATAACGCCGCAGTTGCTAACCCGGACACGGCCGCAGCCGAGAAATTAGCGGACGATTTCGCCACAAAATTCGCGCAAAGTGATCTTAGGGGACTGCTCTATTCGGCGATAATGCGCCGCTATCAGCAGGCAAATGATCCCGAAAAGACGCTGGAGATGGCGCGAAAGGTCCTTACTTATGAGCCTAATGATCCCGTAGCGCTGGTTATGGCGGCCACAGTGCTCGCAGAACGTACCCGGGAGGGCGATTTAGATCGCGAAGAACGGTACGATGAAGCCTTGAAATACGCGCAAAGATCGCTCGAAACTGTGAATACCGACCTCATGGTTCCGTCAAATGCAACTGCCGAACAGATCAATTCCGCGAAGAAAGTGCTGCAATCGATGGCTCATTCCGCCACTGGAATGGTCCAATTGGACCGCAAAAGCGACGCAGCAGCCGCCCAGGAGTTCCAACAATCCATCGCTTTGAGCCCCGTTGGACAGGTAGAACCGCTCACGTATCTGCGTTTGGCGCTGGCACAGGACCATCTGAAGCAATATCCGGAGGCCCTGGTTTCGGCCAATAAGGCCGTAGATGCCTCTCCGGCGAACTCTCCAGTCGCGATGTTGGCGAAGCAGGAGGTTGATCGTCTGACTGAATTGAGCAAAGCCGGCGCTTCACCTGCCGCAAATCCGGCTCCGGGAGCGCCCACAACTGCCACTCCGCCTAAGTCAAACTTGCCCTAGATCGCGCGTGCGTCGATGAAAATCGAAGACGTCGAACAGCTTGAATCGGCGCTGGAATACCACTTTTCCAACCCCGAACTGCTCCGGCAGGCGCTTACACACAGCTCCTTAGCCCACGAAATGGAGACTCAAGCCGCCGCAAACGGCGGGGAAAACGGCCCCACTGCTGCTAAAGATAACGAACAATTCGAGTTTTTAGGCGATGCTGTACTTGGCCTCGTGACTAGCGAATTGCTATGTCAGCGCTTCCCGGCGCACCAGGAAGGCCAACTTTCCAAGATGCGGGCGCATTTGGTGAGTGCGCGGCATCTAGTAAAGGTGGCTCGAAATCTGCAACTTGGGCGTTTTCTGCTGCTCGGACGCGGCGAGGAGCGCAGCGGCGGACGCGCAAAACCCGGCCTTTTGGCCGACGGATTGGAGGCTCTGATCGCAGCAATTTACCTCGACGGAGGCATGGAACCGGCGCGAAAGGTCATCGTAAAGCTGGTTCTTGAGCCCGAGTTGACGCGGTTGGAGTGTAATCCAGATCTGAATGAGCACTTTACTGACTACAAATCGGCCCTTCAGGAGTGGGTCCAGGCGAAGGGGTTGGCCCAGCCCGTATATTCCGTCGTGAGCGAAACTGGCCCCGAACATCGGAAACTGTTCACGATGCAGGTTCGTATTCTTGAGCAAGGAGCCCAAGAACCGTTGTACGTGGCCACTGGCGAGGACTCAACGAAGAAGAAAGCCGAACAACTGGCAGCACGAATTGCGCTGGAATATCTCCGCTCTCACGAGCCGGTTCAGGCGGAGCAGGCATGAACGAGCACATGGAATCGCCCGAAACCTCGGCCCTTGAGTCCCCGGAAAGTCCCGAAACGCAGGCTTTTTCCGGCGTCTCTAAGCCCGAAACGAGTGCTGCGGGGAATGCGGTAAGTGCTCGCGAATTGATTTCGGAAGCTGCGATTAGCCGATCGCCGGTACGAGTTCCGCGCACCCGCAACACTGACGACTGGATGAGCGGCATTCAGTGGCTTTCATCCACGGTAGTTCTCGCAGTATTTGTCATTACCTTCCTCGCCCAAGCCTTTCAGATTCCTTCGCAATCGATGGAAAAAACACTGCTTATTGGCGACTATCTGCTCGTGGACAAGGTCCATTACGCTGAAGGAGGCCTCTGGAACTCGCTTTTGCCTTACTCGCCGATCGGGCGCGGGGACATTATTGTCTTCCGCTATCCGGTGCAGCCGACGCAGCATTTTGTGAAGCGCGTAATCGGAATTCCGGGCGATCGCGTTCATTTATATCGCGGGAGAGTCTTTGTGAACGGCAAAGCGGTGGAGGATTCCGCCTTTGCCATCCACAAGAGCCAGCAATTTGACTCTTATCGCGACAATTTTCCCGCCGGAAATTACATCAGTCCCGAAGTGAACTCGCGCTGGTGGGTGGAGATGCACGACGTCGTGCATGCGGGCGAGATCGTCGTTCCACCAGATAAGTATTTTGTGATGGGCGACAACCGTGACGAGAGCCTCGACAGCCGTTATTGGGGTTTCGTGCCGCGAGAGAACATCATCGGACGCCCGTTCTTGATTTACTGGTCGGTCCGGCACCCTGAGATCACCGGGTCGGATGGTAGACTTGAACGTTTACTCTATACGCTCGTCCATCTTCCGGAGGACGCTCGTTGGGACCGGACCTTCCGTCTGGTTCGCTGATTCTTCCTGACTGGATTACTTAATCGTGAAAACCGACGTACTCATACCCAAGGAAAAGACGCAGGCGGCCCCTAGCGAAAAGCCGGAGAAGAAGAAAGAAACGCCCATGGAATTCATATCTTCCATGGCTGCGGTTCTGGTTACCGGACTGTTCATCATCACATTCAACATTCAGGCCTTCGAAATTCCGTCTAGCTCGATGGAAAACACGCTGTTGATCGGCGATCACGTATTTGTGGATCGGATTACCGTCGCTCCTCCGACACATTCGGCTCCGTTTGAACACTATCGGAAGATTCAGCATGGAGACATCGTCGTCTTCCTCTCGCCACAAACGCCTGGCCTGTATGTAGTGAAGCGCGTGATCGGCGTTCCAGGAGACAGACTTCACCTTCGCAATGGTGTGGTGTATCGCAATGACGAGCCACTGAACGAACCCTATGTCATTCACAAAGTCGGCGATTACAACCCGTATCGCGACAACTTTCCAGCGGTTCCGGCAATGCAAGCCTCAGCGCAAGTCTCTCCAGAGTGGCCAGTCCAAGTGGGAGTGCTTAAGCAAGGCGAGGATCTCGTAGTGCCACCTGATAGCTATTTCGGCATGGGCGACAACCGCGATGAAAGTTACGACAGTCGTTATTGGGGATTCATTCCTCGCGAAAACATCATCGGACGTCCGCTGTTTGTGTACTGGTCATTTGAAACGCCCGCGGATCAGTGGCAGAAGACTGAGATGAGCGAACGCATCCACTTCCTTGGACACGTCGCTCTGCATTTCTTTGACGAGACGCGCTGGCGGCGCATGTTCCATCTGGTGCACTGAATGTCTTCGTTACCCATGCGAAAGCGAGTCTATCTGGCAATGGCGTTGACGCTGGCCATGGGATTCGTGCTTCCGCCTACGGTCAACCTGAACCATTTTCGAGCACGGTTTTCAGAATCGCTGTCGCGCTCCCTCGGACGGCCAGTTAGCATTGAGGATGTTCGCCTGCGCCTGCTTCCGGTGCCGGGCTTCACATTTCGTCAGCTAAGAATCAGCGACGATTACGAATTCGGCGCAGAACCTATTCTGCTTACATCCGAAGAGGATGGCCAGCACAGCCTTGCAACCTTGCGCTTGTCTTCGCTGTGGCGCGGAAGATTCGAGATCGCCAGCATCTCACTAACGCAAGCCAGCCTGAACATAGTGCGATCTCCTGACGGTCACTGGAATCTGGAACGGCTGATCAATCGCGCAGCGCAAGTGCCCTCGGCTCCCACCAGCAAGAAGCAGGCAGAAGCAAGAACTCGATTCCCCTACATCGAACTTAACGAGAGCCGCATTAACTTTAAGTTTGGAGCAGAGAAAAAACCGTTCGCCCTCTCCGATGCGGAGTTTGCGCTCTGGCTTGCCGCGGAAAATCGTTGGAACATTCGCCTGAAGGCCACACCCCTCCGGACTGATGAGCGCGTTACCGATACCGGATCAATCAAGGTCTCGGGCTCGTTCGATCGCGCACCTCAGTTCTCCAGTACACCCTTCCATTTGCAAGCAACCTGGGAGCGTCCCGAGGTAAACGCGATTACACTCATTGCGCGCGGGCACGATCCGGGATGGCGGGGAATAGTCGAACTCAGCTCTGAACTCAAGGGCACGCCGAACGATTTCACTGGCAGGCTGACGGTCGGCATCGACGAGTTCCGCCGCTTCGACATTGCACGCAATACGTCGTTTAACCTGCGGGTAGGTTGTGAAAACCATTTCGTCGCAGAGGCTGTGGAGACGCGGACTAGTGAACTCGACTTTAATTGCCGCTTGCCACTCGAATCCGGCGTTCTAGCCGCCCAAGGCAAGCTTCACCCGCTCGGCTCATCAGATCTTCATCTCCGACTCTTCGCCAGCAAGGTTCCAGTCTCCTCGCTGATTCGCGCTGCCCTGCATGCGAAAAGCTCTCTGCCTGACGATCTCAATGGCGATGGTGTAATTGATGGCACGTGGTCGATCGAGCGTCGCGCTGGGGGACCAGCAAAGTGGAGTGGCGCAGCAATGGCACGCGGTCTGGTGATTCAATCTCGCGTGCTGGACTCTCCACTCACCTTGCCTCGGGTTGTCACATTGAACTTCACTTCGCCTCAACCCCTCGTGACCAGGTCTCGGTACGGGATTAACACGGAACAGACAATTTCGCGCGCCATCATCGAGCCGTTTATGCTGGACCTCGGCGGTAAAGCACAAGTTTCGGCCTCGTTCGATGCCGACGGATATCGTGTCGACATCGATGGCCCCGTGGAGTGGCAACGATTGATGCAGGCTGCACGAGTGCTTGGACTAAATCCGCCAAAGTCCGATCTGCGCGGATCAGGAATAATTACTGCGCAGTATGCAGGTGAATGGCAGCACTTCACCCCACCCTCCGTTTCAGGTAAGGCACAGATCCGATCCGCGGTGCTCTCTCTGCGTGGATTTTCCGAGCCTCTTAATGTTGCCGCGGGTTCCTTAAGATTCGACAGCGACAATATCCAGGCAGAGCAGATTCGTGCTGCATTTCCCAATTCCGAATTCGCCTTCATAGGAAACTTCTCGGCGGGTCGCAAATGCGAAGAGCACTTGTTCTGCAATGCTACCTTCGAGCTGCAGGCGGATAATGTCAGCGATACCGCACTGCTAAAGCTGCTCGGAGCATCATCCGGATTCTCGATTCCCTTTTTGAATTCCGAGCAACCGTTTGAAGCGAAGTGGCTGCTTGATGTTCCCTGCGATGGCACTATCACCGTCCATCACCTGGGCATCCGCAACTTGCAAGCCCACAACGTGAGCGCGGAGTTGGAGCTTACATCCGGCAAGATTGTCGTTAGGCGATGGACGGCCGAAGTATTTGGTGGAAAACACGCCGGCGAGATGACATTCGATTTCTCTGGTCAGCGACCCTTGATCAGTGGGACCGGATCGATGAAACGCGCACTTGTGGAAGAAGCATATGGTGAAGTCGGGGAAGCGGTTGCCTTGGGAAATTTCGATCTCGATTATCGGGTGATGATGAGCGGCCGAACCATTGACGAGTTGGTGTCGTCCGCAAGCGGATCCGGCGCGTTTATCTGGCGCAACGGTGAAATTCGCAGCATCCGTTCGGAAAGCGAAGGTGAGCCAGCGCTCACCTTCATCGCCTGGACTGGTCATTTTAAGATCGAGAAGCAACGCATTGCACTGCAGAATACTCGCATGACTTCCGTTTCTGGTGTGCGTGAAGTGAGCGGCCAAATATCGTTCAATCGCGAATGGAATCTGAGGTTTGTGCGCGCCGACGGCAGCGGTTTCATCGCCTCAGGCATGATCGCCAATCCCACCATCTCCAGCGAGCCCGCCAAATTGGCCGAGGCACGTTAGTAACAGGCCAACGCGCATACACTCTCAGCAAATCAAAACAATGTAAGGAAAAGAGGGTTTGACACTGATATACATGAGAGTTTTTGTCCGGCAGCCCCGATCTGGATTCGCATCCTGCCGTCTCGAATTTATTCCGCGAGCAAAGAAATCCACGAGCTTCGGCAAGCAAACGGTCCGATTGCTGCTAACGGCAATGCTGTTCCTTTCTCCCGTTCTCGTAGGCCAAAGCATTCAGGTCGCCAAGACTCCGCACCTCTCCGCGCCTGCACAGCGTTTCCAAAGCAAATTGGACTTTCTCGAGCGGAACGCGAAGTCCAATCCCGTGCAGCGACGCTCCACCCAAATTAATGCTGATGAAGTAAACGCCTGGTTCCGCGAAGGCGCGTATAAGCTGCCACAAGGAGTTCAGAAAGTAGTTTTTCACTCGCAGCCTGATACGATCCAGGCAAACGCGACCGTTGACTTTGACGCGGTGAAAGAAGGGCGGCAAAACCTGAATCCTCTGCTCTCAATATTCAGCGGAGTGCACGACGTGGAGGTCACAGCTAACGCTTCGGCCCAAAACGGGCAAGGTCATCTCACTATCCAGGCGGTCTCGATTGACGGTGTTGGCGTACCGCATTTGGCTCTCGAGCTCTTCGTGAACAAATATGTCACACCTAAGTACCCAAACGTGGGTTTGGAAAACAATTTCCAAATGCCTGACCGTATTGATACCGCCACTCTCGGTAACGATAACGCTCTGCTAACGCAACGTTGAGGTGCGGCCTAATCAGTATGGCAGAGGCTCAGCATGCTGACTTCTATCAGGACCTTTAAGAGGGCTCCTGCGGCTTCGCGATTCTTCAGATCAGCCAGTCAACTTTACAATTAATCCTTGCCCAGCAGTTTGCAATCCCGAGTCCGGGTTGTCCTGGTTCGCCCGCGCAATCCGCTCAACATCGGAGCAGTCGCGCGGGCAATGAGCAATTTCGGATTTTCTCAGCTCCGCGTCGTGAATCCTTATGAAGTCGCATTTCGGGAAGCGCGTTCTGCGGTCGGGGCTTCTGCGGTGCTGCAGAGTGCGCGGACATACCTGAACGTGCCAGAAGCGGTTGTCGACTCTGCGCTCGTCATAGGAACAACCGGAGTGGCCCATCGGAGGTTGAAGCATCCGTTCCTGCGACTCGACCAGAGCAAGCAGTTGATATCCGAGAATGCTGCATCGATTGCACTTCTATTCGGATCGGAGAAGGTCGGACTCTCAAACGAAGACCTTAGCTATTGCCACGCGATTGTGAACATTCCCACGGTTCAAGAGAACACGTCGATGAACCTCGGACAGGCGGTGGCAGTGTGCCTCTACGAACTTATACGCGAGCCTACGGACACTGCAGTTCTCAGAGCCCGTGAGCCAGCCACCACTGAAGACCTTGAGCGCCTCACCGGCGTATTGTCGGATGCTCTCGTTTCGAGCGGGTACACAAAGTCGGGCACTGTGGATTCGACGACAGAGAAAGTCCGACGTCTGATCCGTCGTCTGAATCTATCAAAGGAAGACACGGAGCTGCTCCTCGGCATGCTGAGGAAGATTTCGCGGCGAGAGTAAGAAACCAAGGGAAGGAAGGCAAGAAAAATCGACGCCGCCCTTGTTCCCGGTTATTGTTTGAGCGATGCCATGTCGATCACAAAACGATAGCGCAGCTTCATATATGGAAGGGCGGAGAGCACAGGCTGCAGAAAACGAAACCGCAGACAGATGCAGAAAAATGCTGGAAAAAGGCGGGCCTTGCGGTCCGCCTCTCGATCTCAGCTTGCTCGTCTTGCGTTAGCGGCAGCCACGTTCGCGTCCACTTCTCTTACCTCGATCGTACCGCCGTACTCCAAGTGTGGACAACCGCGTGAGACTTCCAGCGCAGCCTCGTAATTGGGTGCCTCAATCAGGTAATAGCCACCGAGCCACTCCTTGGTTTCGCTGTAGGGACCATCCGTCATTAGAACCTTGCCACCGGCATTGCGCAGAACTTTCCCGGGTTCGTTTTCCAACTTGTGGCTGCCGAGGTAACGTCCTTCATCTGTGAGCTTCTGTCGCCAGGCTTGATGCTTGGCCATTGCCTGTTGCATTACCTTGGGATCCAGTTTTGCTCCCCCGGCTCCGTCGTGGTAAAGCAAGAGCATATATTGCGCCATTGTCGTCTCCTTTTATTAATTCACTCGCGTGAACTGCGAAACTTCCCTGAATTTGGATGATCGTCCTTCCATATACCGCCACTCGGTAGAAAAGTGATTATCGTCGATGAAACGTATTTTGGCGCTGTGCATGTGTCCTTCCTCGCCAGTGGGCATATCGCCGCCACTGACGAACTCAAAGTTGAGCTCGCTGGTTTGTGGATCGTACAGCGTTGCGCGTAAGTGCGGTTGGTTGTGGGCGATACAGTAGTGCGTAAGAACCAGCTCACCGCGATCAATGTAATAGACGGTGAGCATCGCGCCGCTGTTTGCGGGAAGCGCATCGCTCGAGAACCGCTCCATCACCGCCGATCCTCCCGAAATTATTTCGTACGTTAGTTTCGCGTGCTCCCCTTTTGGTCCCACCGACTGCCACTCGCCGGCCAGGCTCTTGAGCCGGGCAAGAGCTACCGCAGACTGCACCTCAACCGGAGTGGTCGGCGGCTTCGCGCCCAGCGTGCCAGAGATCAGCAACAGGAGCCGTATGAGCGAAAACAGACTTTTGATTGTCATAGACTTCTCCCTGGACGGGCATTTTTGGCGCCTTCTGCTCTGCCCGCTTCACACTATCAACGGATGGGAGGCATGAAAATCGACATTCTGCCGGGAGAAATTTTCAAACCGTTTCGGGCTATGGGTTCCTTTGACTAGGCAAGTCACGCATTAAAGCGTGGACATGAGGTCAGGCGGCATCTTTTTGTGTTTTGTTGCTCGGTTCAATCTTCTCGAGCTCGGCTTTGTCAGGTTCGGCAGCGGAGCTATTCTCAGCAGTAGCATTCTGGGATTTTTGATTGGGAACTTTCTTCGCCTCCGAAACTCGGAGCTCTTCTTGCGATCCGCTCGGTTGATCGGTAACTTTAGCGGCAATAGCGGCGCGGGGCTTCTCAGACTGTGCACCCTCGGTTCGGGCCTCGGAGGTATCGCTTGCCCTTCTGACTTCCTTCTGTTGAGTCGTTTCCGTTTCGGGCTTTCCTTTCGGATCGGACGAGACAGCGAATAGGTGCTCCATCCTTACGCGAGCCGCCCGCCACTTCACGCTGCTCGCATCTCCTGCCTGCTCCAGATAGCGAGCTAATTCCGAGTCGGTTGCAATCTGCTTGTCGCGAAGGAGCTGAAGAATCGCTGAACTCTGAGCCTCAAGCGCTTCGAAGTAAGGCAGGAGATCGCTGAGTATCTGCTTTATTGAGTTTTCGCTCATCTGTTTTCCTCAGCAGCTAAGCGGCTTCGATCTTTGACTCGACGGGAAGGCCGGCATTTCGCCAGGCATCAAACCCGCCCTGGAGTGCGAATGCATTCTTGAATCCGCGTTCGCGAAGCTTTTGCGCCAAACTGGCGCTGGAACCCTCGTTCGGTCAAGTGCAATAGGTAACGATGGCCTTGTCTTTTGGAATTTCGTAGAGGTGCTTGTCGAGGTCATCCACAGGAACGCGAATTGCTTTCGGCAGCATCACATCAGACTGCGCCCATGCCTGAGGATTGCGAGTGTCGATAAAGACGATCTCTTCGCGTGCTTCCATTCGTTTCTTTACTTCATTAATTCCGATTCTGAGACTGTCTGGCATTTTCGGGCCCCCTTTATGTCTACAGGCCGATGTTGGCCTTACGCCGCCCGTTTCAGATCTATGCTTGTGGCATCAGCCTTCTTACCGATCACGCTGATTGCCAACGGAATAGTGGTGGCTGCTCCCACAGCGACGAGCGCCAATCCTGCAGCCCTGCGCTGGTCGCGATTAAACCTATCGGAGAGCAACAGGCCAATTCCTATGCCTAAAGCCACCCGAGTACCGGCAATGAGAATGACCTCGGGGACGCTGAGTCTTCGTTCCATGATCGGCATATAACCTCCGCTGAGTGTGATGCGAAGCCCGCGGTCCGCGATCACCTGCGGGTTTCTCGAGAACCTGTCACACTTATGCCGCGGCGTTTGGCGGTAGAGACGCAGCATGCTGCGTCTTCTGCATGAGACGCCAATTCTCTGTATGCAGACATGAAGAGCGCGGTTCTGGAACGAACCCAGACTCTAGGTTTTACAGGCAGAGACACCGTATGCTGCAAGCTTGTCCAAATTAGTTTTGCGGAACTGGTTTTGAAGGGGCATGGCTTCAGTGCAAGCGGAGCCGTGCCGTCAGACCAGACCTAGAATCGGGCTTCAGCCCCGCCGCCTTTTTCCAAATTTAGAAAGAGTACTTCGGCGGCTGAAGCTGGATTTCAGGCCTGTCTTAACGGCACGGCTACGCTTCGCTGACGCCGCGCCCCTTC
>QIBC01000104.1 GCA_003225215.1 Acidobacteriota bacterium
GCGGCTCGAGCGGCGGCGATAGTGGTGAGCGCAGGGATGCGATGCGTCACGGCGGCCCGCCGAATGGCCTGCTCGTCAAACCATGGATCTTGTCCTTGAGGAGTGTTGACCACAAGCTGGATACGGTCACCCTTGATCAGGTCGACCACATTCGGACGGCCTTCCTTGACCTTGTAAACGCGTTCCACAGCGAGACCGGCGTTCTCCAGAACGGCGGCAGTTCCGTGAGTAGCTACGATGTTGAAGCCGAGTTCTGCGAAGCGGTGTCCGAGGTCTACGAGACCGCCCTTGTCTCGATCGGCAACGCTGATAAAGACGGTTCCATTCGTAGGCAGTGTCTGTCCGGCGGAGAGCTGGGCCTTGGCGAAGGCTTCGCCAAAGCTGTTACCAACCCCCATAACCTCGCCCGTTGACTTCATCTCCGGGCCGAGCACCGTGTCGACGCCTGGGAACTTAGTCCATGGAAATACCGGGCTTTTTACAAAGAAACAATCGCCAGTATCGAGATCGACGCCGCGCTCCACATACTCAGGTAGAAATTCACGCAGCTTGCGTCCAGTCATCAAGCGGGCAGCGATCTTCGCGAGCGGCACTCCGGTGGCCTTCGATACATAGGGCACTGTGCGCGAAGCGCGCGGATTTACTTCGAGCACGTAAACTTTATCCCTCTGAATGGCAAACTGAATGTTCATCAGCCCGATGACTTTCAGCGCGCGGGCCAGTCGGAAGGTGTAGTCGCGCATCACATCCAGGAGATGCCGTGGGATATCCACGGCCGGCAGCACGCACGAGGAATCCCCGGAGTGGATACCAGCCTCCTCAATGTGCTGCATGATGCCGGCAACTACCACATCTTCGCCGTCTGAGAGTGCGTCCACATCGATCTCGACTGCGGCTTCGAGGAAATGATCGATCAGGACCGGGCGCTCTTGAGAATATTCCACCGCCTCTTTCATGTACCGGATCACGGAAGCATCATCGTATGCGATGACCATCGCCCGCCCGCCAAGTACGTAGGAAGGACGAACCAAAACGGGATAGCCCACTCGGTTCGCACCTGCGACTGCCTCTTCCACGCTGGTAGCCAGCGCGCCGGGGGATTGCGGGATTTCAAGCTCTTCGAGTAGCTTGCCGAAGCGCTTGCGATCTTCGGCGAGGTCAATCGACTCCGGCGATGTTCCGATGATTGGAACTCCTGCGGCCTTCAGTGGCAGCGAGAGATTGAGCGGAGTCTGCCCACCGAATTGGACAATCATCGACACTGGAGCTCCGCCGGATGCTTCGTGTTCGTAAACGGCGAGCACATCTTCGAGCGTTAGCGGTTCAAAGTAGAGACGGTCGCTGGTATCGTAATCGGTCGAGACCGTTTCGGGATTGCAATTGATCATGATGGTCTCGAAGCCATCGTCACGGAGCGCGAACGAAGCGTGACAGCAGCAATAGTCGAACTCGATTCCCTGTCCGATTCGGTTTGGACCGCTTCCCAAAATGATAACCTTCTTCTTCGGAGTGGGGGGCGCCTCATCCTCTTCTTCGTAAGCCGAGTAGAGGTAAGGCGTGTAGCTCTCAAACTCCGCGGCACAGGTGTCTACAAGTTTGAACACCGGCTTCAGACCATTCTTGGCGCGCAGATGTCGAACCTTCTCAGCAGCCCCCTTGCTGTCGCCCATCTTCCACAAATCTGCAAGCCGCGCGTCAGAGATACCCATGCGCTTGGCTTCACGCACGATCTGCGGCGGTACGGAATCAGCGGGATGCTTCTCGATCTCCTTCTGCATATCGGAGATTTCTTTCAGCTGGTGAAGGAACCAGGGATCGATTCCGGTAATGCGCGCAAGCTCCTTGATGGTGTGGCCCTCGCGTAAAGCGTACCGCAGATACATCAGGCGTTCGGGATGAGGAGTTACGAGGCGCTGCATCAATCGCCGCGGCTCAATCTCCTCGGCAGTAGCACGCTTGCCGGTATCGAGCGACCGGACACCTTTCATGAGCGCTTCCTTGAAAGTGCGGCCGATGGCCATCGCCTCGCCCACCGACTTCATCTGCGGCCCGAGTCCTTCTTCTGCGCCCGGGAACTTCTCGAACTGCCATTTCGGAATCTTGACAACCACGTAATCGATGGTCGGCTCGAAGCAGGCCGGCGTCTTCCGCGTGATGTCGTTGGGAATTTCGTCGAGCGTGTAGCCGACCGCGAGGCGAGCGGCAATCTTCGCAATGGGAAATCCTGTCGCCTTTGAGGCCAGAGCCGAAGAGCGCGACACACGCGGATTCATCTCAATCACAACCATGCGTCCATTCGTGGGGTGAACGCCGAATTGAATATTCGATCCGCCAGTCTCAACGCCGATTTCGCGGATTACGCGAATGGCAGCGTCACGCATGCATTGGTATTCGCGATCGGTCAGCGTTTGGGCGGGGGCAACCGTGATCGAGTCGCCGGTATGAACTCCCATGGGATCGAAGTTCTCGATCGAGCAGATGATGATGACGTTGTCCTTCAAGTCACGCATCACCTCGAGCTCATACTCTTTCCACCCAAGCACGGATTCTTCTATCAGAACTTCGTGAACAGGAGAAAGATCCAGGCCGCGGGCCAGGATTTCGAGTAGCTCTTCGCGGTTGTAAGCGATGCCGCCGCCCGATCCGCCGAGAGTGAATGACGGACGAATGATGACCGGAAAGCCAATCTTGCCCGAGAACTCAAGGCCATCGCGCAAATTGTTGACCAGTGCTGATTTGGGAACATCGAGGCCGATGCGCGTCATCGCGTCTTTGAACAGCAGCCGGTCCTCGGCCATCTTGATCGCGCGCAGTTGCGCTCCGATCAGCTCCACGCCGTACTTGTCGAGCACTCCGGAGTCAGCCAGCTCCACCGAGAGATTCAGCGCCGTCTGTCCGCCAACGGTTGGCAGCAGAGCGAATTTGCCGCCGGCCTTCATCTCGAATTCGACGCGAATGATCTCTTCCAGGTACTCGCGCGTCAGCGGCTCGATGTAAGTACGATCGGCAAGCTCCGGATCAGTCATGATCGTCGCTGGATTGGAGTTGGCGAGCACGACCTCGTAGCCTTCAGCCTTGAGCGCCTTGCAGGCCTGAGTACCCGAGTAGTCAAACTCGGCGGATTGCCCGATGACGATCGGACCTGAGCCGATCACCAGAATTTTCGAGATGTCGTTACGTCTTGGCATCGTTCAAAACTTAATCCCGTATTGTTGCATTAGTGTTTCAATCTTTTCGCGATTCTGCAGCACTGTTTCGTAGATGGATGTGTAGTGGTCTTGCTGCTTCCATTCGATCACTCTTCGCGCCCGTTTTGCGCCTACCAGATCCTCCATCCCTTCCCACTCGAGCATACATACGACCACGTGGAAGTAAGTGTCCCTTAAGCCTCCAGAGCCCTGAGGCATCTGCGTAGGAATGCCGGGAAACATCATGTGAAGTCTCTCAAAGAGCATTTCATTTTGGCCGCGACCGCGTTCCACAAGCAGCCAGTGACCTTGCTCGTGGATGTACGCCGAGAGCGCCAAATCATCGTCATCCAGAAATCTAGGATTCAACGTGAGCTCAGGCATCGAGTGATTCATCGCGCCCTGCTCGATCATGATGTCGCGGGTAAGCGTGTATTTAGCCAGATCGTATTGCTTCGCAAGGCGTTCCATCTGGTCTCGCTTGCGCTCTTCGAGCACGTTGCCGTGTTTGGTTTTGATCTTGAGATTGGGAGTGGAAGCTAAAGCAATAGATGAGGAAACGAGTAGTGCGCCAAAGACGAGTTTTCCAGTTTGACTGCGGACTTTCAACCCTTCCACTCCTGCATCATCTTCACAAAGTCGCCAAACAGGTAATGCGAATCATGTGGGCCCGGCGAAGCCTCCGGATGGTACTGCACAGTGAAGAGCGGCATTGATTTGTGCCGCATGCCCTCCAGAGTGCCGTCATTCAGATCGAAGTGAGTCATCTCGACCTCACTCTGTTTGAGCGAATCAGGATCGACGGCAAAGTTGTGGTTGTGCGCTGTAATCTCGATCTTCCCGGTGCGCTCCTGACGAACCGGGTGATTGCCGCCATGATGTCCGAACTTCAGCTTGTAAGTCTTTCCGCCAAGCGCTAAGCCAACTAGCTGATGTCCCAGGCATATGCCGAAGATCGGAGTCTTTCCTGCCAGCTTGCGAATGCTGTCGTGCGCATAGGTGACAGGCTCAGGATCTCCGGGGCCGTTCGACAGGAAAACCCCGTCGGGCTTAAGTGCAAGAACATCTTCCGCGCTCGTTTCTGCCGGCACGACAGTGACGTTGCAACCTTGGTCCACGAGCATGCGCAGGATGTTCTGCTTGATGCCGTAGTCGTAAGCAACTACGTGCAGCGCGCGCTCGGGATTGAATTCCTTGATTGGTTGCCCAGCATAGGTCACGATTGGACCTTGGTTCCAAGAGTAACGCTGTTTAGTACTAACTACGCGTGCGAGATCAGTGCCATCCATTTTGGGAATGGAACGAGCCTTGGTCACGAGCTTCTCGGGATCCGATTCAATCAACGATACAACGCCGCGCATGACGCCATGCGTGCGTAGATGGCGAACAAGAGCGCGCGAGTCCAAATCTGCGATTACCGGAATATTGAAGCGTTCCAGATACTCGTCCGCCGCCTGCTGCGAACGCCAGTTGGAGCTGATTGGCGAAAATTCGCGAACTACAAGCCCCTCAATGAAGGGTCGAACGGCTTCGTTGTCTTCAGGATTGGTGCCGTAATTGCCGATTTGCGGGTTGGTGAGTACTACGATCTGCCCGGCGTAGGATGGATCGGTGAAGATTTCCTGGTAGCCGGTAAGAGAGGTATTAAAAACGACTTCCCCGTAGCACTCTGCTTTCGCTCCGTAGCCTTTGCCTCGGAAGATGCGGCCATCTTCCAGCGCAAGGATTGCTTGCACCTGTTTCTCCGGGGGTGGATTTTACAGATTTTATCATGCAAGGAAACGGCAAGATGAACTTAACTGAGGAAAATTCACGAGGTTACAGGCCAGAGAGAACAAGGAAGACGCCGAAATCCTGGTACGCAGATTCCTGGACAAGGAGGTCGGGGCATTGATCTTTGGCGCCATATTGCGAGGCATCCTTCTGCTCGCGTCTGGCAACTAATGCCAGTGTAATTCTGGTGTCGTTTCTTTTCTATCCTCCGGGTGCTCGCGGTTAGGTCGCTATCACCAAAGTCGTCGGCTATAAAAAGCAAGGAAATCCACGGAAAGGTGCAATGGGCATGAAAGCCATCCTGTTTGTCGACGATCATGAAGTGCTGGCCCGCCTGAGTTGCGAAATCCTGGAGATGCAGGGCTACAAGGCGGTTAGCGCCTATAGCGCCAAAGAAGCGCTCGAGAAATTCAGCCAGCAGGACTTCGACATCCTGGTCACAGACTTTCGTATGGACGGCATGAACGGCGTCGAGTTAGCCCATCGCATCCGCGAAAAGAGCCCAAACACGCCCGTAATCATCGTCACGGGGTACGGTCCGGTGGATGGCGGCAAAGATGTTAATGCCTGCCTACAAAAAGAGGATCTGTTCCCCGCGCTCCTTGAAAAAATCAAGTTTTACCTCGGTGAAGGAAACGGCGCCTCGCGAACCGAAGAACCGGCCAGCGTCGCCACTTTATAAGCCTGTCGCCCTCCCCTAAACCGGCCTCCGACTGATGGAGGCCGGTGCCATTTGTGAAGCTGCATCCGGAAAGGTCACTCCGTTGCTAGACTGAACACTCATGCGCCGCTTGATCATTAACGCGGACGATTTCGGCATGACCGCCGGGGTAAATCGCGCGATCGTCGAGGCTCACCACGCTGGTCTGATAACTTCCGCCAGCGTGATGGCCAATGAGCCTGCAACCAACGACGCCATCTCAATCGCATCACGCACTCCCTCGCTGCGGACCGGATGTCACATCGTCCTGGTGGATGGTAGGCCGCTCTCGAAGCCAGAAGCTGTCCTCACGCTCGTCGGTTCTCGCAACGGAAGTGGCGCAAGCTTTCGCCGGGGGATCTCTCAGTTGGCCATTGCCTCGTTTGCGGGACAGGTTCGTGCAGCGGACGTGCGCAGCGAGGCTGCAGCACAAATCAGCAGTCTGCAGGCAGGCGGACTTGCGTTGTCTCACGTCGATTGCCACATGCATTCGCACATCTTGCCGCCGGTTTTGCGAGCCGTACTGCAAGCTGCCTACGATCACGGAGTGAAGGCGGTCCGCAATCCTTTCGAGCCAGCCTGGTCTGTCGCGGCGACCCACAAGAATTCCAGCTTGCGCTCCTGGAGTCGTTCCACTCAAGTAACGGTGCTCCGCTCACTTCAGCCGCAATTCTGCAGCGCAGTCAAACAGCACGGAATGAAAACATCCGATGGGACAATTGGAATTGCAGCCACGGGACTGCTCGATCGCGAGTTACTGACGCGGTTGGTTGAAGCAATGCCTGAAGGAACCTGGGAGCTCGTGTCGCATCCAGGATATAAAGATCGTGCGCTGATCGAGGCAAGCACTGAACTAAAACAATCACGAGTAGTGGAGCTCGAACTCCTCACATCCTCAGAGACCGTCGATCTGCTTCATAAACGCGACATCCAACTGATCAACTACAGCGACCTCTAGCCCAGCGTCTAATAGAGATGCAGCATGTTGCGTCTCTACGATTGCGGCGGACGCACGTCACAGGAGGTGCGGCTCATTCCAGTTCGATCTTCATCCAAAACGTCCGCGCCTGACCGGGAAGAATATCTATGCGGCGGTCGGTATTAATCGTGTTATTCGGTCCGGTAAATGGTTCAACGCAGATGAAGTTCTTGCCAGGCTGCGACCAGAACTGGAGATGGCGCATCTCAGGTGAGAAGCTGAGCGACACTGACCCGAGTTGAGGAATGCGGAAATTCGCGCGTCCGTTTGGTGGCGCAACGACTCCAAAATCGAATTCGCGCTCGTTGCTAAATTGACTGTGATCAACCCCCGGTACAGTCGATTGCACCTTTCCCTTCTCAGATCCAGAACAGTTGAAATACGGATGCCACCCCGGGGACACCGGCATCGGCTGCTTCCCGTTGTTCAAAATGCACAACTCCACCTCCAAGCCGCAGGGCAAGATGGTGCACGTTTGCTCGGCGCAAAAGTGAAACGGATAGACCGCCTGGTCGGATTCCTCCGACATGAGCGCCAAGCGGACCCGCCAGAGTTTCCGCTCTCTTACTTCCCACGCTCGATTGCGGCCAAAGCCATGCTGCCCCATCTGAGTACCGGAGATTTTCAGCGTGCCATTCTCCAGTTTTCCCGCATAGGGAAAGAGCACTGGAATACCACCACGCACATTCTTGCTCGGATCTTCGAAGGTTGCGCGATCAAGGTAGAGAACCGGCTTATCGCCTATCTGGAGTCGCGAGACGAGGGCACCTCGAGACGGCGCAACCGTGGCTTGAACTTCACCGTGGTTGATTGTGACTTCCTCGAAGTGCATTCGCGTTTCCAGATTGCGGTGTCTGTTTTCAGTGTCCCAAAACAATTCTTTGAATATCGCGGGCTCTGCCGGTCTGGGGATCACAGTCGATGATTACGCCGTTCAGGCGAACATCGCCGCGAGCTGCATCGAAGCGATTTGGCATGCTGGTTAAAAATCGCGCCAATACCTGCTCTTTCTCTACACCGATTACGCTGTCGTGTGGGCCGCTCATTCCGACATCCGTTTGATAGGCGGTCCCATTCGGCAACACACGAGTATCTGCGGTCGCGACATGTGTGTGCGTGCCGAGGACGGCGGTAACGCGTCCATCGAGGTACCAGCCCATGGCAATTTTTTCGGAAGTCGCCTCTGCATGCATGTCTACCAGAACGACCTTGGCTTTGGTCTGCCCGAGTAGTCGATCCGCAGTGCGGAATGGGCAATCGTTGTGCACCATGAAGACCCGGCCTTGCAAGTTCATCACGGCATAAGGTACGCCGCTGCGCGTAACGCCCTCATAGTGTCCACTGCCGGGAGCGGTTGCCGGATAGTTCGCCGGACGCAGCACACGTCGGGCGAAACTACCATTCTTCATTCCCGACTCAAGATAGTCGCCGATCTCCTTCTTGTCCCATACATGATTGCCGGTTGTGAGCACGTCTGCGCCAAGTTCGAAGAATTCTTCGCAGATTGCAGGCGTCACGCCAAACCCGCCGGCAGCGTTCTCGACGTTGATCACCAATAGTTCAGCCTTGTTAGTCTCGACAAGATGGTGCACATGCTCGCGCACAATTTTCCGGCCCGGACTGCCAAAGACATCGCCTATGAACAGAATTTGCACTCGTCAGGATAACAGCGCGTGGGATTAGGACGCAGTGCCTTGCCTCGCCGGGGGGCCGGCACTCCGACTACCCAGAGCAAACCTATTCCGCGATCTCTGCGTCGCGCAGGAAGTCGTAGTTTCCTGCTGGATCAGGATGAACGTTCTTCACGCGCTCGGTGTGCACCACCACGTTGTCGAGCGACCATAGATTCAGCGAAGGCAGGTCGCGCAACACCTGTTGCTGGATTTTTGCGTAGATCTGTTTGCGCTTCTGCTGATCGAGTTCGACGCGCGCTTGTTCGATCCAGGCGTCGACCTGCGGGTTCGAGTAGTAGCTGCGGTTGGCGCGGCGTGGAGCAAAACTCTTGCTGTCGAGGATGTACTCGAATATCTCTGGATCCTGGTTGGCGCCGCCAACCCACCGCAGCGTATACATCTGATACGCGCCTTTCACCACATCGGCGTAAAACGTGGCGAACTCGAAGGTGCGGATCTCAAGATCGATTCCTGCATCATGCAACTGTTGTTGCAGGATCATCGCCAGCAGCCGGCTGGCTTCTTCGGTCGTGGAAATCTTCATCACCAGGTGCAGGCATTTGCCTGCCTCGGCTGAGTAGCCGGCCTGTTGCAACAATTCCCTCGACTTTTGGACGTCGCGTTGGTATGGACGCAGGTTGCTGTCATACGCCCAATGCACGGGAGGGATCACACTCGCGACCGGCCGCACGGTGCCTCGCCAGAGATATTCGATTATGGGATGCACATCGATCGCATAAGCAATCGCCTGGCGCACGCGAATGTCGCTCAGCGCAGGATCGCGCAGATTGAAGCCCAGGTATTGCACCGATGTTCCAGGAGCCTCTTCGACGACGAGATTGCGATCCCCGCGCAGGGAGCGCACCATATCCACGGTGAGTGCATTGATCTCGACGTCTGCGCTTCCCTTACGTAGTTCGAGCGCGCGCGTCATGCTGTCCGGCACTACGGCAAAGCGCACACGTTCCACTTTGGGCTGGGCTGCCCAGTAATCGTCATTGCGGACGATGATAACTTCGTTGTCCTGCTCATTCTTAACCAGCTTGAAGGGTCCGCTGCCGACCAAATGTAGATTAAAGCCCTTGTCGCTTCCGTACGGAACGATTCCCATGGCGCCGTCTGAGAGGTTCCAGGGAAGTCCCGAATCGGGCTCTCTCATGTGGAAGATTACAGTTTGATCGTCAGGGGCCTCGATATTGGCTATGTGCTGATAGCTCGTTGTCGCCGTTTTGGAGCTCACCACCGTGCCGTCGATCATCGAGTCGATGCTCCACTTCACGTCTCTGGCCCCGAGTGCACGGCCATCGTGAAAGCGAATGCCTTTGCGCAGATGGAAGACATAGGTCAGTGGATCGCGAATCTCCCAGCTCTGTGCGACCCAGGGTTTCAGATTGAAGTGCTCGTCTTTGCGTACAAGCGAATCGAAGAGTAGTTCGTCAATACGCTCGGATTGGGCGTCGGTACCGATGCGCGGATCGAGATTCGCGGGACTGAACTCAATGAGGAGTGTGATCGTGTGGGGATCAGTGAAGCATCGCGGGAGATCCTTCGGCCAACGCCTGGCCTCAGGATGATAGTCCTGCACGTTCGTCTTCTCGACATGCTTCCGGAACTTCACGGATAGCTGACCTTCCCCAAAACGACCGCACGCTGTGCCCCAGTTGCACCTGGTACATTTCCCGGTTGTCGATGCCAAGTTTGATATGCGAGCAGCGCAAACGCCACCGCTTCCTTAGCTTGGCTTGGCAAACCCAAGTCGTCTGAAGTGAGCACACGAAAACCAAGCGGTCGCACTTGCTCAGAGATCATGCTCATTAGACTCTTATTCTTTGCGCCGCCGCCGCTCGCGACGTACTCACCCTTCCCGCGACGGGGCGCCGCTGTCGCTTGAGAAATTGCCAGCGCCCTTGCCAGGCCCTCGCCGATCGAAGTTGCGGTCAGCGCTGTTGCCGTTGCGACGATGTCAAACTTGTCTGCTCGCATGCCGCACCAGCGAAGAAATTGGGTTGCGAATTCGCGGCCGAATTCCTCACGCCCTGCGCTCTTGGGCGGCTTGCGACGAAAAAATGGGTGCTCTAGAGCCTTTGCCAGCGCGGCTTCAATCACTGTGCCTTTGGCCGCAATTGCGCCGTCTGCGTCGTATGGCTCCCCAAATAATTTCTGGGCGCAGGCGTCGATGACCATGTTCCCGGGACCTGTATCGAAGGCGATAACGTGTTCCATCTTCCCAAGATGGATTCCGGCGGGAATGATAGTGAGATTGCCGATGCCGCCGAGGTTTTGCAGAACCCGCAGTCTGTTGCGATGAGCGTAGTAGGCAACGTCGAGCAGCGGAACCAATGGCGCTCCGTTTCCGCCGACAGCCATATCGGCTGGACGAAAATCGGAGACGACGGGAGCTCCGAGACGTGCTGCAAGCACCGCGCCTTCGCCGGTCTGCCACGTCGTCGCGATGGGGTGCCCAAGAAAATCGGCGGCTGTGCCCTGGTGATAAAGAGTCTGACCGTGGCAACCGACGAGATCGATGTTGACCTTCTGATTTTGGACAGTCTTGGCGACTGCCTCGGCATAAAGCTCACCGAGAAGAAAGTTCAGGCGTGCAAGATCGGAGACACGTGCGGAACGCGCATTCATAGCGGCGAGTACTGCCTGGCGCACCGCGTTTGGGTAATCGAAATGTTCGTGCACGAGCAGCCGCAGACGAAGGGTGCGCCCCTTCCCCACGACGCGAACGAGTGCAACATCGATACCATCGGCCGAGGTGCCGCTCATCACGCCGGCGACGATCATAGCCGGCTTGCGGCCGATTCCTTCTCGACCTCGTGCGCAAAGTCGTGCATCTTCGTTTTCAGATTCTCGATCTCGGCCGAAGTGGGTTCTTTCGCCATCGTCTGCTTGAGCGCCTTGCTGGATGCTTTAAGACGCAAGACACGATCGGCAGAGCGCGTGACCAGCTCCGCAAATTTGCGGTCTTTCTCCGCTTCCTGGAGCACGGCTTCATAGCAACGCCAAACGAATTCTTCTTTCTGGCACACGAGAAATATATCGGCTCCAGCACGCAGAGTCCCGAGGGCGGCGTCTTCCATGGAAGCTGCTGCGAGCACTCCTCCCATCTCGAGATCGTCAGAGATTACAAGGCCGCGATAGCCTATTTTTTCCTTCAAGACTTCAGTTATCCAAGCCTTCGACAGCGATGCAGGAGTCTTGGCTTCCTTCCTGGAAGCCTTCGGATAAGTAGCGTGCGCCACCATCACGAACGGAACGGCTTTGCTCAATTCGCGATAGGGCTTGAGGTCCTCTGACCATAACTGATCCCAGGAACGTTGGATCGCGGGCAGCTCTTTGTGCGTATCAAGGTCGGCGCCTCCCAATCCGGGAAAGTGCTTACCGCACCCGAGGACGTTCGCCGCCGTAAGGCCTTTCAGAAATCGCTGCGCATATCGGACTACTTGTTTAGGGTCGCCAGACACGGTTCGCGAGGTCAGCACGCTACGCGCCTCAGGCAAATCGAGGTCGAAGACCGGTGCGAAATCCACGTTGAACCCTAGGGCGCGAACCTCATCACCGACGATGCGTCCGTGTTTATCAAAAAGCTTGTCTGAGTCGGTACGGAAGACATCCGCTGCAGAAGGAGCCGGAGCAATGATGTTGCGTAAGCGGTCGACAGTGCCACCTTCAAGATCAACACAACGAAAGAGCGGGGTC
>QIBC01000292.1 GCA_003225215.1 Acidobacteriota bacterium
CGATCAGGTTGCGCTCGAGTTCAGCGATGGCGCCGATGATGACCAGCATGGCGCGGCCGAGTGGACCGCCGGTATCGATATTTTCCCGGAACGAAACGAACTCGATGTTGCGGTGCTGCAGATCGTCGATCACTTCCAGAAAGTGCCGCACACTGCGGGCGAGACGATCGAAAGCCCAGACCACAACCATGTCGAACTGTCCACGGCTGGCATCGTGCATCATCTGATCGAGCCCAGGGCGCTTGGCTTTCGTTCCCGAGATCCGATCGGTGTACTCGTGAACGATGGTGAAGCCACGCTGCTGGGCCAGCTGGCGCAGATCATGGAGCTGCGTTTCCGGATGCTGATCGAGCGTGGAAACTCGAAGATAGAGTGCTGCGCGTTTCGCGGCCATAGTTGGATTCACTGGGTGCGGCGGGTGCCTTGGTCCGGGTTCATGACATCGCGATAGTACTGATCGACGATCTGCTGTTGCAGCTTCCAGGCGAGATCGGCCCAACTGGGATCGACTACGGCGGGCACATATCGAGCAAGGCAATAATCCACGGTGATGCCCATCTGGGAGGAGAGCACAGCAGCGAACAGGCGACGTCCGGCTTCGTTATGGGGATGAGTCACGACTACACCTCGCGGATGATTTTGGGGACCTGGGTTTCGAGTTGAATGAGTTCGTAGTGCAGCTGAAAGATTCGCAGCCAGTCAGGGTTCTGGCTAACCAGTTCGGTATGCCACTCCCGCTGCGTGGACCGATACCAGCGCACCAGGGCAGATCTGGCTTCTTGCGGGGTGAGCTCGCCGGCCTTCAGGCGGCGAGAGGGCTTCTTCTTCATTTGTGGCCTTTCTTCAGCCCCGACGGCAGGTATTTTTCGATGTAGCTTTCGATGAAGTCGAGCAACAGGTCGGTCATCTTCTTGCCCTGAGCCGCAGCGGCGGTTTTGAACGCTTTGTGCAGTTCCGGGTCGATATGGATGTTCACGCGTTTCAACTCCTGCTTCTGCTGCTGCTTCGGCTTCGCCATTCCGCTCATCCTTTTCTTCTTCGAAGGCATGAGCTTATCTACTTATGAGTATTTGTGCACTAATCCAGCCCGTAGCGGCGGGCACAGGCGCTGAGGACCCCGACCAGCATCAACACGGCAGGATTGACGTCGATCACTGCCCCGATCCGTTCAAGCACTGTCCAGCTAGGCTCAAGATGTGCCCAGCCCGGCTCGACAGCGTGGCCGCGTTCGAGGGCCGCCCACATGCCAGGCTCAAGATCACAGCGCAGGGCAGTTTCCTCCAGGCTCAGGCCGAGGCGCTCCCGGCCGGACCGCAAGAGGTAGGCAAACTGATCCCGACGGGAGACCCCGGGGATGGAATCAAACATGGTCAGTTCGGTGAGGCTCGCTTGTGATGTACTTATATACTCATTACTCATATACTCATTATGCTCCGCAGGACTCGTTCCGGCAAGGCCTAAAACGAAGATTTACTCACATGAGTATCTGAGCAGACTTAGGGCAGGATCCAAAGGCCATGAAGTCTTCTTCCCGGGATCCCGTCAAATGACCAACCTCTCGCGTCGTTATTACGAACGCGAGCTGGGCGCTGGTATCGGCCCCAATCCCGCCGGAGGCCTCTCCCACTTCGGATACACCGAACCCCTCCGTCGTTTCATCCAGTCCGAGGGCTTTGCTCCCCAGGCCAACGAAATCCCCAACACCATGCCCTCCTGGCTGCCAGGCGACGACTACTTCATGAACTTCCGCGTGGGTGATCCCTACGCCAAGATCTCCAGCGGATATGCCCGTCTCCCCGGCGCCGGCTACGAAGCCCTGCATCCGGAACTCGAGGGCGTTACTTCCCGAGGACTACCCGGATATTGCGAAGCTGGCCATCTTGGGCGACCGTGGAAATAAGAAAAGCGAACGATAAACCCTAGTATCCCCATCCTTCCGGCCTTCTCGCCACCTTCCCAATCCACTCCCGTCCACTTCCGCAGTTCCAGGCTAAGCTGCACCCCATCAGCTACTTACAGCATTTATCCGCAATCCGCCCGCCCGCCCGTCAGGGCTCCCAGAAATTTTTCCTCCCCCAAAACAATAAGTGCGCCACCTCGCCCCCAGACCCCGGAAATCTGCGCCACCTCAGTTTCACATCCCCCATAAGTGCGCCACTTGCCCCTTTTTAGCTGCGCCACCTGGGAAATTAACTACAGCGGCTTCAGATCCTCGCCTCGAAACAAGAGAACTTTAGCTAGGAATGTTTGTTTTCAATCCATGTGAGTGGCGCTTCAACCGTACAAACTCACATCATTCGGCTCGCGGCTGCCCATTCATTTTTTGTGGGTCCCCCAGATTGGTGCCCCAGTGGCGACCGTCTAGCGGGCGATTGGAGATCCCTATTTCCCAGAACGGGAGCTCGCAACGTTCTTCACCTACTCTCATTGGCGAATCGATCGTTTTAACGTCAGAGAATGTTCCGACGGGCTTTGGGGGAAGACTCCAATCGGTGCGTACATAGAATCAAGGGCACACATGCTAAATCGGTTTGGAAAGGTTGACTGCACAAGTCCTAAATCTGCCGAATGTTTGACAGGCTGTTCTTTATCCGCGGGACCGTTACAACGTCACTCCGTAAAGAGTATGTATGTAGGACTCCAAGAGCCCTGTATCCTTCACTCGCAACCGTTGCGCAAAACCTGTCGGGAAACCTTCTCTCGTTGGATCGAAGAATAGCCCTTCAACCCCGCTAATAGCGAGCTGGCTATCCAGAAGCGGGAACCCTTTGATCGCGTCCGGATTGCCCGTCAACCTCCAGATGAACAGCTACGTGGCGACTTGGAGAACAATCTTTCCGCGTTTATGCGGAGCACCGGCGAGCATCTCATGAGCGGTGCAGACATCATTCAACGGTAATATGGTGCCGACTTGCGGGATCAGTCGTGCACTATCAAGCAATAGTGAAATCGCGCTCAGCCGTTCAGTAGTCACCTCAACATAGAAGAACACTGAGCGGATGTCAGACCGCTTGGGCAGGGGATCTGTTGACACAGCGGAGACCAGAACTCCACCTTCCTTCAGGACACTAGACGAGCGTTCTCGCATCTCTCCTCCGACCGTATCAATCACCAGCTCGACAGAGTGAACGGCATCTTCGAATCTGCCAGCTTGATAATCCAGAACCGTTTCGCTGCCAAGGCTTCGGGCATGCTCGATGTCCTTTGAACCGACGACCGAAATCACATGGAGGCCGGCCCTGGCGGCAAGCTGAACAGCGTATGTACCTACGTTTCCCGCAGCTCCCAGGATCAAGACTGTCTGGCCGGTTTCAGCTTTTCCATAATCAAAGAGCATCTGCCATGCCGTGACTGCAACGACGGGAACCGAAGCCGCTTCAATATGGCTTAACCGCGCCGGTTTGTGAGCCGTCATTCTTGCCAACGCAAGGGCGTATTGCGCGTTCGCTCCACAAAAGTGCGGATTCGTGACGCCGTAAATTTCATTGCCGATCTTGAAGCCGGTGACGCCTTGTCCGACCTCTTCAACTACACCCGACAAGTCCGAACCGAGCGTAAGCGGCGGTCTCGGGCTCACTTTGCTCTTGCCCTCCCGAATGAGCGCGTCCCAAGGACCAACCCCAGCTGCGGCAACCCGCACTAGGAGTTCTCCCGCCGCTGGAACTGGACGAGGCACATCTTCAACGACGATTACCTCAGGTCCACCAAAGCTATGGATTCGGGCCGCTTTCACTTTTTGCCTGATTCGGGATCATCCGCAGTGTTGAAGTAACGCGTGTCTGTGGGTCCATAGCCTGAAATTTGGACAACCACAGAATCATCTCCGGTCTGTGCAAAATGGTTTAGTCCCCCAGGTTCCGAATAGACACTGCCCGGAGGCTGCCCTTTCAAAGAGTTGGCGTCAAAGGGCTATCACCGACTCCGCCGCTTAACACCTCCGCGGGCGTCATGCGCATTTCGGGTAGAGATGATGTGGTTGCAGCCGACGCTGCAACCAGAAATGCGAGTGCGAACCAGATTTGTTTCCGCATTTAAGATTCCTCGGTATTTCCAGACCTTATGTGGACACCGAATTACAGAAATTTGATGAGCGCCTCGATCGTCTCTTTAGGGCGCTCCTCCATCAGCCAATGCCCGGTATCCTTGAGTCCGACAACACTGACGTCGTTTGCCACGAGTTTCATTTGCGGGAACAAAGTGCTGGCGCTCGCCTTTTCGCCTGCGATTGCCAGCACCGGCATGGTGAGCTTTGTTTTCGCTAGTTCGGCAAACTCTTGAGCAGTCTGCGGCCATGCGTCAAAGTAGGCCCAGGCTGCCCGCATTCGTCCGGGGCGGGAGTAGGCCGTCACGTAAGCGTTGCGATCCTCGACGGAAACTGATTTCGTTCGGTCCGCAGCCAAGTCGTTCCAGAAGTACGCGAAATACGTTTTCTCTCGGCCCGCAACCAATGCCTCTGGAGTTGGACCATGAAAGCGAAAGTGCCACAGACTAGGATTGTTGTAGTAGGGCTCCCACCCCTCGACGCCAGGAAGAAATGCGTCCATAACAACAAGCTTTTCCACTTCAGTCGGATACATTGCGGCGTAGGCATAAGCGACCATCAGTCCGATGTCGTGTCCGACGACTCGCGCCTTTTCGATATGGAGCGACTGCGATAAAGCGTGAATACGGATGGCCGCGTTTTTCATATCTAATCCGTCCTTCGGTATGTCGGAATCACCAATTCCCGGCAAATCGGGCGCGATCACCGTGAATTTATCGGCCAGGAGAGGAATGATGGGCCTCCACATGCGAGATGTCTGCGTGTAGCCATGCAGCAGGATCACCGCAGGGCCACGTCCGGATGTCAAGTAGTGAAATTTGAGCCCGTCAATCTTTGCCGTTTTTGACGCGATCGCTTCGGTCGCTAAGTTTGCATTTGCCGCCAATGAGACCGCGAGCAGCAAACAAAAGATGACGGCCCACGGGCGCAAGCTGATATGAATTCGTTTCGCCAGAGAAGATGACTTGTCAATCCACCCTCTCGTTTCTGTTGTGCGAGTCATTTTTATCCTCCCGAAAATCGTGCCGCCTTTCGGATGGCGGGCAATTAGGCGCTCATGACGACAACCAACCAGAGCTGCTGGATTGAGCATCATATCCGGCACGCTACTCGTGTCGGTCTTTTGCGCAAGCACATGCGGAGTGATGGTCGCATCGTGCTTCCCGCTGATAGCCTCGCATCTTCGAACAACCGCTTCCTTCAACTCGCGGATATTGCTCTCGGCAACATGATGGACTCCGCTGACGAATGCACCGGCAAGAACCGAAAGTTGCGGTAAATGAGGAACGATTCCGAACAGCAAAAATCCCTGCTTTCAGTATGCTTGAATGACTCCATCCGGCACACCCGGCATCTTCTCTTGCAAAACGCCGGATACGAAGTGGAATCGGTGCTGAACGTCAGGGATTTGCGTTCAGCTTGCAAGCGCCGAAAGTTTGATTTGGTAATCGTGTGTCACTCTCTGGATTCCAGAGCGAAACAATTCCTTGGAGCGAACATGTGGCTCTTATGCCGAAATACGCCTGTTTTGGAATTGTGCATTGTGTCTCCAGAGATGAAGACAGGGCATCATTTAATTAATCCGAGCCCTGAGGCCCTGTTGGAGTCCGTGGAATCGATCGTTGGAGTAGCCTTTAGTGATGAACGCCGAAAGCGGCAGACCG
>QIBC01000105.1 GCA_003225215.1 Acidobacteriota bacterium
AGAGTTGGCACTGGGGAAGTCAATTTCCAGTCGAAGTGCAACATCCCCTCTTTGGATCTATCCCATTCCTGAGCCATTTCAGCGGAACCGGATCACACCTGCAATCGGGCAGTGGGAGTACCGTGAAGCAAGTGGGAATCGACTTCGGCCCCTCTGAGCGACTTACTGTAGATTTTTCCAATCTGGATCAGTCGACGCTAAACATCGTGATCGGACAATCGGGTCATCTTTTCAGTCCGCATTACAAGGATCAATTCCCGGCTTGGTACGAAGGTTCCACCCGCCCCTTGCCCTTCAGCGATGCAGCGGTCACTGCCAGTGCGGAGCATCGGCTCACCCTGCAGCCTCAATAGCTTACCGGGTAGCAACGCCAATCGCCTTGCGGTGCGCAGTTCTGAATTTTGAGGGATAATTCGCAAGTAAGTTTTTACTTACTTTTGTGAATCCCCAACCAAATGAAGTGAATCCAAGCATCGGTCTTGCCAGGTCTGTGCCCGCAATTGGCATGGCGTTGCTTGGCTGAAAAGAATTACCTGGGCTTTCCGCATCTATGTGAGTTTGTGCCGGCTTAGGCCGAGCTTCAAACCTTTCCAGCATCATCGGATGGGTTTTGCGCCTTGGAGGGAGAATGAAACGGTCGGGTTCTATTCGGCAAGTTGTTAGAGCCGACCATCGCCTTGCAGTTTTATTCGTCTTCTTTGCCAGTGCTGGCGTGCTTCACGCTCAGATTGGCCAGCAACCTCCGCCGCCCGTCACGCAGGCGGGCACGGTGCAGACCGGTACGTCCTCGACGCCGGTGTCGCCTTCTGCGACTCCCTCCGGAACATCATCGGATCCGTTCAGCGGTAGCGTCGTTACTGGAAAGACGAGCGACCAAGTAATTTCGATATCACTCAAAGAGGCCATCAACCGCGGTCTTAAAGCGAACCTGGGGGCCCTGCTGACTGAGCAAGGGATCACCGGTGCGCGTGCCCAGCGCTGGCGTGCTCTGCAGAGCATGTTGCCCGATGTGACGGCGCGAGTCGGCGAAAGCGTGCAGCAGGTGAACCTCGCTGCCTCCGGGATTCGATTTCCGGGGGTTCCCACGGTGATCGGCCCGTTTTCGAATTTTGACGTACGCGCGTATCTCACTGCGAATGCCGGTCTCACGCAGTACGAGAGCATCCGGTCATCGGTTGAAAATCTGAAAGCAGCGCAGTTCTCCTATCAAAACGCTTTAGAGCTTGTCGTGTACTCGGTGAGCAACGCGTATCTGCAGGTGCTGACAGCCGGCGCGAACGTTGTAAACGCGCAAGCGCAAGTGCAAACCGCACAAGCGACTTTGAATCAGGCCGAGCAGATGCACCAGGCGGGCGTTACCGCCAAGATCGATGCTCTGCGGGCGTCAGTCGAACTCCAGGCGCGCCAGCAGGACTTGATCGTCGCGAAAAATAATCTCGACAAGTCCCGAATCGCCTTCGCTCGAACCATGGGACTACCCCTCGAACAAAAATACGAACTGGCCGATCCGTTGCAATTTACCCAGGCGCCCGCGATGACTCAGGAAGAAGCATTGCATCGCGCATACCTAAGCCGTTTCGACTATCGTCAGGCCCAGGCACAAGTACGCGCTGCCGAATTGTCGGAACGCGCGGCGCGATTCGAGCGCCTGCCGAGCCTTTCCTTTAACGGGAATTACGGCGATCTAGGCATCAGTCCCGGAAGCTCACATGGGACGTTCGTGGCCGCAGGATCTCTTCAGGTTCCAGTCTTCGAAGAAGGCCGCATTCGCGGCGACATTTACCAGGCGCAAGCAACTCTCAAGCAGAACAAAGATCAGCTCGCTGATCTCGAGGGACGTATCAACGCAGAAATCCGGACTGCATTTCTGGACATGAACGCCGCTTCCGAGCAGGTACAGCTCGCAGACTCTACAGTGAAGCTTGCCCAGGAAGAGCTCTCCGAAGCGCGCGAGAGATTCGCCGCCGGTGTAACCGATAACCTCGAAGTTGTGCAAGCTCAAGGCTCGCTGGTGAACGCGCAAAACCAGTATGTCTCCAGCCTCTACGTTCACAATTTGGCAAAGCTCACATTGGCTCGGGTAGTAGGTGAAGCCCGGCAGAACGCCGCAACCTATCTCGGAGGAAAGTAATGGCTGCAACTCAGGACAAACCGCTAGAAACCATCGAGGAACAGAATCGCTCCACAGAGGGTGGGGCGCGCCGGTTGCAGCCTGTCGAGACTCCTCCCCGCACGAACGCAGAGCAGGCTCCCGAGGATCAGGAGAAGTCGCGCGAAGAGGAAGAAGCTGCGGCGCGGACGGCGCAACGCAAAAACCGCCTGAAGAGGATCGCTCCTCTCGTCCTGGTGATAGCCGCGGTTGGCGCGCTGCTGTGGTGGTTGCATTCGCGCCAATATGAAGATACCGATGATGCGCAGATTGACGGCCATATCAGCCAGATCGGATCTCGAGTTGCCGGCTACGTCACGGCAGTGCATGTGGAGGACAACCAGGAAGTCCAGGCTGGACAAGTATTGGTCGAGATCGATCCTCGCGATTATCAAGTCGCTCTGGATCGCGCGAAGGCGGAACTCGCCGACTCACAAGCACAGGCGGTCGCCGCAAACTATAACGTTCCCATCACGTCGGTAGCGACCAAAAGCCAGATTGAGTCGGCTGGGGCGGATGTCCAAAATGCGCAGTCCGCCGTTGCCGCAGCTCACAAAAATCTCGATGCATCTCGCGCCAAATTGCAGGCTGCCACCGCCAATAACGTGAAGGCGCAAAACGATGTGCAGCGTTATAAGGGCCTGGTGGAGCGCGACGTAATTTCCAAGCAACAGTACGACGCTGCCGTAGCTGCGGCGCAAAGCACTGCAGCCGACGTGGAGAGCTCTGAGGATGGCGTAGTAGCTGCGCAGGAGGCGGTCACGCAAGCCGAAGCCCGGGTCGTACAGGCAAAGGCCAGCTTGCGCAATGCCGGCACCGGCCCCAGACAGGTAAGCGTAACCGAGGCGCGGGCAACCTCAGCGCAATCGACTGCAGCGAAGAATCAGGCAGAGTTGGAGCAGGCGGCGTTAAATCTTCAGTACACGAAGATCACCGCGCCGAGTCATGGGGTCGTCGGCCATCGTACGTCCGAAGTGGGACAGTACGTTCAGCCAGGACAGGCGCTGATGTCGCTTGTCGACATCGACAGTGTCTGGATCACGGCAAACTTCAAAGAAACGCAGCTGCGCCACATGCAACAGGGACAGCCGGTTGAGATCAAGGTCGACGCGACCGGTCGCAAGTACAAAGGCAAAGTCCTCGCCATTGGCGGCGCAAGTGGTTCCCGGTTCAGTTTGTTTCCGCCGGAGAACGCCACCGGCAACTACGTAAAGGTGGTGCAGCGAATTCCGGTGCGCATCGTGCTGGATGCTGACCAGAACAAAGATCATTCCTTACGTCCCGGTATGTCAGTCGAACCAAGCGTGAAGGTGAGGTAGAGACGCAGCACGCTGCGTCTCTGCGAGCCACCATCGGTAAGCCTGGCTCGCCGGCGTTCCCCAGACAGCGGCGCAAAGACGCTGCGTCTCTACCGGAGCAAACCGACAGGATCATGAGCACAACCACGCAGGATCTCGAAACCAGGGAGTTTGCTGCGCAACAAGCGCACGCCGAGTGGCGACCCCGGCACAACCCGTGGGCCGTTGCCCTCACAGTCACGATGGCGACCTTCATGGAGGTGCTCGACACTAGCATCGCCAACGTCGCTCTGCCGCACATTGCCGGCAGCCTCTCGGCCACGACCGACGAAAGCACCTGGGTGCTCACCTCTTATCTGGTCTCGAACGCGGTAATACTGCCAATCAGCGGATGGGCTTCTGACGTGATGGGACGCAAGCGCTTCTACATGACTTGCGTCGCATTGTTCGGTCTTAGTTCTCTGCTTTGCGGATTTGCTCCCAGCCTTCCCTTGCTCATCTTCTTTCGCGTGCTGCAGGGGGTTGGTGGCGGCGGACTGGCTCCCAGCGAACAAGCAATCCTCGCCGACACTTTCGAACCACGGAAACGTGGCGTGGCTTTCGCGGTCTATGGCATGGCCGTGGTGCTGGCGCCCGCAATCGGCCCCACACTCGGTGGCTGGATCACCGATAACTACGATTGGCGCTGGATTTTCTTCATCAACGTTCCAGTAGCGGTCATCTCTTTGTTCCTCACCAATCGCCTTGTCGAAGATCCGCCGGAACTCGCTCAAAAGCGCAATTCGGGAATCAAAATCGACTACATCGGGCTGGCGTTGGTGGGAATAGGGCTGGGCTGCCTTCAGGTGGTTCTCGACAAGGGACAACGCGACGACTGGCTGCAGTCCGACTTCATTCTCGCCTTTTCGATAATTGCCGGCGTCACCATTGTCGGCGCGGTGATTTGGGAGTTCTTCCAGAAGGACCCGGTCGTCGACGTACGAATGTTTAAGAACCGCAACTTTGCGATCGCATTCGTCATGATGATCATGCTGGGCTTTGCGCTGTTCGGCAGCACGGTGCTGATCCCCCAGTACCTCCAAACCCTGCTTGGATACACAGCCCAGCGCGCCGGAATGGCGCTTTCTCCCGGCGGTCTGATCGTGATGGCACTGATGCCCCTGGTCGGCTTCCTGGTTTCGCACTACGACGCGCGTTGGCTGATTGCGATTGGCTTCCTGGCATGCTCGACCGCCCTGTTCCATATGATGGAGATGAACCTCGGTCTGAGCTTCGGGGAGGCGGTAAAACTCCGCATCTTCCAGGCGGCGGGGATCGCCTTCCTGTTCGTGCCCATCAACACCATGTCCTACGTTGGCGTATCGCGGGGAAAGAATAATCAAGTTTCGGGAATGGTGAATCTGGCTCGAAATGTGGGCGGGAGCGTCGGTATCTCGATCGTCGAGACCATGCTCGATAGACGCTCGCAGAAGCACCAAAGCGATCTGGCGTCGCATCTTACCAGTAGTAGTCCGGCGTTCCAGAACCAACTGGCGGCCATGACAAGGACACTGGTCAACATGGGCTACAGTGCGGCAGACGCCTCGCAACGCGCCTACAGAATGATTTACCAGCAGGTACAGCGCCAGGCAGCTGCTCTGGCCTACAACGATGTGATCTTTGCCTTTGCGCTGGCTTGTGCCATGATGGTGCCACTCGCGTTCTTCATGCAGAAGAACAAGCCCGGCGCCGGTCCTGGTGGAATGCACTAAGCTGGCTCGGACTGCACACCCGAGGTGCAGTATGAACATTCGCAACATCACCATCGACCGCGAGATCGGATGCGGCGGAGTAGAGATCGCCGCTCATCTCGCCCGCCAGCTGAATTGGAAGCTCATCGACAAGTGTTTGATCTTCGACATCGCAAAGATGGCCAACGTGGACGTCGAAGCCGTCAAAAGGCTCGACGAGCATCCTGACCCCTTCCTCACGCGCATAAGCCGGCTCTTCTGGGGAGGCGGCGCCGAGCGCGGCATCGTCAATCCCGAGCACTTCGATTGCAAAAAGATGACGGAACTCACGCGGTCGGTGTTCATCAAGGCGGCAAATGAAGGACAGCGCGTGATTGTCGGACGCGGCGCTCCTTACATCCTCGCCGGTCGCGAAGATACGTTCCATGTGTTTCTCTATGCGCCTCGAGATTACAAGATCAAGCGAGTCCGGAAATACTGCACCTGCGACGACCATGCCGAACAGGTGATCGACACTGCTGACAATGAACGAGCCTCATTCATACGTCAGCACTTCCATATCGAATGGCCGGAGCGGCACGTTTACAACTTAATGCTAAACACCGCGGTCGGCGAAGATGCTGTGGTCGACACCATTCTTCAAGCCGCAAAACTGTCGCAACCCGAGCCCGCTCTCGCGGGATAGCTTTGCTGTTGCGCAGCCTGACCTTTCCTCATACACTCCCCGAATGCCAAAATCCCGTGTGCTCAGCGCTCTAGTTGTGTCCTTTTTCTGCGCAGCATCGCTATTGGCGCAGAATGCGTTTGACCAGTCATCGAGCACAGCCGGCAAACCTGTGGGCAGCACCTCGTCGAAGACCAGGGGACACCGAACCCTGAGTCTCGATCTCCCGAATTCACTGGTTGTTGAAGGGCGCGACACTAAAACTGCTCCGCTCACTCCGGGACAAAAATTTGGACAAGTGGCAAAGAACTTTTTCAATCCCTTCACATTTATTGCTAACGGAGTTGAGGCCGGCTTCGATCAGGCCATCGACGTACATCATGGCTACGGTCAAGGCGCCGAGGGATACGGCAAACGCTACGGAGCCGACATCGCCGATACCGCCACCGCGCAGTTTTTTGGAGTGGGAGTGTACCCTTCCATCTTCCACACCGATCCGCGCTATTACCGCGCGGGAAACGGGCAGTTCTTTTCACGCGCGAGCTACGCGGTGACTCGCGTCTTCGTCACCCGTACCGATTCGGGACGCCACATCTTCAACGCTCCGGAGATTCTTGGCAGCGCAACTTCCAGCGGGATTAGCCGCGCCTACTATCCCGACAATGAGCGCAGTGCAGGGGATTTCGCTTATACGATGGGATCGCGCATCGCATTCGACGCGGCTTTCAACCTCGCTAAAGAGTTTTGGCCCGATGTTCGCCATCATCTTTTCGGCCATCATCGATGAGCGGACGCCTTGGCTATGGTAGAGACGCAGCATGCTGCGTCTTGTCGATGCCCTGTTGGAGTACGAGGCGCAATTCTGGCCCCATCAGCTTCATGAAGACGCAGCATGCTGCGTCTCTGCCAGCGGACATGTAATCTGTAACGTAGTCGCAGTCTCCGAATCCCATTCGCAATAGAAAGCTGCGATGAGCGAACCCAAACAGGAAATCTGGCTAATGCGCCACGGCGAGACCGAGTGGTCTGCCTCCGGAGCGCATACTTCGCGAACCGACCTTCCTCTTCTTCCCAGCGGGATCAAACAGGCAGAAGAGCTGAAGACAAAACTAAAAGGACGCAAATTCGCTCTCGTACTGGTGAGTCCCATGCAACGCGCGCGCGAAACATGCCGCCTCGCCGGCTACGCAGACAAGGCTGAAATCACCGACGATCTGAAGGAATGGGATTACGGACTATACGAGGGTCGCAGCACCGCGCAGATTCGCCAGGATCGTCCTAACTGGTCTCTATGGCGCGATGGTGTGCTCGAAGGTGAACCCATCGAGAACGTTGGAAGGCGCGTCAAGCGCATCATCGATCGCTGCAACGCGAGTGAAGGAGATGTCGCTATCTTCGCCCACGGACACGTGCTGCGCATCCTGACCGCTGTGTGGTTAGATCTTCCGCCAGCCGACGGAAAACTATTCGCGCTCAATACGGCAACCATCAGCGTTCTTGGGTACGAACATGAGTACAAAGTGATCAGGCACTGGAATTGTCCAGGCGTGTGAACGCTGGCGCGTTTCACTGATCTTCTAAGTAACATTCGGAATGATGCCCAGAGCAACGCACGAGGTGCGCGGGACTCCTTGCCTGTCCAAAGTCCGAAGCTTCGTCAATTTCTATCTACTTATCCACAGGAAATAATATCAGTAACTATATGATAAACATTACACTGTACAGCATATATGTGTCACAGATTTTTCAACAAGATACTGCGGTTTTAATTTACCAATAAGTACATATTGGGATAAGACGGCTACTAACTAGTTGGTTACTTTCCTTCTAAATATTTACTTGCTAATCGTATTGCCCAATCCTATATTGGCCCCTCGATTTTTAAGGTAACTAAAACATCTGTTACCCGGCCCCGCAAGATTGCTTTCGGTCGAATTGCAGGGGGGCGCGCATGTAACTGGCGCCGCGAAATCCCTTCCTTGTGCCTCTTTTTGGCACGCGCTTCACTCGCCACCACCGTCTGGAACCCTTCGTCCTTAGTGGTCACCTAATCGCGCGACTTCGTGTTTCTCAATTTACTCGGAAGGAGCTCACAGATGAGAAACCATCTCAGAAGCTATTTCAGGATCTTCGCCGCGCTAGCGCTGGTGTGTGTGCTAGGCGCCGTTACACATGTGCTGAGCCAGGGAAGCTCGCAAGCCCCCACCGGATTCAGCACTCCAACCCTCAATACCGACCCGGGATCGCAAAGCTTCAGTAATGGCTTTCCCGAACCCTCGGGCGACACGTTTGGGAATGACCAATCGCATTTCGAAGAACAGGATGGCGTCGACAATGGACTGGGTCCGCTGTACAACGCTCAATCCTGCGTAAGCTGCCATCAGAACCCGGTGACAGGCGGAATCAGTCAGGTAACTGAGTTGCGAGTGGGTCATAACGACGGCAACGGCAACTTTGTGAATCCGTCGATCAGCATCAACGATGGGCAGAACACAGTGCCCAATCGCTCGCTGGTCAACGATCGTGCAACCTGCCCGCAAGCACAGGAACGCACGCCGGGAAGCGAAAACATCCGAACTTTCCGGACCTCTCTCAACACTCTTGGCGATGGCTTTGTAGAGTCGATTGACAGCAACACCTTGGTCGCGATCGCCAACAACCAGCCATCCCAAAGTGGAGGACAGATCGAGGGAGAGTTCATTCAGGTACCGGTGCTCGAAGCTCCGGGGCACAGTCGGGGTGGCCGCTTCGGATGGAAGAACCAGCACGCCAGCTTGCTGTCGTTTTCCAGTGATGCTTATCTGAACGAACAAGGCGTCACCAACCGGTTGAATCCAACCGACACCACTACAGTCTGCAAAACTACACCCGATCCGGAAGATACGAATGGCGCCGATGGAATGGCCGACATCGACCACTTCGCGATCTTCATGCGAGCCACCAAAGCGCCACCGGTCGATTCAGTATTGCTCGCGACCAACGACGCACAAACCGGACAACAGTTGTTCAGCGCTATCGGCTGCAACATCTGCCATGTCACTTCGATCACTACCGCCCCTGCGGGAACGGTGATCAATGGTGGCGCGTTTGTTGTGCCGGCCGCTTTGGGGAATAAGATCATCCATCCCTTTAGCGATTTTCTGCTGCATAACGTCGGAACCGGCGACGGCATCGTCCAGAACGGACCTGCCGACACCGCCAACAAGATGCGCACTGCTCCGCTGTGGGGCGTGCGTACACGCGATCGCTTAATGCACGACGGCGAATCGCTCACCCGCAACGAGGCGATCCTGCGCCACGCGGGAGAAGCAACCTTCGTCATCAACAACTATCGCAACCTGAGCACAACTCAGAAGAACCAATTGATTACGTTCCTCAACTCTCTCTAAGCGAGAGCCTATCTGGGCGAGGCGGAGCGAAAATCTCCGCCCTGCCCGGAGTGGAGGCCCTACATGAGAATCTTTTACTTAGTTGTCCTCGGAACCGTAGTTCTGTTGTGGTACTCCATCAACCACGCGCGCTTGACTTCAGAACAACCTGTGTCCCAACAAGTCACGGCGAATCCTCACCACGCGAGCTCGGAAAAAACGATTTCGTCGCCCGCGACCGAAGCCGAGGTAAACGCTGCATTGCATCGCATCTTCGCAGATACAGTCCGGGGCGCTTCGCACGAGCAGTGGTTCACCACCGGCGATTTCAACGGAGACGGCTCAACCGATCTGGCCGCAGTCGTGCTCCCCAACAGCTCAGACTTGAAGATGCTTAACGATCCACTCGCGAACTGGACAATTCAGGACGCAACTCACGCTTTCTTTCCACCAGCGGACCAGCGGGTAGTCTTCATGCCGCCAAAACCAAAACCTCAGTCAGCCCACTCCAATGAACTGTTGCTGGCAGTCATCCACGGTTACGGGCCGAACGGCTGGCGCGATCCCAACGCTAAGCAGGCTTATTTGGTGCGCCACGCGGGAAATGGGCCGATTCAATCCCGGCCTGCACCAGATGGCATGGATGGAGCTCCCGCTTCGATCACGCGCTCCGAAATTATTTTCGAGCCACAAGGAGAGCCAGGGTTCCTGTTCTGGACAGGATGGCAATATGCCTGGAGATCCCAGCCAAGTAACGGTGGGAAGGCAGGGGTTTGAAGCCCCCGCCAGCGTAATGGTAGAAACGCAGCATGCTGCAGGGCTGTCCAGATTAACTCCTGTCAACAAGAACACGATGTCGTCCCAGGGCAGTGCCACGCCCTTTGCGGCACATCTGAAAAAAGCCCGGAGTGAAACTCCGGGCATGCAAATGACGCATTCGAGTCCCGCGTCGTTTTGCGGGAGGACTGGATTGATTTCCGCCGGGAAAGGCAATTCAGCCGTCGGGCCGAAAACCGGACTCGATCCGGAACAACGTCCACCCCGGGGTTGCGCCACGGGGCTATTCTCAACCGTGCCGTAAAAAGCGCGGCAGTGCCCTCGGATGGCAAAACTAATTTGGACATCCCGCAGCTGCTGCATCTCTACCAACTGTATTTCCTGCGACCTTACAGTCATGCATCCGTCTAAAATGAGATAGTTGCGCAATGGCAGAAGCCCATCAGGAAGAAGAGGTATTAGGAAAAGCGTATGACAGCCGTTTGATGAAGCGGCTGCTCGCCTATCTGGTTCCGTACAAATGGCAAACGATTCTGGCCTTGGTAGCGATTGTGCTCAAGGCGTTTGCCGACGTCATTGGCCCTTACCTCACCAAAACCGCGGTCGATAAGTACCTCGCAAGCGGCTCGGCAGGCAGCCGAAGCACGCTGCTCGATCCCTGGCTCAGTTCCGAACCCCTGGTCGGCATTGGACAGATCGCGGCCATTTATGTCACGGCTCTGCTGCTGAGCTTCGCCTTCGAGTTCATCCAGACCTACTTCATGCAGTGGACCGGACAGAAAGCGATGTTCGATCTCCGCAGTGAGATCTTCCGTCATCTGCAAAAACTGCACGTGGGATTCTTCGATCGCAATCCGGTTGGTCGTCTAGTCACACGGGTTACGACAGATGTGGATGCGCTGAACGAAATGTTCACCGCCGGCGTGGTGTCGATCTTTGAAGACGTGTTCGTCCTGGCGGGCATTGTGGTCATCATGCTGCGGATGAAGTGGTGGCTCGCGCTCATCACTTTTGCGGTGCTGCCTCTCATCTTCTGGGCGACGATGATCTTGTCGGCGCGCTGCACCGTCGAGAGCCGGTGCGCGATGATGATCGACGTCCGTCCTTCGACCATTCGCGTGAGGGCTTCGCGTACGCGGAGTTCCGTATCGGTATCGACGCTGGAAGTAGCCTCGTCGAGGATGAGAATCTTGGGCTGATGCGCCAGCGCGCGCGCGAACGAGATGAGCTGTTTTTGTCGGATCTTCAAGCTGCTGGATACTGCACCCGAAGTGCTGAGTCCCGCGACACCCCGCCGCGTCGATGGCCCGGGACGCATTGAATTCGAGAATGTCTGGTTCGCTTATAACCGGGTGCAAGCGCGCAAGCGCGACGCCAACGGACACCCAGCGGAGGTCGCGCCCGAGCCGCCCACAGAACCCGACTGGGTGCTGCGCAATGTCTCGTTCACGATTGAACCCGGAGAGACTGTCGCAATTGTCGGGCACACCGGTGCAGGGAAAACCACGATCATCTCGCTCCTGCTGCGCTTCTACGACATTCAACGCGGCGCAATCCGCATCGACGACGTGGACATCCGCGACATGGATGTCGCCGAGGTGCGCCGCCGCTTCGGCGTCGTGCTGCAGGATCCATTTCTCTTCTCCGGGACCATCGCGGACAACATTCGCCTCGGTTCAGAATGGGTCACGAAAGAAATGCTCGAGCAGGCCGCCGAGGACGTGAATATCGGCGAGTTCATCCGGAGCTTGCCTGGAGGCTTCGACGAGGCTGTACGCGAACGCGGCAGCACGCTTTCCACAGGACAAAAACAGCTCATCTCGTTCGCGCGCGCGCTGGCGCATCAGCCCAAGATTCTCATCCTCGACGAGGCTACTTCCAGCGTCGATACCGATACGGAACTCCGCGTACGCGAAGCCCTCACGCGAATGGTCGAAGGACGGACGTCGATCATCATCGCGCACCGGCTCTCGACGGTGCAGCGCGCCGACAAGATCATCGTCTTCACCTGCACGCGCTTGCCGGTGCGGGCGGCCTCGTAGATGGCGGTGACGATCTGCATGTCGCGGCGGCCGAGTTCGCCTGGGACACTAGTATCGCGACCAGTACGGACGCAATCGGCGAAGTCGTCCATATGTGCCGCCTGTTGACTCATGGCGGGAAAATTTAATGGACCGCGACTGGTCTGGCAGGCGATACCGCTATAGGAGAAGGCTGGGTCGAAATCCATCCAGCCTTTCGCGCCTTCTACGCGGAATCGGTTGGCTGACTGGTTGTAGCTCGTCGCGGCATCGCATTTGGCGCCGTTGGGAAACTCCATGGTCCAGCGAATCGTCTCTTCGACTTCATTAAAGAGATCGGGTTTGGTTTTGGGCTCCTCGTGGGCCGTGACTGCGATGGGAGCAACGCCGTTTGCGGCCATGCAAGTGCCGTGCAGGACGTAAATGCCCACATCCATCAGCGGGCCGCCGCCAGCCAGCTTTTTGTCGACGCGCCAGGCGCGCGCGCCGAAGACAAAGCTGAAAGCGCCGTTTATCTTCGTGAATGGTCCAAAATCCTGCTCGCGTGCGTGGCGCATCAGCTCGCGGTGATATGGATCGAAGTGCAGGCGATAGCCGATCGCGAGTTTCACCTTAGCGGCTTTGCAGGCTGCGATCATGCGGTCGCAGTCGGCAACTGAAGTCGCCATCGGCTTCTCGGAGATGACGTGTTTGCCCGCCTTGGCTGCGCGGATGGTGAACTCCGGATGCAGCGCCGGAGGCGTGACCACGTAGACGATGTCGATGTCGGAGTTGTCGGCGATGCGGTCGAAGTTCTCGTAGTTGTAGATGTTCTTCCTGTTCAGGCCGTATTCGGCTGCCCAACGCTCTCCCTTTTCGGGATGTCCGGTGACGACGCCGGCGAGATAGCAGTTCTTGGTCTCGCGCAGCGCGGGACCAAGTTCGCCGGAAGCGTATCCTCCCAGCCCAAGCAGTGCCACGCCGATTTTGCGTCCGGCCGCTTTGCTCTGCCCGTGAAGTCCGGTCGTAGCTAAAGCAGCGCCAGCCCAGGCCAAGTCCCGCAGGAACTCGCGTCGTGACCGCAAAGCAAAATCGTTCGTCCGCTTCTTCATTTGACCGCGAATTGTACTACCCCTGGAAACAATAGAGGAAAAGAGAAGAGGAAACGGCACTGGAGTTTCAAGTCTTGAGTTCGAGCTTCGATGGAAGCCTCAGCCGTTGTCCGAGCATCTCCAACAAGCGGTTTTCCACTGCGAGCGACGGTACGAATGTTGACACGAAGGACGGAGTAGCAGTAGCAGGGAAAAATGCGCGCTAAAAGCTTCCAACTCCCAGCTAACAGCAAACGGCGACACCAGCAAGAAACCTACTTGGACCTTGGAAAATCCTCCCCCCAAACACAACATGTTCGATTGCTCGATGTCGGCAATCGAACATGTTGTGTTGCGGAGAAGGTTGATCTCCATCTAAGTCCTTTAGACGGAGAATTTGCATAAAAAAGGGGGGGTACCGTTTGATCGGCTTATCGGGCGATTGGGTTGAGGAAAACGAGCACAAGCAGAAGACAGAAGCTGCCGGCTTCTGTCTTCTGGTGAAAGTCCCGAGGTACTTACTGTCTCTTTCAGGAAGCTCGGCGACGTGTTTCGTCGCGGTCAATGTCGTCGCGCCGGATAACATCGGGCTCGCGTGGAGAACGCCAGCGAGGATCTCTTTCATCGATGTCGGTTTCGGCGCGATTTCTACCAGAGAGTGCGCTGATCAGGGCGATGATGGCGATGACTCCCACCGCGATCCAGAGCCAGGGAGCGGTTCCGCGGGTTCCCGTATTGGGATTTCTGGCCGGAGCGTGCGGACTGGCGGGATTGCTTCCGGTGTCGTCCCGCTTGACGCCGTTAGTGTCACTGCTATCGGGCGGATTGGCGCTGCGATTGTCAGCGTTCGGGCGCACGGCGCTTCCGTTGGCTTGTCCGTCGCGCGTGGCGGCGTTTGCCGGATTGCTGTCGCCAGGCAAAGCCTGGTTGGGAGTAGAGGGCGTGCGACTCGCCTGTCCTTGTGCGCTCGACGGCGAAGTGCCATTGCTGTTGGGCACCGCGCTCGTGCTGTTGCTGCTGGACTGCGTTCCGCCGGCGGGCGCTTGGCCCGTTGCTGCGCCCTGCGCAAACGCCATAGCGCCGCTGAGTACGCACGCAGCAAAAAAAGTGAGAAGCCGATGCATGTTGCCTCCTCGGATTGTCTGGGTCTCTGCAAGGTAAGAATTGGGCTGGGGCGGCGCCGTTGCCATCTCCATAGGCGTTTTCTCGCCCATGAGAGTTGCGGATTACCCGCCGATCTGCCCGGAGACTCCGGCCGGCAGCTCTTCCCTGATTTTCACACCGCCGGCTTTCGCTTGCATCATCTTCGCTGCCAGGCTCAGGATCCGAGTTGCGGCTTCGTCGCTTTGGATTCCGCGGGAGTGGATGTTGGAGATCAGGTTGCGATCGGCATCGGTCTGTCCCGCTCTGGGACGATATGCCATATAAGCAGAGAGGCTCTCGGCCGTCGCCAGTCCAGGACGCTCTCCGATCAGCAGCACGGCTACCCGCGGCCGGAGGAGATCGCCGACATCGTTCAGAATACCGACTCGGCAGAAGCGGACGGCAAAAGGCTTGCCGACACTCCATTGGCGCACAATTGCCCCCTGCATGAGGAGTGGCAGGAGTGCAGGAACTTGCACCGCGACCGCGGTCGTGGAGAGCCCGTCGCCGATCACGATCTGAAGGTCCGGTTCTGGGACACACGTGCTCAAGATCTTCTCCTCGGATATGGCAGAAAACCTTCGTCCCAAATCAGGACGCAACAAGAATTCATCCTTGGAAGCAGCCTGGGTTGGCACTTCGAAGATTCCGAACCTCTCGATGAGATCTCTGCCAAGATGCTGCTCCAGGTCGAAAGCAGTACGGACGGCATCGCGGGCCGCGGCATGCGCAGCGCGCAACTCGAGCTGCGTGCTCGTGCGATAAGCGCCGCCGCTGTGTCCGGCAAGCAGGCGCGCGGGAGTGCGCTCACGAATCTTTTCGACAATGCGAGCTGGGAGATCGCGGTCCATGAAGTCTCAACAGCTCAGGAGCTCTTCGGCTTTGCTCATCAGTTCGCGCCGCATGGGTCCTTCGAGCATCGTGGGCTCGGAGTCGCGATACATGCCGCGGCTCTCGAGCCACTCGAGAAACTCCGGAGCTGGACGAAGATGGAAGATGCGGCGCATGGCCAGTGCGTCGTGATAACTGGTGGATTGATAGTTCAGCATGACATCGTCGGAGCATGGCACGCCCATGAAGTAGTTGCATCCGGCGGCGGAAAGAAGAACCAGCAGATTGTCAGCAGAGTTCTGATCGGCTTCGGCGTGGTTGGTGTAACACACATCGCAGCCCATCGGCAATCCCAGCAACTTGCCCATGAAATGATCTTCGAGTCCGGCGCGGATGATCTGGCGCTCGTCGAAGAGGTATTCAGGACCGATGAATCCCACGACGCTGTTTACCAGCATTGGAGAAATTGTGCGCGCGATTCCGTAGGCTCGCGCCTCGAGCGTGAGCTGATCAATTCCGTGATGCGCTTCAGCAGAGAGCGCGCTGCCTTGTCCGGTTTCGAAGTACATGGCGTTGTCGCCGATCCAATGCACGTCGGTGCGCCGGCGATGATGCTCGCGCACACGCTCCTGCCCCTCGCGCAGCAACGACAGATTGATGCCGAAGCTGCGATTCGCGTCTTCTGTTCCGGCAACCGATGGGAACAGCAGATCCACAGGAGCGCCGCGCTCCATGGCCGCCAGCTGCGTAGTGATGTGCGCAAGGCAACAGGTCTGTGTCGGAATCTCGTAAGTCGTGACCAGGCGTTGCAAAGCATGCAGGATCGCGGAAACGCTCTCGATGGAATCTGTCGCTGGATTTACGCCGATCACAGCGTCCCCACATCCGTAGAGCAAACCTTCGAATGCCGCAAGCAGTATGCCGCCTACGTCATCCGCCGGATGGTTCGGCTGCGTGCGAATCGCGAGCACTCCGGGCTGGCCGAGCGTGTTTCGGCAGCGAGTTATATTGCGAATCTTGGCCGCAGCGAGAACAAGATCTTTGTTGCTCATGATCTTCGCTACGGCGGCGGCCATCTCGGGCATGAGTCCCGGCTGCAACGACTTGAGGTTATCTCCGGAGATGAGATCGCTCAGAATGTGCTCGCGAAGCGCGCCAACTGTCATGCTGCGGATTGGCACAAAAGCGGTCTCGTCGAAGCTGTCATAAATAAGCCGGGTGACTTCGTCCTCGAGCAGGGGCTTCGCAAGAATCTCGGTAAGTTGCGTGTCGGCAAGCGCATACTTCGCTGCCACTCGCTCCTGCTCCGATCGCGCCGCGATTCCGGCAAGTTGATCCCCCGACTTTACCTCGTTGGCTTTGGCAAACAGCTCCCGAAGATCAGCAAAGCGCGACATAACTTTAGCGGACAGGTTACAAGGAACAGGCGTGTACGGCTAGTTATCTTAGTGACCCGAGGCCGCATCGATTGCGCACTTCTTGCATTGTTTTCAGGCTTTCCGCCCGGTTGCTTGGTGTCGCCTCTTTTCCTATTGGCTCTTCCCTCTTGGCTTCTTCCCTCTTGCCTGTTCCCTGTCCCCTGTCCCCTGTACCCTATGCCTATGCGTGTGTTCCATTGCGATGTCCATGCAATCGATCTCCCTGCAGGACACCAGTTCCCTGCAGGCAAGTACAAGCTGATTCGTGAGCGGCTCATGTGCGATGGATTCACTCTGCAATTGGCTTCGTTGGCTCCGGTCGAGCTCGTGAAGCTGGTGCATTCCGAAAGTTATGTCAACGACTTCTTATCAGGATCGCTCTCGCCCGCAGCAGTTCGGCGCATTGGCTTTCCATGGTCGGAAGGACTTGTCCGCCGTACGCGTACCTCGGTGGGAGGGACATTGGCGGCGGTGGAAGATGCATTCGAACGCGGTTGGGGAGCCAACCTCGCCGGAGGCACGCATCATGCTTTTGCCGACGGAGGCGCTGGATATTGCGTCTTCAACGATCTGGCGATCGCGATTCAGTGGCTGCGAAGAGACGGCAGGATTCGCCGGGCAGCCGTAATCGATCTGGATGTCCATCAAGGTGAATCTGGTGTCGACGCCTTGTATTCCGATCGATTGGGGCACCTCGCGCTTACGCATGCCGGCCTAAGCGAACGCGACCGCCGCGTGATGCTCGCTGCCCGGAGTCACGATATTCCATTCGTGATTACTCTGGGCGGCGGATACTCGTTGCCTATGGAACTAACGGCAGAGGCGCATGCGAACGTCTATCGAACGGCCTCGGACGTCTTTAACTAAACAAGGGATCCGAGCTTGCGGATCCCTTACGTCTTAATTATGCCGCCACCTTGGAAGGAGCACTGTCCAGTGACTCGCCGGCTACCGCTGCTGCTGTGGAGACTATTTCATAACTGGGAGTCGGATGATTGTAGACGCCAAACAACAGATGGTAGCGGATCTTCAAGACCTCGCAAAACATTCGGAACGAGTCGCTCACAATGTTGAGCCGGCTGCGATCGTCGTGGATAACCTCGACTCCAATCTCTTTCGCGACAAAGCAGAATCTATCGGCTAGCATGAGCACCTCGGGATCGAAGCCCCAACGCTCAATGCGCTGGCGCGAGAAGATCAGGCGCGCGGCTTTGCGTTTGATGGCTTTGAACCCGCACTGCGTATCTTCGAACCGCAGTCCGAGTACAGAATGGACCAGCATCCTAAAACCTGCACTGCACAAGCGCCGATGCCACGGAGCGGACACACACCCGCCTGCCTGCGCACCTCGTGAGCCAATCGCGATCTCGGCGCCTGCTTTGATGGCTTCAAGAAGCTTATGCGCCTCCTTCAAGGGGACCGAAAGATCAGCGTCGGTCAGGAGAATCACTTCTCCCAGGGCAGCCTCGACTCCGCGTCGGATACTAAACCCCTTTCCTCGGTTTATGTGGTTCTGAAGCAGCCGCAAGTAGGGTTTTTCGGGCATATGACGCATCACCAGTTGGGCTGTTCTGTCGATCGATCCGTCATCGACAACGATGAGCTCTGCATTCCAGTCCTCGGCCTTGAGGAATGCGTCGATTTTGTTCAGCGTCGCCTCAAGGCGCAGCTCCTCATTGAAAGCGGGGATAACGATACTGAGCGAATACATGAGACACCTAAGAATTCACCGTTAGGAATTGTTGTTCCGCTTCTGTCGCTTGAGGCAGTTCCGACGGCCAGTAATCGAACGCCTGAACCGGTGAACGCTTTGCAGTCTTATTCCGCCGCTTCAACGCAAGAGTTTTCGCGAACGCATGGAGATACTGCCCTACAACTCTCTCCATCGTCGTCCGCACCGCTACCGAGAAGTTTTGCTCTGCCATTTCCTGCTGCAGAGTCGGATTCTCGAGTAGATCAGTCAGGACCTGTGCCAGACTGTCGGGATTTCCAGTTTCATAAAACAACATGGCGAGTTCTTCTGTATCCGCCATGTCGCGAAAATCGGGGATGTCCGATCCGATGATCGGCACTGCAAACTCACATGCCTGGTGAGCAACTCCGCTTGGACCTCCAGCGGAGGTGTAAGGCAATACCAGAACCGTTGCTGAAGCGAAGAGAGTTCCGATCTCTTCTTCGCGTACGTAACCTTGGAACTCGATGCGAGAACAATTGCGCCAGCGCTCGCGCAGCGATTCGACATACCCGGGACACATGGGATGATTGGAGCCCGCGATCACCAGTTTCGACTTGGGAAACTTGTCCGCGATTTGCGCGAAAGCTTCAATCAGAATTTCGGGACGCTTGTACGTCCCCCACTTCCCGAATGCCAGGATTCGATGCTCGGGGTTTCCGCGTCTGCTCATGTCCGGGAACTTGGGCGCTGCGGAGAAAACGCCATGCTTGCGAAGGTGCACGTACTCGCCACCGTAGGTTTCGAGCAGCACTTTGCGGTACGACGGCAACAAGACCGTCAGCGATCCCGAGAACAGCATCAGCTTCGTCGCAACTGCGCCAAAGAGCTTGTACAGCCTCGGGAATCGAGTTCCCTTGGAAAGGTCGATGAATTCAATTACATGGTGCAAAGTAATGTGCGTATAAAAACCGAAGAGCCGCAGCAGAAGCGCAGTACAAATTCCCAGGAATGCAGGGATTGGCTTATCGCCGAAGCTCGAAAACACCAGGTTGAACCACACCACGTCGGGTCTGTGTCTTCGGGCGGCGCGCAAAAGTGCAAATGGAGTTGAAATGGAATTAAATTTCCAGCAACGGTCCACGTCAAAACCGGGAAGTTCAGCCGCGGGCTGTTCCATTTCATCTGCCAGCACCGTGAGACTGACGAGATCGCGTTTTCTGATTTCCTTCGCGAGATGGAATCCGTACTCGTTGAGTCTTTCTGAGCTGGGAGGAAATGCTGTGACTAAACAAACCTTCATCGTCGGGGCCCATTTCCGCTCATCGGCGGATTATGTGTTTACAGATGAGGCACTCTGCTCAGATGTTGGCAGCAGCTTCGAAAAAATCTTTACTATATTTTCCTCCGCCCCAAGGGCTGATTCAACCTGCTTTTATGCGCCTTAGCGGCTTACATCAGGCAACCTTTCCGCGATGGGCTAGTGGTTAACTCAACTGACACTAATAACAGTACAGACGCAGCATATGCGTCTGTACCAAACTGTGCTTTCCCCCACGACATCCAGGGTTCCTACGCTGCATGAAGACGCAGCAAGCTACGTAAAGGCCGGAATCTGCTCCGGCTCCGGCCTGATCCTATTCAAGCAGCTCTCAAAAGCGGATGGTCGGTCCAACCGTGATCTTCAGGTTGTTCTGAGCTCCACGATCGAAGTAAATTTCGTCGCCGGCGTCGGCTCGAATGCCGATGGGCCCGAGGAAGAACTCGATTCCTCCACCGGGATAGAACGTGCCATTCAAGTCAGTATTCTCGAGACCAGTGGGGAACGCCCCGAACGTAACCGGTCCCGGAGTTACTCCGAATCGAACAAAGCCGCCTTTGGCAAAAAGAAAAGCACGAACCGGTGAGTTTGTGCCAAGCTGGAACTTCGGCCCGAATTGAAAGTGGGTGGCCCGCAGGTCCGAACGGAAGACCGTCGTATTGTGATTGATATCGGTGATGCTCTGTGTATTACTCTGCGAGAAATCGTAGGAGCCTTCGGCCTCCAAAGCGACGTTGGGGTGAACATTTAACCCCACTCTTCCACCCACCCCATAAAGATTGAGGCTGCTGGCTGATGCTCGGAACATTTCACCGAATACTCCAAGTTCACCGTGGTCCTGCGCACGCATCGCCGGAGCCGAAGCCAGGGCCGCCACCGCGAGCAGCATGATTGCTATTCGTGTTTTCATGGAACTTTCCCCCAAATGCAAGTCTCTCGTCTTCCACAAGCCGCAACTCTCGGACGATTTGTATCCCAAAGGGCTGCTGTGGAAGGCACTAAGTGAGACGAGCACCGCGAAGCGCAGGTTGGCAGCCAAACGAGAGTAGCCGGAGCGCTTACCAGTTGACACCGTTCAGAATAGCGGGAATCCTTGTACCGCCCTGGGTAATCCCAATCTTGGGGGTGCGGGATGCATGGAACATTGGACATCCGTAAAAACGCTTCTGGAGCGGGCGCTGACATCTATCAGGTTCGCTATGAAGACCTCGCCGGAAATTCATTCGCCGGAAGCATGAATAACGAAGATTTGCGCGAATTGCTGTATCACAAGCTCGCGCTTCCACTCACCGACGCCGAGCTGGAAATGGACTTTGATCGGCTGGTCCGCGAAGGACATCTGCGGTTTGACGAAATTCAAGTGAAAGCCAGTGAACTGGCCGGCGCGGGACTTAGATATTTGGAGCCTGAGGCATAGAACTCAGCTCTGCTTGCCTACTGGCTCGCGATTTGTGGGGGATAACTTGCGCGCGAGATCAGCGGCAATCTGTCGGCCGTGGAAGCGGCCATTCTCGATGAAGATCTCGCTGGTGCGGGCACCCGCTACAATCACGCCCGCCAGGTAAATACCTGGAACGTTCGACTCGAGAGTTTCCGTGTCGCACACTGGCCGGCACTCCCCTCCGCCGACTTTGACGCCGAGAGACCTGAGAAAGTCGAAATCCGGATGATATCCCGTCAAAGCGAATACAAAATCATTCGTGACCTCGATCTTGCCGGCGGGCGTCTCCAGTAACACGCTACGCTCGCGGATCTCGAGCACTCGAGAATCGAAGAAAGCCGTAATCTCCTGATTGCGAATTCGGTTTTCGATATCGGGCAGAATCCAGTACTTCACATTCTTATGCATTGCTGGTCCACGATGCACCAGCATTACGCGAGCGCCATGACGCCACAACTCTAAGGCCGCGATCGCCGCAGAATTCTTGCCACCGATGACGAGAACATCGTTGTCGTAATGCGGATGGGGCTCGCGGTAGTAATGCATTACTTTGGGCAACTCCTCGCCCGGAATGTTCATGTAGTTCGGCAAGTCGTAGTAGCCCGTCGCGATAACAAGCTTTTGTGAACGATGACAATGAGGGTGTCCGAAGCGATCGGTCGTATGCACGCGAAAATCACCATCGCTTCCATCGACACGATCGACACGCTCATACTGCCTGACATCGAGCGAGTAATGCTCCGCTACTTTGCGGTAGTACTCCAGAGCCTCGCTGCGATTGGGCTTCTGATTCGGACTGCTGAATGGAATGTCGCCGATCTCGAGCAATTCCGGAGTTGTGAAAAACGTCATGTTAGCGGGATAGTGGAATAGAGAATTCACCAGACATCCCTTTTCCACCAGAACAGCGCGTAATCCCACACGTTGAGCTTCGATGGCGCAGGCCATGCCGGTAGGGCCTGCGCCGATCACGAGAACATCAAAAGTTTCGAGATTCTGAGCCGTGCTCATTGGGGAATATCTTGAACTCACTATAGATGAAATCAGAATACGGGTCGCTTCGCTATTCTCGGCATGAAGATTCCGTTTTCATCGTCACGAAGCTTGATGGCCGATGTGGGGAGTGCGTATCATCGCGATCACATTACTCGCGACCGAAATTCTTAACGCGCGGGAGGCTTCATTGAGGATCAGAATGCTCGTCTGCTTGTTATTCGCCGCAACTCTGTTGCCGGCCCAGCAGCCCAATATTCCGGAGATCCCTTATCAGTCGGTGCCCGAATTCCTGAAGCTTCCGCCTGACATGTATCTCGGCGAAGTTGCTGGCGTGGCGGTCAATTCCAAGGGACACATTTTCGTTTTCTCGCGTGGCAACACGAGCGGACCAGCCTATGCCTCCGGCGCCTCGCAACTTCTCGAGTTCTCTCCGGATGGCAAGTTCCTGCGCGAGATCGGCCACAGGCTCTACGCCTGGTCCTACGCGCACAGCGTGAAAATCGATAGGGATGACAACATCTGGGTCGCCGACAAAGGATCCGACATGGTGATCAAGTTCAACCCTGAAGGACACGTCGCGATGGTATTCGGGCGCAAGCAGGAGGCATCCGACGAAGGCACCGGACCTCTGAGGCATCCGAAACCTCCGCTGCCGCCGGTGGACGGAATGTTTCGCCAAGTCACCGACATGACGTGGGATGCCGCGGGCAACACTTACATCAGCGACGGCTACATCAATTCGCGCATCGCCAAAGTAGACAAGAACGGCAACTGGTTGAAGTCATGGGGCGAACCCGGTAATCAGCCAGGACAATTCAATGTCCCGCACAGCATCGCTGCCGATGCGCAAGGAAACATTTACGTCTCGGATCGAGGAAACCGGCGCATTCAGGTGTTCGACGGCGAAGGCAAATTTCTCCGTCAGATAACGATCGATGTTCCCGTGAACCAAGACGCTCGACCCGCAATCGGGAACAAACCAACAGAAAGTACCGGCACGATGAGTCCTGGCGCACCCTGGGCCATCTGCATCACGCCTGGTCCAAACCAGTTGCTGTACAGCTCCGACGCTTTCCCGGGCCGCATCTACAAGCTCACGCTCGATGGAAAGATCCTTGGGGTGCTGGGAGAATCCGGCAAGCAGCTAAAACAGTTCGGCTGGATCCACGAAATAGCCTGCCCTTCCGAAAATGAGCTCTACGTCGCCGAGCTACTGAATTGGCGCGTGCAGAAGTTGATTCTGCAGCCAGGCAAATAGAGGAATCGCATCACGCCCGGAACGGCGGACACGAAGGTCACGAAGGGGAAAGGAAGCGGTCACCAAGAGTCTTTGTGACCTCTTCTGTAATGCCATCGTGACCTTCGTGTTCGCCGTTCTGGGGTTCCGGTCATCGTGCTTTCAACCTCTTATCGAAGAATACTGCTGCGGCTTTGTACGAATTCACCCAGTCACGCCACAGCAGCAGATCGTGAATCTCGTCGGGATAGATAATCTCTTCGTATTCCACTCCCTGCTTCTTCAGTCGCTGAACAAGATCGACGGTTTGGTTGAACGGCACATTCCGATCGTCGTCACCATGAATCAGCAGAGCCGGCGAGCGCCATTTATCGACTGAGGAGTCCGGAGAAGACGAGAACGCCAATTGGAGCGCCTCTTTAGCATCCGGAGCCTCTTCCGCAAATATTCGTGGTCGTTGCGGAAGCAACGCAGACCAATCGTGTACACCGTGGAAGTCAACTCCGGCTTTGAAAAGGTCGGAGTTGCGGGCAAGGCCCATCGCGGTAAGGAATCCTCCGTACGAGCCGCCCCACAACCCGATCCGCTGTGGATCGACATTTGGCAGGCTTTCAAGGTAGTGCTCGCCGGCGACCACGTCGTTGTATTCCGAAGCTCCACGCCAGCCTGCGTTTGGCGGCTGACGAAAATCATGACCGTACATGATGCCGAGGCGGTAATTGACAGATAGAACCGTGTATCCCAAATTGGCAAGATATTGATTCTCGGCGTAAGCGTTGTGGTAGTAGTACATGTAATGGAAGCCGAGCATCATCTGTCTGCTTGGACCTCCATGAGTAAAGATCAGCGCCGGACCTCGACCTGTCTGGTTCTTCGGCACAAACAGTTGGCCATGGATTGTGAGTCCGTCGCTGCTTTTGAAGGTGACCTGCTTCGGCAGTACCAGTTGGGCTGAAGGAAAATCCTTCGGCAATGCATCTTTCGCGATCAAATCCCGGCCCGAAGCGCTAATTCGATACGGCAACGCTGGTAGCGCGGCAGCAGAACCGAGACAGAAAATGCGATCTCCCGAAATGAGCGTCGGAGCCCATTCGATTGTCTCGCCTCTTGTGAGCGCCTTTGGTGAGGCTCCGCCTTTCGCATCAACACTCCAGATGTGGCGGCGGTCCACATCATCCTGATTCGACGAATAAACGATCAGGCTGCGTCCGGCTGGATTCGGCGTGACATCCTCTACGTCAAAATCTCCGGGAGTGAGTTCGACCGCCTGCCCGCCCGCAACGGGAATTGAGTACAGATGATTGCGATTCGTCCGCTCGGAGACAAAAACAATGCGATCGCCTGCGAACTGCAGGGACTCGCCGGCGAATGGTGGAAGAGAATCCCGGAGAGTTGTGCCGCTGCTCCAGATCTGACGCGCTGTGTAACTGGTCGTCTCGCCCACCCAAAGCGACCATGGCCTCGGACGAACCGGAATGAGTGGGAGCTTGTTCTCCTGACCTTCAGCGCGGATGAACGTAACCTGTTTCCCGTCCGGCGACCATCGGGGGAACAAGTCGCGTTCTGAGCTCGGCGCAAGATAATGAACGCCGCTCAAGAGCGGCGGCTGATCTTTCTTCTTTTCTGTCTCGGGTTTTTTATCTGCTTCTGCGCCTTCAGCCGATGACATCGCCTGATCAAGATTCGCAGCTAGATCACCGATAGCCACCAAGCTGTGCGACCTGCGATCGACGCGAAAAGCGATGCGCTTGCCATCAGGCGACCACTGCGGCCACGAGATCTCGCCGCGAATGTCAGTCAACTGCTTAGCTGTAGAACTGCCTGTGCCGTTGGTGCGAGCGATCCATAGCTGATGCTTCGTCTCCCAAACGGCATACTTCCCATCGGGCGAGATTTGGATATCTTCACAGCCTTCCTCCTCACAGCCCATCTCGCCGAGCAGGCGCGGCTCACCCTTATCGACATCGGCTGCCCAGACCTGCTGCTTTGGCTGCGCCGGCAGGCTCAGGGGATTCGCCGATCGTCCAGCGCCATTCAACTCCGAACCGCGCGCATAGAGAATCGTTCGGCCATCCGGAGTGATCTTCAACGACGCGATCCGCTGGCCATCGTCTCCAGAGTAGTGCGAGACTTTGGTCTCCAAGTATCAGCGTTCCAGGAATTTTGCATGATACTCGCAGAGGTCCTCCACGCCAAGGTTTCCGCCACACAGAATTAGAACAATGTGGCAGTCAGGACGGAACCGCTCTTTTGCGCGTAGAGCGGCAGCGAGCGTGCATGAAGCCGCCGGTTCGGTGAGGACTTTGGCACGCTCCAGAAGAATCTCAAGCGCCTCGACTGCTTCCTTATCCGAAACTACGGTCACGCTGAGCAGATGCTCTTTCGCCATGGCCAGGGTACGAGGAGCAGCGGAGGGAGCGCCGAGCGTCTGTGCGATTGAAGACGGACGAATTTCAACCGGATGGCCGGCAGCGAGGGACAGCGCCGTAGCGTCGGCTCCTTCGGTCTCCACTCCGCGAAAACGCACATTCTTCTGAGAACGGATAGCCACTGCCACCCCGCTCATCAGGCCGCCTCCACCGATGCTCACAAAAACATCCGTAACACCGGGAACATCTTCGAGGATCTCGAGGCCAAGAGTTCCCTGCCCCGCCATGACTAGCGGATCGTCGAAAGGATGGACGAAAAGCATGCCCTGCTCCTCGTAGTCGTGCGCCTTAGCAAAAGCCTCTGAGATGTCTTCGAGCTGAATGACCTCGGCTCCGTACCCGCGTGTGGCGTCGAGATAATTCCGGGGCGTGCTGCGATGAGTGAGCACCACCGTGCGACATCCAAGCACCCTGCCGGCGTATGCCACAGCCTGCGCATGATTCCCACCGCTCACCGCTACTACACCGGAGCGCCGCGCGTGCTGGAGTTCGGAGAGAATCTTGTTAAAGGCTCCGCGTACTTTGAATGCGCCAGTAGTCTGAAACAGTTCCGCTTGCCCTATCGTAGTGTTAGGGATTGGCCCGCGCGGTCTCAACGTTCTTGGAATACAGCAATCGGTATACCGTCGCGTTGCGCATGATTGCCTGCACGTATTCGCGTGTCTCGCTAAAGGGAATGGACTCTACGAATTCATTGATGTCCCGATATGGGCCTTGTTCCTGCCAGTTTTTTACCCGGTCGGTCCCGGCATTGTATGCCGCCAACGCGAACTGTACTTGCCCGTCGAAGCTGTCCACAATTTGCTTGAAGTACCGCGTGCCAAGCTGAATATTGATGTTGGGGTCGGTCAGCTGCTCCTGGCTGAAGTGTCTCATGCGAACTTCTTTTGCCAGTTTCTTGCCGACAGGTGGAAGCAGTTGCATTAGGCCCCAGGCATTTGCGTGAGAGACCGCCTGGGGATTGAATTCAGACTCTTGGCGAATAAGGCTCGCCACCAAGTATGGATCCAGACCATTTGCGTTCGCGTAACGCGTCAGCTCATTCCAATATGGTTTTGGAAACAGGATGTTCCATGCCCAGGATGGCATGTCGGTGATGTCGCCGGCGAAATATCCGGGCACGGCGCGCTTGAAAGATTGCAGTGCCCGGTCTGGCCGATCCGCTTTCAGATACACGCGAGCGATCTCGGCTTTCGCGTAGAGCTTATCTGGCTCAGCCTGAAGTTCGCGAACAGCAAAATCGAACAGAGCGGCATTCGCCAGCAGTTGCGCGCGGGCAACGCGCAAATCGTCCGACGGGGCTTCAAAGCTGGTCTTATCGACGTCTTCCTGCGCCGGCACTTTGTCGAGCATCGGATCATGCTTCGAGGCATCGAAGCGAAAACGCAGACGCTCGCGAGCCAGATCGGCGTAGTAGTAATGCGTGAATCGGCGAAGAATGAAAGCGTAATACTCGCCCGCGCGATCATAATCGCCATCTTCTTCCGCCAACCGCGCGCGCCAATAAAGCGCCGGAGGAATCTCCTGGCCGGTAGGATAGAGCTTCACCTGTTCTTCCATCAGGCGCTTGGCTTCGTCTTTGTTGCCAATGCGCAGATTCAGCCAGGCGGCTTTCCAATGCGAGTACGGCGAATACTTTCCTTCGGGGAAGAGTTTGAACTGCGCGCTGTAGTACTCGATCGCGTTCTTGTAGTCAGGCCGCAGCAGATACATATTGCTGGCTGACAGCAGAGTCTCCTGCAGCCAGGGACTCGCGGGAAACTTCTGCATCATGTCAGATAAAATCTGACGTTCACGGTCGCCATCGTCTCTGTTGCGCGCGATTTCATGCAGGTAGTAGAGCCGCTCGGCCTCGTATGGCTCGGAGCTCGCTGCGATGGATTCGAGCAGTGACTTCGCGGCATCCAGTTGGTGTTGGCGATAGAGAGCCCCGCCGAGCTTCACCTGCAGTTCACGCTGCAGCGATTGCTGGCTCATGTCCGACCGGATGCTGTCGAGAATTGAGCGGTACTCGGTTGCGGCGAGATCGAAACGACGTGCCTTCATCAACAGATGACTGGTTATCGCGCATTGCCTCGAGCACGCGAATGGCTTCGTCATTCTGATTGGACGCGATGAGTGCATTTGCGCGCATGACCTCAGCCGACCGGAGGAACGGGGAGTCAGGATGCTTCTCACCGAATCCCTTGAGTAGAGTCCCGACTCGCTGCTGGTCGGAAGATGCGGCCGCCGCGGACTGTGCCAAAAAGAAATCTGCATAATCCGATAGCTCGCTACCCGGAACGGCAGCGAGTTTCAAGTCCTTGTCAGCTTTTGGATAGTCCTTGTCTTGTAAATGCGCGTAACCAAGCACCAGGTGAGCAAGCATGCCACCCTGATCTGCGCGGTGCTTGGTTGCATAACGCTCCACCGCTGCATAGGCCGTGGCACCAGGCTGCTCGAGTAGCTGCTTCGCCATTGGACGCAAATCTGCCGATTCCACGAAAGCACGGTGCAGCTTCTTTTTGTGCTCAGGCGTGACCGTCCTGCTTCTTCTGGACTTATTGCTCTTCTTTTTCTGGGCAGCACGCTTGTGAGTGCCGGTGGAAGAGCTCTGCGCCTGGCTCAGCGCAGACGAGGAGATCATAAAAAGGCAGAGAACAACAAAAGAAATGCAGCGACAAAACACGGCGGATTGGCGTCCTGAATTCAGCTCACTTATAGATTAACCCGAGATCAAGCGGGAAAGTCGCTTCCCATCAGAGACCTGTCATTATCGGCTAGGATACGCACAATCTCGGAATCGAAGTACCTGGCAGGAGCAACAGGGGTACCGCCATAGCGCTTATCGTATGTGGCCCGACTCTTCTCGATGTCCTCGCGAAGCACCCTGTACAGATCCCGATTCTGTTTGCCCTCGGCGACTTTGGATTGGTTGTACAGCTTAATTTCGTCGACCAGCAATTTTGCGAATCGCTGGGCTTTATTGTGGAGCTCCTGCTCATCGGCGGACTGGTTTCCGACTTCTGGCCCGGCATCCAGGGACGCCGTGGGAGCAGTCGATGATGTCCGAGCACTGGCGGAACTTGGTGAGGCAGGAGCGCTCGACTCTGCCACCTGTGGTCCGCTGGTCTTCTTCCCTGCAGCAAGCTCGAGCCAGAGACACGTGTAGCGGGCAAGCACCTCGATCGCCGAAAAGTCGGTTGGGAAACCCGCCTTCGATCCTGTATCGCAATACAAAATCGCTGCCACCTTGTCTCTTACGACCAGCGGAAATAGCGCGGCGTTGCGGTCCGCCGGCGCGCCGTGTTGCTGAACAAATGCCGCATCAAACTCGGTTGCGGCCCCGGACACCCGATCGCGTCCCTGAATCGCCCGCGCCGCGAGCCCCTTTGATCCGTCGAGCGTGAGTCCACGGATGTTATCGTCCGCAAATCCACGCGCCTGCCAGCCCGCCAGCGCTGTCCCTCGCACCACAAACAGTGCGGTTCGAGCGCTGAACTTAGAAACGCCCTCGAGTAAAGCCTTCAGAATGTCCGCCTGAACAGTCGAAGCCTGAATCGCCGAAATCGTGGAGCTGAGTATGCCGCTAACGGATGACACTGGCAGAGACTGCGCCGGTCCAGACGCACCCGAGGATGCCAACAAAGGCTCGATCTCGCGCAGTACCTGCTCGATGACCTCCTTACGAAACTGGTCGGCCTGTTGCGTAAGGCGGCTCGAAACCGCTCGTTCGATGCTGCTGCGGATTTGGTTGAGATCAGCCATCAGAGGAGTTCAGGCCGGATTATAAGTGGAATCGGGTGATCGGGTCATTGGGTGAAGCCATCGGGTGATCGGGGTGAAGTGGGAGCGGCAATCGGAAGTCGGCATTGCCATTCTTCGACGTATCCACGTGGATATTTGCCGGCTTGCCCGGCTGGATCGGCTCATTGATGCCCATATCTTCAATCTGAAATCCATGCTGAACGTCCTTCGTGGAGACCACCAGCACCACGTCTTCGCCCTGCTTCACCCGAATCACATCAGGTTCAATAGCGAACCGACGCATGGTTACCGGCAGAAACGTAGTCTTCTGCGCCGAATGCTTGGAATTACAGGCGTTTACGAAGAAAGTACTAAGCAGCGCAGCCAGGATGGAGAGTGTTTTCCGCAACATTCCCGATGGACAGATAAACTAAATTCGCGAGTAGTGCGTAGTAGCATTTAAGATATCAGACTCGATTCCAGTCGACGTAGAGATGCAGCATGCTGCGTCTCCTCCATGCCGAATGGTTCGCCACGAGAATGCGATCCAGCTGGGCACTGTTTTCTGGAGTCGGCGACGGAACGACTCGTATTTCGTATATGGAAAGCGTAGAAGCCAAAGTTGCGGAGCCACAGACCGAAGAACTGGCGTTAGTAGACCAGGCCAGGCAAGGGGATGTGGGCGCGTTTGAGCAGTTGATCAAGCGCTACGACCGCAATGTGTTCAGGATTGCCCAGCACATCACGCAGAACCGCGAGGATGCTGAAGACGTGGTCCAGGACGCATTTATTAAGGCCTATCAGAACCTTGGGCAGTTCCAGGGAAACTCCAAGTTCTATACCTGGCTAGTCCGCATTGCGGTAAACGAGGCGCTCATGAAGTTGCGCCGCCGCAAGACCAGCAAGACCGTCTCCCTGGACGAGGACGTCGAAACCGATGAGGGCTCAATGCCTCGGGAAGTGGCCGACTGGGGCCCTAACCCGGAGCAGCTATACGGCCAATCCGAGCTTGGAGACATACTCCAGAAGACCATTCAGGGATTACCCCAAAGTTTCCGCACCGTTTTCGTTTTGCGGGACATCGAAGGATTGTCAACAGAAGAGACAGCAGAGATGCTAAATTTAAGCGTACCTGCTGTGAAATCGCGGCTCCTGAGGGCAAGACTCCAATTGCGAGAGCGCCTCAACCGCTACTTCAAAAAAGTAAAAAGGGACGGGGCTAAGCCGCAGTGAAATGCAAAGACTTCCTTAAGGAACTAAACGAGTACCTGGACGGCAGTATTGACGTCCAGCTTAAAACGGAGCTGGAAGAGCACCTTCAGTGGTGCCATAACTGCTTCGTTGTATGCAATACCACCCGCAAAACCATCGAAATCTACCGCGACAACGACGTTTATCCCCTTCCAGATCCCATCCGAGACCGACTCCACCAGGCAATCGTTACCAAGTGTAAGCAGAAACACGAGCACAAGACCTAAGTCCATCTAGACCCTGTCCTGCGCCCGGTATGAGAGGGTAGACTTGTGCATCGGGTTCGTCCGCCCGTGCAGCCATGCGCAGGATTGCGGTTGTGCCACTCTTGCCGGTACTGGTGATGTGCGCGATTTGGGCGCAAAGTCCGCCCTCGCCGCACGCATTGCGTATTCCCATTCCCGAAGCTGGATTCGTCTCCCCCAGCCAATACACGAATGCATTCTTCGGCTTCTCCCTGCCACTGCCCAAGGATCGCAAATATCAGATCGAAGACCTGAGCGAGTCCGACAAGGCGCTGGAGCACTCGCTCTTCGCCTACAAATCTGCAAGCAAGGGACTCACGCTGCTAATCGCCTCCGCCACGCAAGTGTTCGACGCACCCGACGACGCTGCGCAAAAAGCAGTCTTCATTCCGGGCATGCAAGGTCAAAAGGGGGCCCAAGCGCTCAGCATTGGGGGCCGTCTGTTCTGGAAAGGTGAACTCGAGGAAAAGACTTTCTCCGGCAAGCTCCGCCGCTTACGCTATGCAACCGGAGTCCCGGGATACGTGATTGTATTCAGCATCTCCTCCTACAACTCCGGGCAGGCTGAAGACCTGCGCAACTGTATCGAGTCGGTGAAGTTCTTCGATCCAGCGAGAGCTAGCGAGGTGGCTGGATCAACGAGCCGGGCCTTTCTCCCAACCACCGCAAAGCGACGTCTCGAGAATGCCCCACAGCTCGACGTGGCCCATCTGGAGCAGGGATTCATCTCAGGCAACAGGTATTCCAATCCCACTTTGGGCTTCATTTATCAACTTCCCGAAGGTTGGTATCCCGACGCGCAGAATTCGAACGCGAACAAACACGAAGCAGAAACCGCAACAACCGATTCTACGAGGGCAGCTATCGTCGAGGAATGCACGAAGAGGCTACTCTCAGCCACCGAACCTATCCCGGCGAACGGCCCAACTGGTTCATCCCCGCGGATCACAATCATGGCTGCCGATCCCTCATGCTTCGCCGCCGACTTGAAGTATCCCCAGTCCGTGCACGACTCGGAAGCGCTCCACCGCATAGGACAAGCCATCGTGCACGGCTTTGCCGGTACCCCCCTGCTCGGCCGTGAAGCCAACCTGGTGCGGGCCATCGAACTCGACGGACATCTATTCCTCGAAATGCCCAGCGTCTCCGCGGTACCCGTAGTGGGCTCTACCCTGCTGCGAAAGGTACACAGATCCTTTGTACTAACCAGCCTGCAGCAGTACTGGGTGATATGGCTCTTCGAAACTGACACCCCTTCAGAACTCGAGAGAATGATGAAATCAACAATTTCATTCGCCCCACCGCGGCAAGCGGCCGGCCCGGGAGGCCGCTAGATCTCTCGCTCTGATTCCCCGCACCTGAGACCGCTTCTTGTTTTGCTCTTGCGTTTGGCGGTAGCTTTGTTTCTGATTCAGATTCGAACCGACTTCTTTACTCCATCGCAATGTCAATTGTGCCAGCAGACAACCTGCGGTCCCCTAGCCGTTTAGGAAGGGTAGGTATCTTCATAGCCGGTTTCGTTACGGCCATATTCTTGCTATTCGTCGTTTCCTATCCAGGTGGAGTGAGTCGATGGCTGCAACGAACTCTTCATCTCGATCTCGACCAGCCTGCCATTGTGCAACGTATTCAACGGCTGCAGCGGTTGGAGTCTGTGAAGTACACACTCGAGAAAGTTGTGACAGGTGAAAAACAGAGCCGCTTCTTGCCGCAATCGCTCGCGGGCGAACGCTTGCTCCTGATTGTCCGTGGCGAAGTATTCGCCGGCGTCGATCTTGGCAAGCTGCAATCCAGCGATGTCCAGGTGACTGGAAAACACGTGAAGATCACCCTTCCCCGCGCCGAGATATTTTCCACTCGCCTGGATAACAATCAGACGCGAGTGTATTCCCGCGAGACCGGATTGCTCGTACCAGCGGATCCCAATTTGGAATCAGAGGTTCGTGCAGAGGCGGAACGCCAGCTCCTGCAGGCCGCCCTGATCGACGGTATCCTGACCACTGCTTCCACGAATGCCCGCGGCACAGTTATGGCTTTGGTCCAAGCCCTCGGGTTTACCGATGTTGAAGTGAATTGAGCCATGATTTCCTGGCTCCACGTCTATTAATCCTTTCATTTGCCTTTTTCGCCACAGCACATTAAGACAATTGCAATGAAAACTTCCAAACGATCTTCCCTCCTATGGCCTGTCCTTGGTTTTTTGTTTACGGCGTGCGCCCTCATCCATGCAGAATTTGGTCCTGAGGCAGGCTGGCCGACATACGGCAACGATCCGGGAGGAACGCGTTACTCTCCTGCATCGCAGATTGACCGGACAAATGTCGCACGCCTCAAGGTCGCTTGGACTTATCGTACTGGCGCGAACGACGCACCTACGCGGCTCCTTAAGAAAGCTGCGTTCGAAGCCACACCAATCCTGGTGAACGACATCCTCTTTCTTAGCACTCCCTACAATCACGTGATCGCACTCGATGCGCAATCGGGCGCCAAGCTGTGGGAATACGATCCCCACGTTAACGTACAGCGCAACTACTCGGAAGTTGCTTCGCGCGGGGTTTCCGCATGGCGCGATACAAAGGCAAAATCTGGACAGCCATGCAGCCTGCGCATCTTTGCCGGCACACTCGATGCACGTCTGCTGGCGCTCGACGCTATATCAGGAAAACCATGCTCCGATTTCGGCATTAAAGGCGAAATCGATCTCAATCGTGACGCAGCCACGCAGACCGAGTGGACGGGCGGTTATCAGATAACCTCCGCCCCAGCCATCGCCGGCGACATGGTGATTGTTGGATCCTCGATTGCCGACAACTGGAAGGTCGATACGGGCCGAGGCATCGTGCGCGCCTTTGACGCTCGCACCGGCAAGCTGCGGTGGACCTGGGATCCGATTCCATGGGCACAGAAAACCAATCCCCGCACAGGCGGCGGCAATGCGTGGTCAACCCTCTCAGTCGATCCCGAACGCGATCTTGTTTTCATTCCCACGGGCAGCGCCGCTCCCGATTATTACGGTGGCGGCCGCAAGGGTGACAACAAATGGGCCAATTCCGTGGTCGCCTTACGCGCTTCAACTGGCGAATTCGCCTGGGGATTCCAGGTAGTCCACCACGACCTTTGGGACTTCGACGTCGCCGCTCAGCCCACGCTCTTCACCTGGAAAGACGGGACTCCGGCCGTGGTGATCAATACCAAAATGGGTCACGTGTTTGTTCTCAATCGCCTTACTGGCGCGCCTTTGCTGCCGGTGGAAGAACGGCCCGTGCCGCAATCGGATATCGCCGGCGAGGAAAGCTGGCCCACGCAGCCGTTTTCCAGCATTTCGCTCGTGCCGGAAAAGATCTCTGCCGCCGACGCATGGGGATCAACTCCGGAAGACTTGAAGTGGTGCCAGGACAAACTCAAAGCTTCTCGTGCCGAAGGGATTTTTACGCCACCGACTCAGCGGGGCACCGCAACTGCACCCGGCAATGTGGGAGGCGTGAATTGGGGAGGAGCAGCCTACGATGCCCAGCATCACCTGATGTTCGTCAATACGAATCGGCTGGCTGCCTGGGTAAAGCTAATTCCCCGGGCGAACTACGAGGCCGAAACGAACAAGGATCAAGACAATCGTATCTACGGTGAGTTTGGCGACCAGGATCCGGCTCCGTTTGGACTGTATCGCACGTTCATCTTCTCCCCAGCCAAGTTGCCCTGCAACGCTCCGCCCTGGGGCACGGTAACTGCAGTCGATCTCTTTTTGGGAAAGAAAGCATGGGAAGTGCCGCTCGGTAGCTTCATTCCAGGCAAGAGCACCGGCACCATTAACTTTGGAGGACCCATCGCGACTGCAGGCGGCCTGGTGTTTACCTCGGCAGCCATGGACAACTTCCTTCGCGCCTTCGATTCCGAAACGGGAAAGGAATTGTGGAGCTTCGAACTTCCCGCCGGAGGTCAGGCGACTCCCATGACCTACTCCCTCAAGGGCAAACAGTATCTCGTAATCTGCGCTGGTGGACACGGCAAGCTCGGGACCAAGCAAGGAGACTTTGTGATGGCGTTTACTCTCCCATAGTTGAACGAAACAATGAGCCAGGTTTCCTGCTGCATCCTGGCTCTTGCGCGATGACCTTCGCCAAACAGCCTCAATGTCGCATGGACGGCTCCAAGCAAAGGGGAAACCCTCGCCCCCATCTGTCTCGGGATGACAATTGCACCAGGCCTTCGTTAAGACGTCTGCGACCATCCTGCTACTCCGCTTTTTTTGAAACTTTTGCGTGTCTCGCGTGCCTTCAGTCGTTATCCTTAAGACTTAGACTTGTTGGAGGTAGATAGATGAAGAGCACTGCAGTCAGACAAATACAAAATCACAGCTCGGACGCTGCCCGGCTGCCGACGAAGGTCGTAGAAGAACTTCGCCGGACCGTCGACTCTGCGTACGAGGATGTCTCCCGCGGCATGAAGCGCGCCAAGCGCACAGCAAACGACCTGGTTTATGACAGTCGCCATCAGATCAAGAGCCACCCACTAGCCGCGGTGGGATATGCCGCCCTGGCCGGAGTAGCAATCGGCTTTACCGTGGGCTGGCTTGCGGGTTCCAACAAGAGCCGGGCATAAGCGCTCATAAAGGCCAAAGACAAAAGGCAACCTTATGGTTGCCTTTTATTTTCACTCTCGGTAATATGCAACCTGGAGGTTGCATAGCATGAGTGATCGTATTGAGAAGCGGATTGAGCTGAAGGCCCCAGTTTCGCGGGTGTGGCGGGCGCTAACCGATTATCGCGAGTTTGGCGAGTGGTTCCGCGTAAAGATCGAGGGTCCATTCAAGCCGGGCGAGGTTTCACGCGGACAGGTCACCTATCCTGGCTACGAGCACCTCAAATGGGAAGCCATAGTCCAGAAGATGGAGCCGGAACGGCTCTTCTCATTCACGTGGCATCCTGCGGGCGTAGATCCTAAAAAGGACTACTCCAAGGAGACGCCCACCCTCGTCGAATTCAAACTAGAGAAGACCGCAAACGGCACACTGCTCGTTGTCGTTGAGTCGGGCTTCGATAAAATTCCCGCCGACCGCCGCCTCGAGGCATTCCGCATGAACGAGGGTGGGTGGGAAACTCAAATGAAAAACATCGAGAGCTATGTCGCCCGCAAGCCGTAATCGCATCGCACGACGCCAGACTCGCGCGCCCGTCTTCGCCGCATTGGGTGACGAGACTCGTCTGTTGTTAGTGGCGAAGCTCTGCCGCGGGCAGCCATCTTCCATCTCTGAGCTAACCGAGGGCTCCAAACTTACGCGGCAAGCGATCACCAAGCATCTGCGAGTGCTGGAGCGTGTAGGAATCGTGCACAGCATTCGCGCCGGTCGCGAGAGCCGATTCAAATTCAATCCTGAACCGATCAAAGATATTAGGGAATATCTAGACCTAGTCTCTGCACAGTGGGATGAAGCATTATCGAGGTTAAAAGCATTTGTAGAACAATAAGTGACTCTCAAGGGCGGCTCACTCGGGCCGCCCTTTTCTTCTTGCTGTGAAAATATAGTCAGAGATCGTTGAGAGTCACTCCTGCTGCCCACTCGCGTCTCCCGACTTAGCGCGAAGACAACGGAGTGGACGTACTTACTGGTCCTTGCGGAAGAAAAAGTAATCGGCCGAATATGGTACGAGCGCTTGCTTACCAACATCAGCGGAGACAAAGCAACCGTCAGTGGGAGCAGACCCGCCTTTGGTATTAAGGCGCTGGATGAAGGTTGTTTGGCTCAGAAGTCTACCGCCAGTTGGCCCGTTTTCCGATCCGATTGACTGCAGTAAGACACAGGCGATCGCGCCGGTGTTTGGGCAACTGTCCTCAGAACCTGCAGCAACCGCATTCTTCTTCTGTGCCCATACTTTGCTGCTGTCGAAGGAACTCTGCCAGGTTACGCTGCCGAAGGGTAGTGGGTTTGGCGCGGTGTCGGGGTTCGGATTTGTATCGGGGCTGAGGAAGTGAGTGATGATCTGGATGTTCTGCCCAAAGAAGGTCGCGAAAAGAGTTGCTTCGGGCCGAGCGTTATTCGCGTTCCAGGCGGCAGTGGAAGCGCCTGCGCTTGTCGGCAGGCAGATATAGCCTTGAGTTCCAACGCCATGGCCGAACAGGAACGCAGAATTTCCGACCGGCACTGCAATCAGGTCCGATGTGGCGGGAGGCGCAACTCTTTGCGCGGCGGCTTGTGTAGCCGAGCCAACTATAGATGCGAGCGCGAGAACCGCCATGAAAGCGAAGCGAACTCGAGTAACTCGTGTTGTCAGTAGACGAACGTTATCTTTCATTCTTTCTCCTTGTTAATTACAGTTTTCAAACAGTTCATTTTGTTGAGACATACACTTGGCTTTCTGGCTACTCGTCACACGAATTCATGTCGTTCTAGCCCTCACCAATGTCTGCTCCGGAAAAGCCACATTAGGCCCTCGATTGACATGACGACATCCAGGCAGAGTTTACTTTTCCCGAAACGAGAGTTGGTGGGACGTACTTTGGGACGTACTTGTGGAGAGCTAGTTACTGGGTTATTGCTAGGCCAGCGAAGTTTTTCTCAGAATGCAGCAGAGGAGTTGGTGTGTGACTTAGATCGCGATCTCTCATTGCAGAATGGCAAACCATGCAGGATCGTTGCGAGCTATTCCCTTCCTGGGAGACGAGCGCATAAGTGAGCCTGTGCTGGGACCAGGTAACAACCTTGTAGCCTCTGACTGCGGCGTAGTGGAAAGTTACCTTCTTAAAGCCGACTTCGATGCCTCCCGAGGCTACAGCAACGGAATCGGGCGCCACCATCAGCGAGGCCGGTCCTTCCTGCATTCGGTACGCGATGTAAGCGGCGCTTTTGCCGGCGACTTGCACCAGACCCGCGCCTTCTAAACGGTAGGGCCGCTCTTCGCCAGGCACCGGAGGCGAAGCGGGTAAAGCGAGGGGAAATTGCAGCCTGGTTTTGAACCATTCATTGAGCGCCTGCTGCGATTCCAAATGAATATCGAGCGCAAGATCTCCTTGAGTGTATTGCTCATGAATACCGGCAGCAAATTCAGCAAATCTCGCATCGGAAAAGGACCTCAATGACGTCCATCCAATCGTGAGCACCGCTCCGAAAGTTAGCAGGAGCGCAACCGCTGAAACCGTCCGCTTCATCGGAGCCCAAAGTGGAAGCTGCGCGAATACCGGAGTAGAAGCGGATTGCCGGCGAAGTTTCTGACCAGCGCTGCTGGCCTCACCAGCGGTGCCCGATGACAGCTTCAGTTGTGCTAACAGCTTTTCTTCGGCAAGACTTGGCTCGCCCAGCGACGTTGCGGACCGAAGCAGCCGTCCGCAGTAGTCGCACAAGGCGGCATGCTTAATCAGCTGCTTCACCTTGACTAGTGGCCAGAGTCCAGCTGCTACTTCATGCCAGGCCACATCTTTGGGACAGTCAGTTCCCGGATTCGCCTGCGTTGATATGGCAACTTCGGAAGATAAGTTGATCAATCGCCGGTATCTCAGCACCCGACTGCTACAGTCCTTGCATAAACCTACGTGACGCTCAGCCTCCTGAACCTCCACGGGAGAGAGACCCCAATCCTGTCCGGTTTCAGAACAGGAGGCCACGAGAGCATTCAGCTCCCGATTATCAATATGTTTGTCCGCTGGACGCCGCAAATGCGTTTTCTCCAGATACCTAATACGATTTCCCAAAGGAATTTACTTTCGCCCCGATCTCTGTATCGAGTTCCGAATTCGTCTGGACGTGAAGAATCTGGTTTCGAATGGCATTCTTCAGACGTTCGATGACGCTGCCAACTCCCTTGGCACTCAGTCCGATTGTCGGTAGAGAGGCAATCTCCTGTGTGCTCATTCCCTGCCGAAAGTACAGCCAGAAGATTGTTCGATCTCGCTCCTGGTCGACGCCGGTAAGGCTTCCTCTCAGGAGTTCATCGACCTCTTTCAGGAAGACATCGAGGGCGACTCTCTCCTGGCTGCCGAAAGCCTCTTTCCGTGTCTCGACATCTTCGTCGGTTGTGGAAACGTGTGCTCTGCCACCGCCGGATGATTGAGAACGACTGTGCTTGAAGTAATCGTGAACAACATTGGCCGCAGTTCTTTTGAGATATCCGACAATGGCTTCCGGACGTTGAATCGCAAACTGTCGCAGAAGTTCGCGGCCGCCTTCCCAGAGTTTCAAGTAGGTTGCCTGCATCAGGTCTTCCGCCAGAGACGGGGAAGGCGCACTCCACAAGGAAATCGTGCGCATAACAGTAAAACGGATCGGCTTCCCGAATCGGGAAACGAATTCTTCCCACGCTTCGTGGTCACACGGTTCGGCGCAAAGACAGACGATGTCTCGTAGGGACAAGGACGAATATTTCGTCGGTTTGCTCTTCGACATCCTTTTGACTCTCACGAGACTCGAAAGTGCCCAGGAGAACGTTCCTAGCGATGCAGCACATGGCTTAACGATTTGAATCTTTACGCTCTTAAAACCGTTAGTTCTGAAGCAGCGGGCAAGTGCTGCTCTATCGCATGTTGGACGATTCCAATCACATGGTGGATTCTCTGAGGACCATAACTTGCGGGATCGATAGGAGCGCTGATCGTGACGCTCACCGGATTTGTCCCGCGCGCATCGAGCGCATCACCGGAAAGTATTCGCAGCGTGCCGTCAATGGTGACTGGCAGAATTCGCTTGCCGCCCATCATTGCCACAGACGGGATTCGCGCGATTTCATTCGTCTCCATCATTTGCATTGGAATGCGCAAGGCCTGGTACAGCACTGGGATATCCCAGCGCGACTGATAGTTACTCACCACGATGTAGTCTTCGTCCTGCTCTATGTGCTCGCGTCCAGTCACCTCCAGGCATATGCGAGCCTGCTTCAGCATCCTTTGTGACCAGTTGTCGAGGTGTCCTTCGCAAATTGCGGATGCGAGCTCCGCAATGGTCGAAAAAGCAACCCGCGATGTCTCTGCTGCTTCCAGCGCGATCACTTCCATGGAACCAATCATTTGAACCCTCCTGAAGTTGCCGACCAAGCCGCAAAGACCACTGGTCAGCATTGTCAAGACCCTGGCTATGGCGAGGAAAAGGGACAGCTTCCGGTTCCTCGCTCTGGCACGAGGCCTAAGCCGTCCTGGTGTTTGACTGTTTCTGCCGCACTGGTTCCGGCCGCCTGAGGAACGGGATCAGCATGGGAACGCGTTGGCGGTATTCGCGATAGCGTTGTCCATAGCCGGCGATCAAGTCGCGCTCTTCGAAATAAATTCCCAGCAGGATGTAGCAGGTGGTCCCGATAGAAAACAGCAAATGCCCAACCGTCATCTTTGGTGTTGACCAGAAAGCGATGACGAATCCGAGATAAATGGGATGCCGAACGACTCGATACAATGCAGGAGTCTTGAAAACCGTCGCTGAGGATTTGCGGTTCGCCACATAGTTCCACACCTGCGCCAGTCCGAAGAGCTCAAAGTGATTGAGCAGAAACGTGCTCAGCAGGAGAACTCCCCAGCCAATCCAGAACAATGCCTGGATCACTGGCTTCGCCGGGGTCCCACTGAGGTCCCAAACCACGCGTGAAATCGGTCTCCACTGCCACAAGATCAAAGCCAGTGCCAGAGTCGCCGCCAGAACGTAAGTTGCGCGTTCAATCGCAGGTGGGACAACACGCGTCCACACGCGCTTGAAACTCTTGCGCGCCATCACGCTATGCTGCACGGCGAATACAGTAAGTAAGGCGAGATTAATTACAATTGCCTTTGCCGGCGGAGCCTCTGATCCGCTATCGATGGTCTTGCTCACCCATAAGTTACCCACGAAGAAGATCGCGTACAGAAAGGTTCCAAGAAAAAAGGTGTACGCGAGCATTCCATAAGCCAGTGCAAAAATCCGCTTCATCGTTCACTCCGTTCGGTCATATGAACCATTCACACGCTGCCCTCCCGAAATACTGTGCGGAAGGCGGAAGGCTGAGATAAAGAGGGTTCTACTACTGATATCGAAATCGCCGGAGAAAAGATGACAGCCCGGTTAACGAAATCTAGGCGCTCGGGACGGGCTGGCGTCGACGCGCTGTAACTTCGGTCTGCCGCCACACCCTGCGAGTCTCGGGATTATCTGGACCCAGCGTCTTCTGCAGCTGCTGCGCCGCTTCCTGAAATGCAACCTGTGCCTCGCTGCTCTTTCCCTGAAATTTCAAAGCCTTTCCCAGCGCATAGTAGGCTCGGCCGAGATAGCTCGAGAACGTTCCTGGGGCTTGCGCGTTCTGCAGCAGGGTGACGACGCGCTCCGCATCTTCAGCGGACTCGATGTAGCGCGCCGATTTGAACCGGATCGCGGACCGGCGAAGAAGCGCAATCGGAAGAAAGTCAGCACCTCGTCCGCCCTTCCTGATCGCAGTTTCAGTGATCGTCACTGACTCATCAGCAAGCCTTGAGGCTTCCTCAAGAGTCGCGTTTCCAGCAGCCACGAGCGCTCGTGCCGAGGCGAGCGCGCCAAACCAATAACTTTCAGGTGGAAAACTTCGGCGCAATCTAGGCTCCACATCGGTCAGCATCGCCGATGCGCGGCGGAAGTCACCCTGATCAATGTAGATGAGCGCACGTAAGTACACCGATTGATAGATCGCGAACTGACTGTCCACGAGCTTGGCTTTTGCGTAAGCTCGCTCAGCAT
>QIBC01000106.1 GCA_003225215.1 Acidobacteriota bacterium
GATGTTGTGCGCGTAGTCCGCATGACGCGCCCGTTGGTAATCACTTCAGTTTTTGTCGGCGGCCGTACAGACGGCCACGGGAATCACCAAACAGCCGGCCAGATGGCGCAGGAGGCCTTCAAGGCGGCCGGAGATCCGGCGATGTTTCCTGAGCAATTGAAGGAAGGTCTGCGGCCGTGGAAGCCGGTCAAGGATTATGCCCGCGTGCCTTTCGCGCGAATCACCGACAAAGGCATATATGACTATGCGGACGGAAAGTACTATCCAGCCGAATTTCACAACTACACAGACGGAACTATCACTAAGGGAGAACTCTCACCCGCAGTCGAGATTCCCGAAGGCGAGTACAACCCGCTTCTCGGACTAACCTACGAGCAGGTGTCGCGTCTCGGTCTGGGACACCAACGATCGCAAAACGGCGGCACTGGCATGCCTCCGGCGGAAGAGCAGATGAGTCCCTATCATCGTTTCGCTTCGCTGGTTTCTGTTCCAGAAAAGGAATCGACCTTCTTCGACGGAATCGACGTCTCTTTAATGGGTATCGCCAGCCTCAGCCAGGGAGCAGACTCGAGTTTCCTCAAGGAAGGCCTGTCGCAGATCAACTCGCTTGTGGAGAAGGCAACTCACGACTTTTCCGCAAAGAGTCCAGAGAGCATTGCTTCGATTTTGGCAGAGGGACTGAAAGCGACGAATGAGCTGATTGAGAAAGTTGCTTCAAGCAATCTTTCCGACGATTCGAAATATGACATTGATCACGAACTCAAAATAAAGCAAGTTCAATTCGGAAATGCATTAGCAGAGTCGCTGGGACTGTCGGTACTTGCAACCGTTGCGCCCGAGAAGGAACCTTCCGGTCCGTTTGCGCGGTTCTTCCGCAATCCGGAAACATTCCAAGTTGCGATTCCGGGACAGCAATTCTGGGTGAAAGTGCACACCACAAATCCTACAAACCTGCCGGTGCAAGCAGCGAGCGTCGCCATCGAAACACCTCAAGGTGAGCAGTGGAAAGTGAATCCTGAATCGCAAACCAGCGGGACACTGAAATCGAATCAGTCCCTGGACACGCGATTTGCAATCCAGGCTCCGCAGAATGCGGCGTACACGCGTCCCTACTTCACACGACCTGATATTGAGAAGCCTTACTATGACGTTCAGCAGCCGCAATTTCTCAACATGCCGCTTGCGCCGTATCCCATCGCGGCGAAAGTGCAGTTCACGTTCGATGGCGTCCCCTTCGCGGTTTCGCAAATAGTGCAATCGGTAAAGCGCGTAACCGGCGCTGGAACGGTTCTCGAGCCTCTAGTAATAGCTCCTGCGATTTCGCTCGCTATGACACCGCAAGCCGGAATTGTTCCTAGCCTTACACCATCACTGCGATAGCGACCTATGACGGCCGAGAATACAAAGAGGGGTATCACACGGTCGGGTATCCCGACCTGCGTCCCTACAATCTGTATCGGGCCTCCGCTTATCGCACGACGGGCGTCGACGTGAAGGTCGCTCCAGATCTGAACGTTGGATACATCGTGGGTGCAGGCGATGACGTACCGTTGTCGCTCGTCAACCTCGGAATCAATGTTCACTCTCTCTCGCCTGGGGATCTTGCCACCGGCGATCTCTCGCGATTCGACGCGATTGTCCTGGGTGTGCGCGCCTACGCGGTCCGTGACGATCTCAAGACTAACAACGGTCGCATTCTCGATTACGCAAAGCATGGTGGCGTCGTAATCGTGCAGTACAACACGCCGGAATACGATCACAACTATGGTCCGTATCCATACAAAATGGGACCTAATCCGGAAGAGGTGACCGATGAACGTTCCACAATGGCAATCCTCGAGCCTGCGAATGCTGTATTCACGTGGCCAAACAAGATCACCAGCAAAGACTTCGACAACTGGGTTGAAGAGCGCGGATCGAAGTTTCTGCAATCGTGGGACAACAACTACCAGCCTCTTCTCGAAACGCACGATGCCGGTCAGGACCCGCAAAAAGGCGGGCTGGTCTATGCGAAGTATGGAAAAGGCGTGTACATCTACAACGCTTATGCGTTTTATCGCCAGATGCCGGAAGGCGTTCCCGGCGCATACCGCCTTTTTGCGAACATGATCAGTTTGGGCAAGAGTCCTCAGCTTGCCAGCACGCAATCCGGAAAACAGCGGGCGGCTGTCGACAAACCGAGACAGTGAAGGACTTCACTTTCGATCCTTAGTCTCGCTTTGGATGGAATACAGAAAGGTCTTGATCGTCTCATCGCGCCGGGCATTTTCGTCGGCCAGGCGTGCTGACGCGGCCTGGTAAAGCCTCATTTCCTGTTCGGACCGCTGTTGCTGACCAAGGTGCTGGTAGATCTGCGCCAGGCGATAGTGCGCGTCCGCCGAATTCGAGTCCATGCGTGCGCAGGTCTCCGATTCGCGAAGCGCCTCCTGCCATTGCTCGATCCAACGGTATGCCTTGCCTAGCTGGCAGTGGGGTGATGCTTCGTTGGAAAGCTTCCTTGCTGCCGCGTCTAGCCTTCGTAAAATTTCGCCGGTATGCGAGCGATCATTGGAGAGGTAGTCCCGGCGAAAGAGCAAGGCAGCGCAGTAGAACTGGAGCCTTCCCGCATTGGGATTAGCGTCACCATATTCGCACAGTCGGGACAGCGCGGCAGGATCCGGCGTACCAGTTTGGTCCATCTGAATGTCACTGAGGTATCTCAGCGCCGGTTCGGGCTCAACGGCGAGGTCGGCAGCCTTCAAGAGCATTTTGGTTGCATCTTCCGCGCTTCCCGCAAAATACTCGACCATTCCTGACACCACGCGCACTCGCCAGGAGTCTGGGTGCAATTCTTCAGCTTGCCTGAGAACCACGCGGGCAGGCTCGAAGCTTTTGTGCCGGATAAGATCGAGCGCGAGCTCCAGACGGTATTTTTCCTCATTCGGCGCAAGTGCAACAGCAGCCTGATAGCTTCGTGCTGCTCCGAGATTATCCCCGCGAGCCTCCTGGATGTCCCCAATCAGGCTCTCAAGTTCGGCGCTGTCGGTCGTCTTCTTCAAGCTTTCAGCAGTCGCCAATGCATCATCGAGGCGACTCGCTTTGAATTGGGCAAGGGCCAGATTGAAGTTTAAGTCTGCTCGACCAGGCTCGAGCTCGACGACTCTCTTGAGCTGATCTACCGACTCGGAAAATCGTTCGTGCGAAATGAGGAGTTCCGCCACGCGTTGCCGGAACAGAGCTTCTTGCTGCTCAGGCAGGGTCGCGCTACGGAGCGCTTGAAGTGTCGGACGAATATCATCCCCAGATGCTAGTTGCGCCTCGAGAAGCATCAATCCCAATCCGGGATCACGATGTCGAGCGAACAATGGGCCCGCTAAGCTCGCAGCTCGTTGCCAATGTTTTGCCTGGATTTCGGCAGCAGCCGTCGCCATCTGAAGTCCTGCTTGATCTGGTGAAAGTGCCAGCGCCTTCTCTATTTCCGAGGCTGCTGTCGCAGCATCTCCTAAACCGGCTGCAATCGATGCCTTCAGGCGATGGAAGGAAATGCGCTCTTCCGGCAAGCTTGGCGGCGCAACACCTGCGAGTGCGCGTGACGCATCTTTGTATCGATGCAGTCGAGCGAGAACAGCCGCCCATGCGGTTTTTATCTTCGGTGCTCCATGGCTCAATGTGACGGCACGAGCCAGCATCGGCTCTGCTTTCTCAGGATTGCCTTCTCGCTCGTATAGCTCGGCGAACCCGGCAAGTGCGCGGTAATTGTCCGGCGCAAACTTCAAAATCGCCTGATACTGCTCTTCTGCTTGATCAGTTTGTCTCGCGGTGATGTAAGCCTCGGCTAGTAGTAACCGGGCAGAGCTGTCTTTGGAGTGTGCCTGGAGATGGCTTGAAAGAAGACGTATGGCTGCGGCTGGATTACCCGCCGCCAGCAATGACTGGGCTTCGACAACCACTGAACTCGGCCGCGCCTGAGTGGAATGGCTCTGAGCGTTAGCCCGGGTTATCGAACCAGCCACACAAAGAGTCAGGAAGAAAAGAAGGCGCGAGAACCGCCGTCGGCCCAAAATGGAATCACGACTCTTCCCAGGACTCAGGGCTACCAACTTCCAGGCGCCTCGCCATTCGCCAGCCAATTCTCGACTAGCTTCACGATTCCATCTTCGCTGATCTTCACTAGTTTGCGCCCCTTATCCGGGGAGGCTTCGCTTACATGACCGGAATATCCCGGCCAGTCTTTCGCAACGGATTTTTGCAGGAAATACGGAGATCCACCTGACAGATCCGGCGGCTCGGGAAGATCACGCGCCTTCTCGAGGTGAATCAAGTCTGGTCGAAAGCTCGCGACAGCAGATGTTTCCAGAGGCCCTCCGTGGCCGTGTCCGCCATTTGCGTGCTTAAACAAGCCCAGGGATTTCATAGTCTCGCCGGAAAGAAACTCCCACCAACTGGCAAAGAGCAATTGAGGGTCAGTGGCTTCGTTGGCGACCTGGGCGATCGCCCCGCGTCCGGGACCGATATTGCCGTCGTGTCCGTTCAGGATGAACACTCTACGAAATCCAAGATGCAGAACATTCCGCAGGACGTCTGCAAAGTACATCGTCACAACTTCAGGACGAATGTTGATCGTGCCGCGAAAGTGGGCCGTGTGAGCTGGGCACTGCGTGAAGCTTATTGTCGGAAACAGCAGCGCCTGCGTGCGCATCGCCACGCGCTCTGCGATGCCCGAAATGATGATGGAGTCAGTTCCGAGCGGATTGTGCGGGCCATGAAATTCCAAGCTGCCCAGCGGGACAATCGCGAGCGGATGCCGTAAAGCAACGTCATCAACCTCGAATCCTCCAACTTCCTCGAATCGTTTCGGCTGCTCGCGGTTCTGCTGTGTTTGTGTCTGACTCCAAAAACTTCCAATCAGCGCGGGAGCCGCGAACGCAGTGCGCAGCACTGCTCGTCTTGTCAGTTCTTCCATGCCTCCTCCGGCGGCGATGTCCGCCACGTTCACGTGCTATATTGCGGCTCACCTCAACACGGGCTTAAGAAACTCAGGATTTTCGCATTGGCTGACAACTCTACACCGCATCTTCCTCCTGAAATAGCGGTCGCCTCCGAGAAATTAGTCCGAGGCATGGGATTGGTTCAATCTACTGCAGTCAACATGCTGGAGATGATTGGAATCGGCCCCTTCATCACCATCGGGGTAATTCTGTCCGCAATGGGAGGGCCGCAGGCGATTCTCGGGTGGGGATTGGGAGCGATATTTTCGGTCTGCGATGGAATGGTCTATGCAGAGTTGGGTGCAGCGATGCCAGGCGCCGGAGGCGCATACATTTATTTCCGCGAAGCCTTCAACCCGCGCACGTGGGGGCGCTTAATTTCTTTTCTATTTTTGTGGGAGACCATCTTTGCTGCGCCACTTTCAATCTCCGCTGCGTGCGTTGGCTTTGCCGAGTACTCTCATTACTTTTTTCCTAGCCTGTCGCATGCCGGCGTGGCTTTGCTTGCCGCGTGCATCAGCCTTCTGATGGCGCTTCTCTTGTATCGACCCATTAAGACGGTTGGACGGCTCTCCGTAGTCATGTTGGGAATCGTTGTGACAGCGATGTTATGGGTGATCGGTGCGGGACTGATTCACATGAACCCAGACATGGCCTTCGATTTTCCACCCGGGGCTTTTCATCTCTCAAAGTCCTTTTTCTATGGACTCGCGAGCGCCACTCTAATTGCGATGTACAACTATGGCGGCTACAACAACATTACGTACCTCGGCGCCGAGGTAAAGAACCCGGCCAGAAACATTCCACGAGCAATCGTATTTTCCGTGCTGCTTGTCGCGGTTCTGTATCTCTTTATGAGCGTGGTGATCATCGGAACTGTTCCGTGGCGCGATGCGGCTGTGTCCCATGCCGTGGTTTCGGAATTCATCAGCAAGCTGTATGGTTCGCGCGCGGCAGCGCTGATGACGGTGCTTATTTTGGCCGCGACGCTCGGCGGGATCTTCACGATGACGTTGGGCTACTCGCGGATTCTCTACGCCGCCGGAGCGGAAGGGAACTTCTTTAAGGTCTTCGGCCGCGTTCACCCGAGCGGACACTTTCCCACCGTTTCACTAATCGCCATCAGCGTAATGGCTGTTCCCCTCTGCTGGTTGTCGCTGGAAAAGCTCCTGTCGGCGTTGATGATCACGCAGATCATTTTTCAGTTCATTCCGCAGATATTTGCTCTGTTCGCGATTCGCTGGTACCGGAAGGATATCGCGCGCCCATTCAGCATGTGGCTCTACCCGCTTCCGGCGATTATTGCGCTGGTCGGCTGGACTTACGTCGCCTCCACTCCCGACCAGCGACAATACGTGGGCAGCGCAACCATTCTCTTAATCCTGGGATTGATTGCTTATCTGTTGCGCGCAAAGACTGTCAGGTCGTGGCCGCTTGAAGCGCAGGTTGAAAAAAGCTCTACGTCAGCCGGTTAGGAATTGCTTTGTTTTGGCGGACTGCAGGAATCACGCACGATGAGTTGCGTTGGCAGCAGGACAGGAGTTGCGCCGCTTGGCCGTCCTTCCACATGATCGATAAGCATTCGTGCTGCGATCATTCCGACTTCGCGCGCAGGTTGACGGACGACCGTAAGCCTCGGGCGCAACAGTGTTGACCAATAGAAATCGTCAAAGCCAAGCAGACTGATCTCCTGCGGACACGTCAGACCAATTTCCTGAATAGCGGCCAAAGCCCCAAGGGCCATCATGTTGTTCGTACAGAAAATCGCTGTTGGACGCCGCGAGCGCGTCAGCAATTGCATGGCATGCTGGTGTCCACTCTCCATGTCGTTGTGACCGGTGTGGATCATTGAGCGGTCGGCACGAATCTTCGCGCTGCCGAGGGCATGCAGGAAACCTTTCAGCCGATCTGCGGAGGTCCCACTCGATGTATCTCCCGAAATGATACCGATACTTCGGTGGCCAAGACTGAGAAGGTAGCGGGTTGCGTTGTCCGCCGCCAACGAGTTGTCTACACCAACCCGGCCGACGGATGAATCACGGACGGTGGGATATCGATCGGCGTAGACGACGGGTATGCTGCCCAAAATGGGCTTTGCTTTCTTCCCAACCGCATCCATGGCAGGAACGCGCACAACCCCATCGACCCTGCGCCGATGGAAAGAATCGAGATAGTTGCGCTCCTCCTCCCAACTTTCGCGCGAATCGCCAATCAGGATCGTGTAGTTCGCTGAGGCTGAATAATCCTTCGCTCCCCGCACCACGTCGACATAAAAGTTGTTGGAAAGGTCGGGAACAATAATCGCGATCGAGTGAGTCTTCTGCAGGCGCAGTCCGCGGGCGAGGTCATTCGGACGATATTTCAGCTGCTTGATTGCATCCTGAATACGGGCTCGCATCTCGGCGCTGACATAGTCCGAATTGTTCAGCGCAGCTGAGATGGTTGCTACCGATGCCCCGGCCGCTTTCGCTACCTCGCGAATGGTGATATGTCGGCGGTCTGTCTTTTGCTTAGATCGCAAGACTGGTACCTATTTGGCCCGTGAAGTCGGGGGTTGCAAAAGCATACTCGGACTTTAGAAATCTGACATTACAAGGTTAGTTCGCAGCCTGAGAGTTACACAGATGTAGAATTCGTCCCGGCAAATGACTGCACTCAAACTGTTCCGGCACTCGCCAAAGAGAAAACTCTTATCCCTTACGTTCCGCGTGCAGAGGATTGTGAGCGCAGTTTCCCTCTGCGCGGCTCTCACGCAAGCGTCTCCGGCGCAACAAAGCGAACATCCAACAGCCGATCTGCTTTCCGAACTTATTCGTCTCGACACGAGCAATCCACCAGGAAACGAAGGCAAAATTGCGGAATTCCTCGCTGAGCGGCTTCGGCCATTAGGTTTTGACATCCACATCGTGACGACTCCGGAAACCGGAAAAGCTCACTTCATCGCGCGCCTCAAAGGCGATGGCTCAAAGAGGCCCGTGCTCCTGGCCGCCCATGCCGATGTGGTCGGAGTAGAAAGGGAGAAGTGGACAGTCGATCCGTTCGCCGGGGTGGTACGCGAAGGCTACATCTATGGTCGAGGCGCAATCGATTTTAAGGGCGGTCTGGCAGTCTTCACCCGGGCCGTCATACGGCTAGCGAGGGAGCGCCTTCCGCTCCATCGCGATGTGATCCTGCTTTCGGAAGCCGATGAGGAAAGCGGACGCTACAACACAACTTGGCTGGCCGACTCTCATTGGGACTTAATCGACTGCGAATTCGCGCTCAACGAAGGAGGCTGGATCATTAAAGATGATCGCGGCGGTGTGCAATATGTAAGTATCTCCACTGCCGACAAGCGGTCCGTACCTGTGATAGTCACAGCTACCGGCTCATCGACCCATTCGTCGATGCCAACGCCCGACAATCCAATCCTCACCCTCGCAAAGGCTCTCACGAGGCTGGCGGACATTGAAACGCCGTTGGAGTTGACTTCAAGTACTCGGGAATTCCTTTCGACACTCGCCAGGACAAGCAGTCCTCCACTGTCGGACAATCTCAACACTCTCCTGAACGGCAAAGATCCCAAGCTGATTCAAAGGGCAGATCAAGAAATAAGTCAGAATCCGTTATTGCACGCTCTCACTCGCAATACGATTGCTCCTGTCATGCTCAAGGCGGGCTTTCGCGGCAATGTGATTCCGGGTTCAGCGGAAGCCACGATCAATCTGCGACTTATTCCAGGCACCGACCTCGACGCGCTCATTTCGAGCATCCGACGCGTCATCGACGATGACCGCGTAAATGTCTCTTTGGCTCTGCCCAATACGCCGGAAGGAGCGCGAGCAGCTGCCTTGCTCAAGCAAACTGCGAACCTGCAGCCCTCTCCGAAAAATACAAGCTTGTATCGCGCACTGGAGCAGAGCGCACACTCAATCTGGCCTGAGCGGCCGGTAACAACTTATCTGTTCCAAGCCGGCACTGACGCAATCGCATGGAGAAGCAGAGGTGTTCCTGTTTACGGCGTATATCCTTACCCAATCAGCGCGGAAGACTTGCGACGAATGCATGGAAACGATGAGCGAGTGTCGATCCAATCTCTTGAGCAAGGAACAGAGCTGATCTACAAAACCTTGATTCAGCTCGAATCAGAATAGTCGGGTAGTTTTTTCGGCCAGAATGCAGGCTGTTATGATTCTGCGTGATGGCGCCTGCCTCTCCGCGTTCTCATCAGCGATTGATCATTTTTGGAGAATTTTATCTTGATCTCGTCTTCTACGATCTGCCTGATCTTCCCAGATTGGGAGAAGAGGTCAAAACCCGCCGATTTGCCGAACTTCCAGGGGGAGGCTTAGCAACGACAGCGCTGGTTGCCGCAAGATTGGGAACACCCACTGCAGCAGTTACGAGGGTGGGGCAGGACGCGCGCTTAAGTCCAGCTTGGCAGAAATTAGCCAAAAGCAGAGTTTCCGTCGAAGCATGCGAGTTCTCTTCTCTATTTCCGACGGCCCGAACAGTCTGCGCATCATACGATGGCGATCGCATGATGATTACGCACGATGCGATCAACGAGAACCTGCACAAACTGCTGGATCTCCCCCTTGTGCGAAAGCAACTCCGCACTGCGAAACATCTTCATCTGGCTTGCGCGCTATGGCCGGCAAGAACATGGCTTTCTGTGATCCGGCGGTTACGAGCGGAAGGACTTACCGTCTCCGCAGATATCGGCTGGAATCCTGAAATGTTTCGATCGTCCGAACTTCCGCGTTTGCTGGGAGAACTTGATTTTGCGTTCCCAAACGAAGTAGAGGTTCGCGCGATGACGCAGGAACAAAATATCGAAGCGGCGCTCAAGAAGCTCGCTCGCTGGGTTCGAGTGCCGATCATCAAGCTGGGGCGAGCCGGCTCGATGGCGATTCAGAATGGGAAAGTCATGCGCGCGAAATCAATTCGCGTTCGATCAGTCGATGCGACTGGGGCCGGTGATGCTTTCAATGGAGGTTTTCTGCATGGGTATCTTGCGGGGTGGAAACTTGCAGATTGCCTGCGCGCTGGTAACCTTTGCGGTGCGCTCGCAACAACCGCCGCTGGAGGCTCGTCTGTTATTCCAACGCCACAGCAATTGAAGCGGCTGATGAATGCTGCGTTGCGTTGAGTTACCGCTTTCATTCGTTTTAGAGTAGCTACGACAACAATTACCTCATGAAGATCGCAATTATTGGAGCCGCCGGAGTCAGAACTCCCCTTCTCATACATGGTCTCGCGGAGGCCAGTCGCAAGCTGCGCATCAGCGAGCTTGCATTTTGGGACACAGATTCCGAACGCCTGAAGCCGATGGGCCGAGTCTCGGCCGCGATGGCGAACCGCAGTGGCCTCGGCGCGAGATTGAATGTTTGTTCCAATCCGGAACAAGCTATCGCAGACGCCAGCTATGTGATCACGAGTGTTCGAGCAGGCGGGATCGAAGCGCGTGTAAAAGATGAAAATATCGCTCTGGCTCACGGGCTGGTTGGGCAGGAAACTGTGGGCGCGGGGGGATTCGCCTGCGCTATGAGGAACCTGGCCGTGATGTTGGAGTATGCCCGGCTAATCGAACGTGCTGCTCCGCGCGCAACCGTTGTCAACTTCACTAATCCTGTGGGAATTATTTCTCAGGGTCTGCTAAATCACTCCGCATTGAACATAGTTGGCGTCTGCGACACCCCACTGGAGACTTTTGAATCGATCGCAACAGCACTCGGCACAGATCCGTTCCAGCTTGAATTCGATTATCTTGGCCTGAACCATCTTGGCTGGGTTCGCGGCGTTCGCGATCGAGACAATGCTGACTTGCTCCCGCAAATCCTTTCTTCTGCGGAGCTGATTCAGAAGTGTTATCGGCATGCCCTGTTCCCGGCGGAGTTCATCCAGCAACTGAGACTGCTGCCCACGGAGTATCTGTATTTCTATTACTTCCCCGATGCCGCTTATCGCAATACGAAACGAAGTGGGCAATCGCGTGGACAGGCGATTTCATTGATGAATCAAGATCTCTTTCGGAAGCTGGCGCAGGCTCCCGAAGCTGAGTTGATCGACATCTACGAGAACTATTTGCGTGAACGAAATGCGTCGTATTTCAGCATCGAGGCCACATCGGGTGAACGCCGAAAAGAAGGTCAAGCACTCTACTCGCAGTTTTCCGGATACGAGCGCATAGCCACACTGGTCCTTCAGGCACTCCATTCGGATTCGACAATCCCGATTCCGCTAACGGTCCGCAACAACGGCGCGCTTGAGGACCTCGACAAAAATGATGCGGTCGAGCTGCCCTGCGAAGTTTCCCGTGCCGGAATCAAACCGCGCAAAGTTGGGCGTGCCCCGGCAGCAGTGCGTTCGCTGCTGCTGCAAGTAAAGGAATACGAACGGCTGACCGTTCGTGCTTCCGTAGACAGGTCGAACGAAGCCGCGTTGGCAGCCTTGGAAACCAACCCTCTTGTGGGACGAAGAGAAATCGCCGGAGCCGTGCTCTCGGAATACGTGCAGGCGTTCGGGGATCAGATGCACTTGCAACCGTTTTCGGCGAGCTGACTCGGATTTTTGTCCTGGGCAGAGCGCGCCAGCGCCTTGCAGGTCATAAGCGCTTGAAAATGCTGGTTTTGGGTTCATAGCCGGGTGTACAGTCCAAGGCATCGCTCTGGAAGGAACTTTCGCGGTCCGGTAAAGCCGGTTCAGGCTTACAATAATACCGAAACGTTTCGGCATCCCTCGGAGAGAAGGCCATGAGCACATCGACTACCCGCTCCCAAGCAGAACCCCTTTCCAATTTGGAACAGTGGGACGATTTCGTTGAGGGCCGTTACAAAGAGGGCAAGTCGGAATCCGACTTCCGGCAGTACGACGCGAATGCGAACCCTGGAGTCGCGGAGTTCTATCGCCTGAATCATCAGTATCAGAGCGTCGATTACGTGCTCGAGAAAGAAAAGGAATATTTCAGTCTCAAGCGTGGCAAGAAGAGCGTGTGGGAAGCCGCGGAATTTCTGAACACCCTGGTGGATGACAGCGATCCCGATACGGACCTCACACAGCTCGAGCACCTGCTTCAGACTTCCGAGGCCATTCGCCGGGACGGCCATCCAAGATGGATGGTTCTCGTAGGTTTCGTCCACGATCTCGGCAAGTGTCTGTGCCTCTACGGCGAACCACAATGGGGAGTGGTGGGAGATACATTTCCAGTAGGCTGCGCCTGGTCTGATCAGATCGTCTTTCCCGAGTACTTCGCCAACAACCCTGACCGAAATGTTGCAAAGTATCAGACCAAACATGGAATCTACGAACCAAACTGCGGATTGGAAAACGTGCACATGTCCTTCGGGCACGACGGATACATTGCGGAAGTCATGAAGCCATACCTACGCGATGAAGCCCTCTACATGCTGCGCTTCCATTCCTTTTATGCATGGCATCGGCATGGAGCCTATCAGCACCTCGAAAACGAAAAGGATCGAGCCATGCTCGAGTGGGTGAAGAAATTCAACCCGTACGACCTGTACTCGAAAGGCCACACGAAACCCGATCTAAAGCAGCTAAAGCCATACTACGACGACCTGTTTGCGGAGTTTTTGCCGGAAAAACTCGCTTGGTAATCGGTGGGAATCAGATTTCCGGCCCAGTGTTGGAACTTCGGTTATGAATATTCCCAGCGCCGCGCAAGTCTGCGAGCGATTCCAAAGAAGAGAACGCCTACAACCAGCAGAACCAGGACTTGCGGCCACAGGTGTGTGACAGGTTCATCGCGCCAGAAAACCTTGGTGAAACCGTCGATCGCCCAGGCATTGATGGTCAGCAGGCCCGCCTTCTGCATCGCTTCGGGCATGAGAAAACGCGGGAACATGCTCCCACCCACCGAAGACATAATCAGGATTACCAAGGTCGACAGCGGACCGAGCTGCGCGCGGGTTCGGCACGTACTTGCCAATAGCATGCCAAACGCCGCCACGGCGAAAGCGGTGGAAAGTCCCATAATGACAAAGCCGCCCAAGTGGGGAATGAAATCCAGCTTGAATACCAACCACGCCCAAATGAACATGAGCACGAGTTGTGAGAACGCCAAAAGCGAACAATAGCAAAGCTTACCTGCCAGCAGTGTTCCCATAGTGACTTGTGAACTAAGCACGCGGTCAAGTGTTCCACTCTCCGCCTCGTCCAGCAGAGAACCGCCGGCGCCGCTGGCGGTAAAGAGAAGGAACATGACTCCGATGGCGGCTGCGTAAAAGGACACCATCGGATTGTCTTTGTTTTCGCCGACGACGTCGCGCGCCGTAACCGCGATCGGCATTCCGCCATTGGAATTCTGGCGCGCCTGCGTACCGCCATTGCCGCTGCTGTCTCGCTTGCGAAGTTCTTCCAGGCCCTGCTCGATTCTCTTCCGCTGTTCCGGCGTAAAGCCGCCGGCGTATGCCTCCATATACTTCGATCCCTGCGCTGCCATCACGTCGGGCATTGCCGTCATCGCCACCTTTTGCAGCAGGCCGGTAATCATCTGCGGCGCCACCATGTCACTGCTGTCCTTCAGCAGTTGATGAGCTGTTGCGATGCTCGGCTGTGGTCCTCGTCGACCACGATCACGCTGATCTTTGGCGTAGTGTCCCGGCGTCCGCCGAAGATGACGGCAAAGATGGTGAAGAACGCCACAGGCAGTATGAAACTCAAAGCAAGCGCGCCGCGGTCGCGGCGCAGCGCGGTCAAGGCGGTGCGGACGATGGCGAAGATCAATCGCGCAGCTCCCTTCCCGTCCAATGCAGGAATACCGATTCCAGGTTGGGCTTGCGCAGCGAGACATCCACGAGTTCGTGCCCTGCCTTGGCAGCCGCGTCGAGCAACCCGGCAATTTCGGCCGCATGCTCAATGGTGAACCGCGCCGTGCCGTCGTCGAAGAGTCCACCGCGTTCTCTCACCCAGGCAAGGACACGCTCGTCGGGATTCCCGAATCGGGCAATCACCTCGCTGCGGGATGCAAAAGCGTTGCGCACCAGCTCGTCCTTCGTTCCCAGAGCAATGATGCGCCCGTGATCGATGATGGCGATTCGATCGCACAGCCGTTCCGCCTCTTCCATGTAGTGTGTCGTGTAGATCATCGAGATTCCCTGGTCGCGCAGCTTCTCGATCATCTCAAAGATACGGTTGCGGGATTGCGGATCAACGCCGACCGTCGGCTCGTCCATCAAAATCACCTTGGGACGGTGGATGAGTCCGGCGGCCATGTTCAGCCGTCGTTTCATTCCTCCGGAGAAGCTCGCAACGGTGTCTTCTGCCCGATCGGCAAGCCCGGCCCACTCCAGGCACCACGCTACCGCGGTAGTGAGAGCAGCGCGGCGCAAGCCGTGACATTGGCCGAACGCTTCCAGGTTTTCGCGGCACGTTAGCCGGGGATAAAGGGCCAGGTCTTGCGGAACCCAGCCCAGCGCGATGCGCGCTCCGGTTGAATCCGCGGGAGCGCCGAAGACTAACACCTTGCCCGAATCGGCGATGGCCCGACCGACGATAGTCCGGATCAGCGTACTCTTGCCCGCGCCGTTCGGACCGAGCAATCCCAAACATTCCCCGCTGCGCAATTCAAGACTAACGCCGTCGACCGCAGTCAATTCCCCGAAGCGTTTAGCAAGTGCTTCAATGCGCAGAGGCAACACTGACATAGGAGGAGCGGGAACGATCGGTGCAGACGCCATCTTTTCCTCGGGAGTTGTTATCGCGATTTAGCTGCGCGTCGGCATTGTAGCGGTTTGACCCTTGGCTGTGCTGAGGTAGCCTTGGCGAGGCGAGTTATCTAGTTGATCTTGCCGGCCGACGAATGCGGAAAGTGGAGCGATGATGAGGACGGAATTACTGCGATTCAATGGCGCTGTCGAGCGGGATCCCGCCATCGATGCGTGGATGAAAGCGCGTGCAGGTGAATTGGGAGCTATCGCGCTTCAGTGGTTTGAGGTGATGCGAAAATGTGGCGACGAAGTCCGGGAGCTCTTGCATGATGGCTGTCCAGTTGCATGTTTGGGCGACGCGCCCTTCGGCTACGTCAATGTATTCACTTCGCACGTAAACGTGGGGTTCTTTCGCGGCGCGGCGCTGCCGGATCCGGCCCGCTTGCTGCAAGGCGAGGGCAAGTTCATGCGCCATGTGAAGCTGCGACCGGGAACGGCCATAAACACCGCAGCGCTAAGCAGGCTCATCGATACGGCGTACTCAGATATAAAAGCCCGCGTCGAAAACGGCTAGCTCACTGAAACGCCTGGCTGCCCCCGGCAGTTTCAGACCAAAAAGGGGCGCTTGTTGCAGTTGCTGGGCGATCCGACCAGGGACACCGCAGTATGCCGAGTGGTGTTCGTGATGAAGGACGGAATCGTGTACCAGGACAGGCGATAGCGCGATCAAAAGAACCAAGATGGGAAAGGACGGGCCGCCCGGCCTCGTTTGACAAGGAAGCGTTCCGTCCTGTCCCCTGGTTTCCTAGAGTTCCAAACTGAAACAACAAAGAGGCTGGGGTACTCTGACACATAGGCT
>QIBC01000293.1 GCA_003225215.1 Acidobacteriota bacterium
TGGCCAAGCAGAACTCGGCCGCTCTCGTAACCGCCGATTACGACTTCAAAACGATTCCCGCGGGCATGTTAAAGATTGAATTCCTTCCGCGTAAGAGCTAGAGCACTTTCAGGGTAACTGTAGAACCCGATTGATACTGGACGATTCACCGCTGCTTGCGAAACTATATAGACACTGTCATCCCTCAGGCCGCCGCATAACTGCTTATATGCCGCAAAAGCTGATGCGGCCTGAGGGATCTGCTTTTCGATCATTCACCAAACAGCAGATCCCCGCACCGCAAGAACTAAGTTCTCGATGCTAAGGAGCTGTCGCTGCGGCGCGGGGGATGACAGTTTCCAGGAAAGAATATTTCGCAATGAATAATGAACTGGGAGTGTGCTGCGACCATCCGTATCGTGCGGTTCACACTCTCTGTGAAACTGGTCGAAATGCCAATGAGGCTAGATAATTCTCCGCCTGGGGGACTCTTGACGATTACCTTGCGCAGCATCTCTCTGAGTGCCGCTTTCTTTTTCGTCGCCGTTTTGGCACTCAGCGCCGCCGAATTGCCGCACATCAGAATCGAAAACGGAACTGGGCAACTAATCGTAAAAGGCCAGCCATTTTTGATTTTGGGAGGTGAGTTGGGCAATTCTTCCGCTGGAACCGCTGCGCAGGCAGATCTCATCGTTCCCAGGCTCGCGGCGATGCATGTGAACACAGCTCTGATTCCGGTTGCCTGGGAGCAGATTGAGGCGAAGGAGGGTAGCTTCGATTTCAGCATCCTCGATCACTGGATCGAAACCGCGCGTAGACACAACCTGCACCTGGTGCTTCTGTGGTTTGGCAGTTGGAAAAATGCTTTTTCTAATTACGCTCCCTCGTGGGTGAAATCCGACCCAAAGCGCTTCCCGCGCGCCGAAGCTGCCGATGGAAGGCCGCTGGAGATTCTTTCGTCTCTATCGGCGGAGACTCGCCGCTCTGACAGTCGGGCATTCGCGGCCTTGATGCGTCATGTTCGCGAGAAGGACTCTGCGCAACAGACGGTCTTGATGGTGCAGGTAGAGAACGAAGTCGGTTATCTCGGGCAGGGCGGACGGGACCGCGCTCCGGAGGCCAACCGCCTGTTTCAAGGACGCGTATCCGACGCGTTGACGCGCGCTCTCGTAGCCAAGCGTCTTCAGTTTTCGCCGGAACTTGCAGCACACTTCAATCAGCAAGGCCAAAGCTGGAGCCAGGTATTTGGAGACGCAGCAAACGAAGTTTTCATGGCGTGGAATTATGCAGCTTACATCGAGGCTGTCGCTCATGCCGGGAAGAGTGAATACGCGCTTCCGATGTACGTGAACGCGCAGCTTCCCGCGCCGCAGGAGAGGGCGGGCGAATATCCCAGCGGAGGACCGCATCCTTATTATCTGGAGGTCTGGCGCGCGGCTGCGCCCAGCATCGATTTCTACTCGCCCGACATCTACTGGCCCAATTTCGAATATTGGGCACAGCGTTATCAGGTTCCGGGCAATGCAATCTTCGTACCGGAAGCGCGACTCGAGAGTGCCTCCTACAACGCGCTCTATGCCTATGGCCAGGCGCGCGCCTTCGGCTTTTGCCCGTTCGGCATTGATAGCCTGACGCTGCCGGAGAGGAACGACGATTCGATTCCGGCGATCATGCAGACCTACGAGTTGCTGGATAGTGTGCGCGATCTCTTGCCGGCAGCCCAGGCTGCCGGATTGACGCGCGGTTTGGCGCTGCACAGCACGAGCCCGCGACCAACACAGACGGTTGCACTCGGAGGCTACCTGTTCGAAGCCACCCTCTCGCGCTCCTGACCGGCGAGGACCATCATTGCCGACGATGGCGCGATGCTGATCCTGCAGGCGACACCGGGAAAGTTCTATTTCATAGGCAGCGGTTTGACTGTCAGTGTTGTTCGCGACCCCGACGTTGATTCGGGAATCGCCGGGATGGATTCGGTCGAGCAGGTCTCTCGATCGTCCGGGCAATGGATCACAGAGCGCCGTCTCAATGGCGACCAAACCAACCAGGGCCGGCAGCTAATGCTCGATCCACATCGGCCGCATATTTATCGCTTGCTCGAATTTGCAAAAATACATTGATCGAACCAGCGGTTTGCGGTGCGTGGTCACCACACTTCTCTTGGTCCTAGCCGCATCAGCACAGCAGCCCAATCTTGTTCTGCGTGGCACGGTGAAGGGCGATCAGAACAACACCTATATCGAAGTTCCCTTCGATGTACCCGCCAACACGGAGAGAGTTACGGTCTCGTTCCACTACACCGGTAAAGAAGAGCGCACCACGCTGGACATCGGTGTTCAGGATCCGCAGCGATTTCGTGGGTGGAGTGGAGGCAACAAGAGTTCCTTCACGATTAGCGCAACGGATGCTACCCCGTCATATTTGCCCGGGGTGCTGCTGCCGGGGACTTGGAAGTTGTGGATCGGGGTGCCCAACATTCGGCCTCAGAGCGTGGCATCGTATGAAGCGAACGTCTCTTTCGAGCCGGCTGGGAAAGGAGCTCCAGAGGGATTCGCTGATGCGCCGCTGCGTTCCGGTGCGGGATGGTATCGCGGCGATCTGCACATGCACACTGCGCACAGCGATGGTTCCTGCAAGAGCCAGAATGGGAACAAAGTGCCTTGCCCGGTGTTCGTTACGCTCCAGGCAGCCGCAGCACGCGGGCTGGATTTTGTTGCAGTTACGGATCACAACACGGTCTCGCATTTCGACGCGCTGCGCGAGCTGCAACCCTATTTCGACCGCCTGCTGCTGATTCCGGGCAGAGAGATTACGACCTTTGAGGGTCACGCCAATCTTTACGGTACAACCAGGTTCGTGGATTTCCGTGTTGGCTCCGCTCCAGTTCCCGATATGAAAACTCTACTCCAGCGGATCGACGCGAGTGGCGCGCTCTTTTCGATCAATCATCCCGGCGCGCCCACCGGAGAGGCGTGCATGGGCTGCGGGTGGCATCCGAAGGCTACGGAGATGCGCCTGGTTTCCGCCATCGAAGCCGTGAATGGAGGAACAGAGGAAGGTCCCTACTCCGGAGTCCCGTTCTGGGAGCAGCAGCTGAATGCCGGATATCGGCCGACGGCGATCGGCGGCAGCGACAATCACAATCCCGAACTTCCTCCGGATAAGCCTGGGTCGGTCGGGAGTCCTACGACGGTCGTATACGCGCCGGAGCTGTCGGTGCCGGGAATACTGGCAGCGATTCGTTCCGGACGCGTTTTTGTCGATCTCACCGCTTCGAAGGATCGTCTGCTCGACTTTACCGCTCAGGCGGGAACGGCGAAGGCCACAATGGGCGGCTCGCTGCAAGCCGGCCCCGGAGATACCGTCGGTCTATCGGCTCGAGTGGTGGAATGCGCCGGTGCGCAATTGCGAATCCTGGTCGATGGCCGGCCGCAGGCTTCAATTCCGTCGGTCGCCATCACCTCTGCCGACCAGACGCTTACGGCAGAGTGGCACAGCGATGGTCAGCGGCACTGGTTGCGCGCCGACGTGGTATCACAATCCGGAAAATTAGAGTTGCTGGGCAATCCTGTTTACGTTAGCTTTGGCTCAGGAGCGCGCGAATGATGACTAGTGCGGTTGCGGATCACGGCAAGACAATGTCAGGGAAGCGCAAATCCCAATTCGCTGCTAGTTCCCTGATAGTTCCCTGCCGCCAACGGTCATCTCCGCTGTTTATGCGGGTTTTAGCGCTGCAATTTTTTTCCCTGCTAAAATTCGCTGATATTTTCGCTGCTATCTCACGGAGCAGCGAATTAGCAGGGAATTCCCCAGTTTGAATCAGGAGAACTTAGTAGACCTCCAAAGTGCCCATGCACAAGCGACAAGCGCGACTACCAGAATGAGGCTCAGGAGGCCGAGCCAGTAAAGGTTCATGGAAATTGGAGGAACAGCTGCCTGACTCCCCAGCCATAGAAAAACGCCCGCAGCAGCGGCGATGATGAGGTAGTCCCACCAGCCTCGGCTTTTCCCTTGCGCCTCGGTCTCTCCACGGAATTCCGCCAGCACCTTGTCATAGTTGAGCTTGTAGCGATTGCATTCGGCCAGAACCGCATCGCTTGTTGAGGAATGCTCTCCCTGACCAGCCACCGCCGAACTAATCGACAAAGCTCCGAGCACCATCACAAGCGAGCCCGAAATGACGAGAAGCTTATGCGTGAAGTCCGCATGGGCAAGTTCCCCGAAAACCAGCGCGCCCCACGCGAGTCCCCAGAGCTGGTTCGTGTTCGACAGCGGGATACCGCGCCCTATTCCCAGATACTTCACCGCGAATTGCTGAAGCAGATCGCCAATGACCCAAACGAATCCTCCCAGAAATAGCCAGAACAGCATTGGTCTAAGCCCGCTGGAATGAAAAACGGGAGAATTTGTGCCTCCATCCAGGGCGAGGACCAGAGAGATCATCGTCCCCAGTTCCCCCGCGGTAAAAGCCGTGACGAATGAGAGAGGATTCATCCCGCTGATGTACGCCTTCCGATATGGAACGTACATCGTGCCCCAAAGCAGGCTGGCGCCGGCAGCAGCGGCAATTCCGCGGACCGCCGCATGAGGCGCAGAGATTCCGCCGTGAATCGTGCTGAAGCCCAGCAGAATTGCAGCAATCACGATGGCAATCGCTCCGATCAAAACCTTCGCAATCGTTTTTGTATCTGCGCCGCGCAGTTCTCCAAACAGCGCCCATCCCCAGAATATGCCGATCAACGAATTTGCGTTCCATAATGGAAAGGCAATGGCGAGCCCAACGTCGCGGATGGCAAAGACCGTAAGCGTATTGGCCACCGCCCACAGAGCACCTGCCAACAATGCCCAGACGATCAGGTGCTTCTTCTGCATCAGATCGAAAATGACGGATCGAGTGCCCTTGATCAGCGTAGGAAATGTCCATCGCGCAGTGAAAACTCCTGCCACCATGCACAGCGAAATGGCAAAGGGAGATAGTCCGGAATTGACGAGCTTGGTTGGAGCTTCGGCTGCACCAAGCCATACACCAGCTCCAAGCCCGCAAAGTACGCCAAGTCTGTGGAAGGATCCGAGTCGTCGAGAAGTAAGTGGTTGCGTCGCTGTGCTCATATCAGGTCGAGCCGAAGTTGCGCCTGCCATTCTACTTGGGAACAAAGAATCCGAGGATCAATGAAGTTTGATCAGAAGGCCAACACCGATGATCAGGACGGCGACAGGAATCAGGAAATGAACGTCCGTGACAACTGCCCTGGCGACTTCCAGAAAGCTCATCTTAGTTTGCATATCCCTCCAGAAACAGTGGCAAGTCAATCTATGGATTGATACCCAACATGTCAAATGACAGCCGGATCCTGCCGAAACCGAAAGAACGGAAGCGGGGCCGCCTGGTTTCGATATATAGTGCGGCCAGCGAAGACCGTATCTTTTTACAAATTTTTTACCATCATTTACAGCGATTTCGCACGTCTCCACGTTGATCCAGGTATGTTTCTGGACGGATCTTGAGGATTGTGCGGAGCTGAGCGGGGCAAATCCACAGCAGATGCTGGCGATCTCCGACAAGCGGCTCACCGAGCGCGCCTACGAGATGGCCGATGAGGCGCGCCACAAGTTTCCCTGTCCCACGGCACCGAATGCCGCTCAGGAGCTCGACAAAATTGTCGCTGACCACCCTTGGATAGCTCACGCTTTCATCTTTGACAAGCCGACCGGAACGATCGTCCGGTCTCAAGGTTCAAAGATGAGCGATCCCGAATCACGCGCGGAAGGCGTAAAGCTGCAGAACGAAGTTCAGCTGTGGTTCAGCATTGAGGCCGAGAGTCTGCTGGAGAAAGTCCGGAAGATGCAACACAAGGGCGACAAGCCATATTTCGCCTTCTCCTATCCGGCCTCGAAGGGAGACAAACATCCTGCTTATCAAAACGTTCTCATATTCCCTATCGACGCTGCTGCAAAAGATCGAATTACTCTGGGCGGGATCTGTTTTGACTCCGGTTATCTCCAGCATGAATTCTTTCCGGGCGCACTCAATTCCATCATGGCCGATACCGAGGCCGACGCCAGCCGTGACAGCTCCCACCCAAAGATTGGGATGATGCTGCATCAATACCGAGATTATGAGCCGATGGCGGCCTCCCTGGGCTGGGATGGCGGCGAGCCGGAAGTCGAGCGCAAGATGGAAGGTGCATTTCCCGATCTGGTCATGGCGATCAAATACCAGGGCACTACCATTCAGGCAATCACACAGCGTTTTCTACGAACCAGCTATATCACTTTGGGCTGCATTTCCCTGCTGCTGATCAGCGGGTTGTACTTTACCTATCGCAGTGTGAACAAAGCCATGGAGCTTGCCAAGCTCAAGTCTGACATCGTGTCGAACGTCTCCCACGAGCTGCGCACACCGCTGTCTCTCATCCGCCTTTACGCCGAGACCCTCGAGTTGGGACGTATACCGGACGATGCCAAGCAACTTGAGTATTACCGCATCATCCGCAAGGAGAGCGAGCGGCTTACTGCGTTAATCAACAACATTCTCGACTTCTCGCGCATTGAAGCCGGCAAGAAAGAATATGAATTTCGCGACACCGATCTTTCCTCCCTGGTGCGCAGCACGCTCGATGCTTACCGGTATCAGATCGAACAGAACGGCTTTACCTACGAGGAGTACATCACCGATGAGTTGCCGCCGGTCCGAATCGATCGCGAAGCCATGGCGCGTTCCCTGCTTAACCTGGTGAACAATGCGATCAAGTATTCCAATCAGGATAAGTACCTGGCCGTGAGCCTGTATCGATCGAACGGGTCGGTGAAGCTGGATGTGGTCGATCATGGAATCGGAATCCCGCGCGCCGAGCAGCACAAGATCTTCGACAAGTTTTACCGCGTCTGCGATCCGCTCTGCCACGAGAATAAGGGCAGCGGGCTGGGGCTCTCCCTCGTGCAACACATCGTGCAGGCGCACGGAGGAGAAGTTTCGGTAGAGAGCACGCCCGGCAAGGGAAGCAAGTTTTCGATCACCCTGCCGCTTCACGCAGCAATCAAATCCGCTGAGGGCTCCAAACCAGCAAACCAAGAAGTACACACGGTGGGCGCATGACGAAAATACTAATCGTTGAAGACGAACCGAACATGGTCGCTGGGTTGCGCGACAACTTTGAGTTTGAAGGCTACGAAGTTCTCAGCGCATACGACGGATCGGAGGGGCTGGAAAAGGCATTAGCTAACTCTCCCGATCTAGTCCTGCTCGACGTGATGATGCCGAAGATGAGCGGCCTCGATGTTTGCAAGCAGCTGAAAGCTAAGCGACCGTCGATCCCAATTATCATGCTCACCGCCCGTGGGCAGGAGATCGACAAGGTTGTGGGTCTCGAACTCGGCGCGGACGATTACGTCACGAAGCCTTTCTCAATTCGGGAATTAGTGGCACGCGTCAAGGCCGTCCTCCGTCGTAGCCATACCCTACCCAAGGAGCATGATCGATATTCCTTCAGCGACGTGGAGGTCGATCTTCGTACGTGTCGCATTGCACGCGCCGGCAAGCAGATCGAGTTCTCTGCAATGGAGTTCGAACTCCTGAAGTATTTCATCTGCAATGCAGGTGAGGTTCTAAGCCGTGAGCGCCTGCTTGAGGACGTTTGGGGATACGACAGATATCCAACAACGCGCACCGTAGATGCGCACTTAGTGCGCCTGCGGCAAAAACTTGAGCCCAGTCCGGAACAGCCGCGCTTCTTTCTGACCGTTCATGGAATGGGATATCGATTCGTCGGCTAACCTTTTGAGGGTTGTGTTATGGCTTGCAGCGCAACACATCGAATCCAGGAAAGTGCCGCTGTCGATCACGCAATCTGGCTGAAGAGCGCCGATCCGCTTCCAAGCGCGCAGGGCTCTGGCCATTTGCCGGACAGTTCAGGGCCAACCTCGACTGTAAAGCTCGACGAGGTCGATGCACTGTACCGCGAGGTGTTCGAAGCACAGCAAGTGCAGCTCAGATTGAGTGGGCCGCGCAGGCTGCAGCGAGGACAATTCGAAATCGCTGCTGAGATCTTTCCTGTGCAGCACTTTCCCGGGGACTTTGTTTGCATCTTCGATTGTGGCGATTCGACTGTCGTCGCTTTTGGTGACGTTGCAGGTAAGGGCTTAACCGCAGCGATGTGGTCTACGCATGTGATGAGCCTGGTTCGTACGTATTTTGCATCGCTCAGCGAGCCCAATCTCGTTATGTCGGCAATCAATCGGGACTTGTGCGCCTTAGGTACGGGCATCCCCATTACAACGATGGTGTTGGCGAAGCTCGACTGGCAACGCAACGCACTCACATATTGCAATGCGGGACATTTCCCCCCATTCATCAAGCGACAGACCGGCGTAGTGCAACGCATTTCGGCAGGCGGGCCGGCGCTGGCCGCAATTCCGCTCGCTGACTTCGATCAGATCCGAGTTCCGTTCTCTCCGTCCGACATGTTCGTCGGATACTCCGATGGGCTGATTGAATGCCGAAATGGGAATGACGAGGAGTTTGGAGTGGAGCGCTTGCTGGCTCAAGCGAGGTATTCGCAGACCCAGCCTGCAAGCAGAGCCTTGTTTTCGATCATCGCAGCGGCCCAAGACTTCGCAGATGGAGTTCCACGCGCAGATGACCTGACTCTATTGATCGTAGCCGGAGCTTCGCCAAGGTGAACACAATGCCGTCTGTCGAGTTGAAATTTCGGACGGGGACAGCAACTGGCGCCGCAGCCAGTTCGAATGGCGGCCTTGCCAACCTTGCCTACACTGGCGACGACACCGCCTTGATTCGCCAGGCGCAAGCGGGCCGTTGGGAAGCTTTCGCGGAAGTCGTTAGCCATTACGATCGCTCGATTCTGGCGCTAGCTTTGCGCCTGGCGGGTTCAGAACGCGAGGCTCGCGAACTGTTTCAGCAGGCTTTGCTGCAGACTTACAGAGAGCTCCGCACCTATCGCTTTCAGTGCTCGTTCTATTTATGGATCTACCGAATCGTCGCGCGTACTTGCATGGATTTCCTCAGGCGACGACGTCCGAACCCGCTCGGGCAAGCCACGCAATTACAGGAGGCGCTCGAGCAACTGTCGCCTCGCGAACGAATCGTGTTGGAACTGAAGCAGTACTTCGGATTAAGACTCGACACCATCGCCACGATCCTCGGAATTGACGAAGCAGGCGCACGCAACATCCTCATCCGCGCAACGTTGGCTTTGCGGCTTGAGTTAGAAGCCCATAAGTCGCCAAATTGATCAATTTCAGTGTCAATAGTTACTTGAAGGGGTTGCTCAACAGTTGCGAAAAAATGCTATGGATATCGTCCTGTCAACTCCGACGCTATCATCCTGAACGGATCTTCCTGAATATTTCGAACTTGATGCTTCGTCCTGGGCTTTGG
>QIBC01000107.1 GCA_003225215.1 Acidobacteriota bacterium
ATTTTGAAGCCGGGGTCACGCTACTCGATCACGGCCGTCTCATATGACTTTGATAATGATGGTTGGCCCGATCTCTACGTAGCCGTCGATTCGCAACCGAGCATTCTCTTCCGCAACAATCATGACGGAACCTTCACAGATATCGCGGTCCTTGCTGGGTGCGCATACAGTGCAGATGGTCATGAGCAATCAGGGATGGGGGTTGCAGTGGCAGATTACGACTGCGATGGCTGGTTTGACATATTTAAAACAAATTTCGCTGACGATACTTGCAATCTCTACCACAACAACGGGGATGGAACTTTTACGGACGTGACGTTCGCGTCAGGGGTTGGAATCAACAATCAATATGTCGCCTGGGGTTGTGGCTTTGTTGATTTCGACAACGATGGTTGGCCGGACATTCTGCAAATAAACGGACACGTATATCCGGAAATCGATCGGCATGAAGTGGGTCAAACCTTTAAGAACCCGCGGCTTGTATACAAGAACCTTGGCGATGGCCGTTTCAAAGATGTCTCATCTATTATGGGATCGGGCATCAGCGAACGATTCTCCAGCCGTGGCGCTGCTTTTGGTGACTATGACAACGATGGAGACGTTGACGCTCTAATCCTGAACATGAATGATCTGCCTTCGCTTCTTCGCAATGACGGCGGCAACGCGAAGAATTGGATCAAGATCAAGCTGATTGGTACTAAGTGCAATCGCACTGCTATTGGCGCTCGAGTTCGCGTCACCACTGGAACACACATTCAGATGGATGAAGTTCATAGTGGTTCAAGTGTCATGTCGCAATCCGACCTTCGTCTGCACTTTGGTTTGGGAAAGTTTCAAATAGTAGATATCATCGAAGTGAAGTGGCCTACGACGCAGAAAATCGAACGCTTCAGCAAGGTAAAGGCCAACCAAATACTCACCATTCGCGAAGGCAGTGGGATTATTGATTCAGCCCAAAGAAAGAAGTGAATTAGAGCATTAGTGCGGCACGGCATCGAGAAAAAGCCGTTGCACTATTGCTGACGTTTGAGATTGATCAAATACTGCCGAACTTCACGGCGTTGACGTTCCAGGGCAGCGGTGTCCGCTTCACTGACTTCCTCATATCGCTGGAATTCTTGCTGAGCCTTCGCTTCTTGGCCAACTCTTTTGTACGTGAGACCAAGCCGATAGTGTGCTTCCGCAAGCAAAGGGTTCAACTCCAGCGCCCGCTGATAAACGCGTACGGCCTCCTCGAAGTTCCCCTGCTCGGAATGTAAGACACCGAGAGCTAAAAAGGCTTCATCAAACTTCGGATCGATTCTCACTGACTCATTCAATAGAGTCTTTATCTGCCGTACATCCTCAGCATTTAGCGAACCTCGTTGGCGCTTCCAAAGGGCGATGGCGTAGTAGTAGTTCGCTAGGGCATTTTGAGGTTGAGCGTGAACGAACCGGGCGAGTTTTTGTTCAACGCAGGGAAGCGCGTCGGAAGCAGCCTTTTCCATTTTGCCGAGAAGAATGTAGGGAACGGTATTTGTAGGATTTAGATCAGAGGCAGCGCAGAGGCGGAGGGCGGCCTCGTTGTAAGAGCCGCTTGCATAGAGAGCCGTGCCGAGTCCGGCTAACAACCTCGAGGAAGCCGGGTGGGCCTCGACCCCCTTCGCAAACACCTCTGCCGCAGGTTCCGGTGCTCGGTGCAAAAGAAGTTCAGCCGCCCAGTCAAAGTAATTTCGCTCATTGGGCTCTTTGCGAGCAGCCTCCTCATACTCTCGTGCCGCGCCGAGTGGATCGTCGAGTCGTTCATTGAGATCGCCTAGCAAATGATGAAGCTCCGCCTTGTCGAAGGTTCCAAGCGTGGCTCGCGCGAGCTCGCGTGCCCGTGAAAAACCGCCAGCTGCTTCGTAGCACTGCGCCAACTCATACGCGTTTGCATAATCCTTTGAATTTATACGATGGGCAGCCTCAAGCAGAGGAATAGCCTGACGGTATCTATGCAGACGGAAGTAAAAATTCCCGAGCTGATAGTTCGCATCGAAGCTTCCAGGAGCTTCTGCCAACTTTCTTTGTAGCCTGATTTCAACTTCGCGCGCTACAGGACTTAGCGATTCCAACTCCGAAGGATTCGCCGCGGTGATTTCCGGTGCCGACTTGAGCGCAAGCGTTTCCTTGGTAAGGGCTTCGCTGGCCCGCAGCCTGCTATCCGACCCGTGACCCCCAAAGTTAGTTCCGTCAGTGGTTCCTTCGATAACGAAATTCGGCTCATCGTGAAGTTCCATTGCTGACGACGAAAGAGCTGAAGAAGCCCTGTGAGATTCTGTGGTGCGCGGTACTTCAGACTCCTCCAGAACCAAGTTGATGTGCCTGTCTTCTCCTAGGGAGAATGTCAGTCGAGGCGTAACGGCCGCGCGCCATCCCGGTTTTTCCGCTCGGATTATGTAGTTACCAGGATGCGCAGCCTTAAGAAGAAAGCTTCCGTTTGAGGTGCTCTTAGTTCGGATCGTTGAATAGCCCGGGCTTTCGAGCGCCACAGATGCATCGGCTACGGGATGCCCTGTCGTCGTTTGAATAGTGCCCTTAATTATGATTGCATCCGCTTGCAAGCCCGAATTTTGAGCATGTATCGGCGCTGACGCCGCTAGCGCGAGAAGAAGGAAGACAGCAATACGAAAACGACTGGTCATTGCTTTAACGCCATCGCCACATTTGCCAGCGGAGACAAGGAGCTTCTGCTATGACCACCTGTCCCCACGCATTCCAGCTGCTTTCGCAGGGAGCGACGCAACTGCTAAACATCGCACAGGTCTGCTGCTGCGCGCAGTGAAGCACGAGGATCTCCGCTGGGCACAAACTCGTGAGCGACGTACCCATGAAAGCCACTGTCGGCGATCGTGCTCATGACAGCATCCCACTGAACTTCCTGATGATGATCAAGTTCGTGACGTCCCGGAACTCCACCGGTGTGGAAATGTCCGATTGATTGTATGTTCTCCCGGATGGTCCTGATCAGGTCCCCTTCCATGATTTGCATATGGTAGATGTCATAAAGCAACTTCACGTAGGGCGAATTTACTTCCTTTATCACCCGGACCCCCCACGCAGTGTGGTCGCACATGTAGTCAGGATGATCGATCTTGCTGTTGAGAAGTTCCAGACAGATGACGACGTCGTTATCCTCCGCTATTTTCTTGACGCGATTCAGACCGGCAATCGCATTGCGCGCGCCTTCATCGTCCGACACGCCGCGCCGATTTCCAGCAAACGTGATGACATTCGGCACGCCTGCCTTGGCAGCTCTGGGAATGTTCGCTCGGAATGCCTGCTCAATGCGCACGTGATTCCAAGTGTCGTTAAGAGCGCTCGCAATTTCGCCACCGCCGGCATATCCCATCGTGCAAACAAGTCCGTACCGGCGCGGAATTTCGTACTCTTCCGGCTGGAGTAAGTCGATACCCTTCAGCCCGATCCTGAATGCGTATTCCGATAATTGATCAATTGAAAGGTCGCGATAGCACCATCGGCTCACCGACTGGTGAATGCGGCCTTTGCGCACTGCTACTGGAACATCGGAACTTGGATACATCGTTGGTATTGCCATAGCTGCGAGACCTGCACCTGAAGACTTGAGAAGCGCGCGCCGCGTGACCTTTCGGATGAAGTCAGCCGAGAACATTTTGTCGAAGCCCCTCACCTAACACTTCAGAGAACGCTGCTGGGCTATTGCTCGGCAACGACGGCCAAATCCCACGGCTTCAACTTGAGCGTTTGCCCGCCGTTTATGCGGCTGCCGCCGAGAAGATCTAATCCATTGCCGTATGGGTATGCGAAGGACTGGCCTTGCCCCGAGAAATTCAAGTAGTAATGCAAGAGCCTATTTTGTCCATTGCGACCGTGCCTCACTTTTACAGGTTCGGGAAGATTCTGATCCGGTCCGCTGAGCCCGACGTCTTTCAGTATGTTGCGTATTACTTCTCGCTGTAATGCATCCGTAAGATAAGTCGCTTCATAAGTCAGGGTGCCGCTTCCGTACTGGTTACGAGTGATGGCGGGGAAATGCCAGTATGGATCATCGAACGAGGCGAATACCTGAGCAGTTTCCGGTACCAGGAATTCCTGCCACACCGCGCCCTTGTTCTGCTCCCCGACGCCATATGAGTCAGGCTTCAGCGGCTCAGGTTCGGCCAGATTTGTGAACTCCTGGTAGTGAAATCCAGCAACATCACGTAACGGACCAGGAGCCATTACCGCGCGAACCGTCGAGTACTGATCGGTGAAGCCGCTCTTAAATGCCATCACTACGCGGCCACCATTCTTTACGTAATCGGCGATCCGCTGCAACACTTCGTCGGAGGCGCTGTACAAAGGCGGCACCAGCAGAACCTTGTAGCGTGACAGATTGGCTTCATCAGCCTCCACGAAGTCTGGCTCTATGTTGAGCTCATAGAGCGCGTTGTACATCTGTCGGAGCACCGTCATGTAATCGACGCTATCGCTCACGGGCATATAGCTGATTGCATTCGCAGAATCCGCGCTGAACAGGATGGCAATCTTGTTGTCTTTCTTCAAATTTGCCAACTGTGGACCAATTTTCTTTAGCTCACCGGCAACCTCTGTCATTTCCCTATATGTTCGGTTTGGCTCCAGGTCATGCGAGAGAATGCCTTTCCAGTAGGTTTCCTGGCCATAGTGCAGCGAATGCCAATGCCAATACTCCACGAGATTTGCACCGGCAGCTAGGTGCGTATAAACCACCAGCCTTAGCTGTCCTGGATATTGTGGGTACTGCGCACGAGAGTCCCACCCGATCGTTTGAGCATTGGTTTCCGTTACGAGATAGTTTGTGTGTTTGAGTGATCTCGCTAAATCACCGGACATCCAGATTGATCGACCGTCGAGCCGCTTCTGCGCGCGAAAGTAGGGATTTTCTGAGACAACGTCAAGATGACGAGCTATCGCCCACTGATCGATGTTGGTATGAACCCCTCCACTGAAATCCTGCGTGATGAATTGATCAGGGCGCTTGTATTCGTTGACAATCTTTGCCTGCCAGCCCAAATATTCTGTGATTACATCGTGTTGGAAGTTCTCCCACTCCAATTTGTAGCCGGGATTCAGGATGCCGTTTCGTGGCGGAAGATCTTCCCATCGGTCCACGAGCTGCCCCCAGTAAACCAGTCCCCAAAGCTTGTTGATCGTGCTTGGCGTCTTGTATTTCTGCTTCAGACGTTCCAGAAAGGCAGCGTTCATGTACTGCGTCGGAACGCCGGTTGGAAATGTTTCGTTGTCAATCTGATATCCGATGACGGCTGGATGATCCTTGAAATGACTGACGATCTCCCGAATCACCCGCTCCGCATGTTGCCGAAAGTAAGGATTAAGAAAATCATAATTTTGCCGAGGACCATAGAAACCGGGTGTTCCCGAAGTGGGATACGTTGGATCGTAAGGATCATTGAGGCGAGGCACAGTACTGTTATGCGTCACCGCGATCTCGGGATGCTCTTTGTATAACCACGTTGGTATCGAATACGTTGGAGTTCCGAGGATTGCCTTAATGCCCGCTCGGTGCAGGCGATTCAATATCCGTTGCATCCAAGCAAACTGAAATTCTCCATCGCGCGGTTCCCAACTGCTCCATGTGGATTCTCCAACTCTGACGACTGTGATTCCTGCCTTCTGCATCAAGTCGACATCGGTATCGAGTCGATCGTAAGGCATGTACTCCGGATAGAATGCGACGCCGTACAGAATCGTCTCCATTTTGTCCGGTGCAAAGGTTTTTCCTTGGGCCCAAAAGTTCTGGCCGGCAGAAATGAAGATTAAGAACAGCAGCGCTCGGAGTATTGCTCCGCAACATGCATTGTTCGCGATCCCTTTCACGGTCGACCTCCGGAAGCCGGAGCAACATACCTGATCCAGAGGCACAAATCAAAACCAGCTGCGGACGATGCAGAAACATTTGCCCAGCTCTCCATTACGCGACTATAGTTTGCCTGCGCTTTACGACTAGTCTGAGAGAGGTCATTCGCGTGCCTGGTTTGCGGCGTCCGCTTGTTCTGTTTCTTCTTGTTCTCGTGGGACTTCCGATCACCTTTGCCGTTGAGGCACCCAAACTCGTCCAACAAGACGGCCGGTGGGCTCTTTTGGTGGAAGGTCATCCATATCTCATTTTGGGAGGACAGGTTCACAATTCGAGCGCTTGGCCTTCAGAGTTCCCCCAAGTATGGAAATCACTCGAGGCTCTGCACGCCAACACTATCGAAGCTCCCGTGTACTGGGAGCAGATTGAATCTCGGCCGAGCCAGTTTGACTGGACCAATGTCGATCAACTCGTGAGGGGCGCGCGTGAACACAACCTGCATGTGGTTCTGTTGTGGTTCGGTACATGGAAAAACGGCAACATGCATTATGTCCCGGAATGGGTTAAGACCGACACGAAGCGCTTTCCTCGTGTGATCCGGGCGGATGGCGAACCTACTGACGTGCTGTCCGCGAATTCACGCGCCAACCTTGAGGCAGATAAGGCAGCCTTCGTAGCGCTGATGCGCCACCTTAGAACACTAGACGCGAACGAGCACACGGTCCTGATGGTTCAGGTAGAAAACGAAGGGGGCTGTATTGGCAGCGTGCGCGACTTTTCACCGGGCGCGAACGAGTCTTTTGCCGGCCAAGTGCCGGCCGACTTGCTCAGTGTTGTTCATAAACAAGCTGGCACCTGGACGCAGATCTTTGGTTCTGAGGCCGATGAAATTTTTCAGGTTTATCATCAAGCGCGATATATCAACGAAATCGCGGCCGCGGGCAAAGCAGAGTTTGCCATTCCTCTGTATATAAACGCTTGGCTTAGCTATCCACCTGCGGAGTTGCCCGAGCGGCGAATGGCCATTCCGGGTATTCAGTATCCCAGCGGCGGCGCCGTGCAAAAGTTCGTGGGCCTCTGGCGCGCCTTGGCGCCGTCGGTTGACATGATCGGTCCCGATATCTACTCCAATGACTCTGGATTTGTTCGTGAGGTCATCACTGCCTACCATCGGCCCGATAATCCTTTGTGGATACCGGAGATCGGCAGAAGTGACAACTTCGCTAAATTCCTGTTTTACGCGCTCGGCGAGGGAGCGATCGGCTTTTCCCCATTCGGCGTTGACCAGAAGGGGTGGAACATTCTCGGAGATGAACCACCCAAAGCCCACCCACGAAACTTTGCATTACTCGGTCCCATGAGCAAGGAGATCGCCAGATTGAATTTCGAAGGTAAGCTGAAGACCGCGGTGGAAGAACCTGGTCAGGTCCAGCAGGAGCTAGACTTCGGAGCATGGCAGGCGACGGTCTCCTATGGCTTTCCTCAACGCGATGGCCGACGACCTCCTGGAACAAGCGATGGTCATGGCGCCGCCTTGGTCGCACAGGTGGAGCCCGATGAATTCCTTGTGACAGGAGTCGACGCCAGCGTAGGTTTTCATCTGCCGGGGCGTTTGCCGGGATTGCGGATGCAAATTCTGGCTGCCCAGGAAGGCTCATACCAAAATGGGACTTGGAAGCCAGCGCGCCTTTGGAATGGTGACGAGACCGATCGCGGCTTGAATTTCCACGAGAATGATCCCGCCATTGTGCGAGTGCGATTGAGCAAATTCTAGGTATGGAGCTGGGCGAACATGTTCCCGCCGGTTACGGCCATTGTCCAATGTTTCCGAGACCCAGGAGCAGGTCTGGTCTATGCCCTTCTGTCTCCGTGCGCAGAAGGCGCAGTCTCTCGCTTGCCCTGATTTTCGTAATGGCAACTGCGTCGACAGCCTTCGCGCAGACTGGCGCCGATAGTCACAGCAGTGTCTGGAGCGCTCAATGGATAACTGCCCCTGGCGCCCCCGAGCGAGATGAGGTTGTATTGCACTTCCGCAAAATCGTCGAGATTCCTCGACTCGGCGAACACTTCGTTGTCGACGTCAGCGCTGATAGTCAGTTCCTATTCTTCGTGAATGGCCAAAGAGTGGGCAACGGCCCAAGTCGTGGCGACTTGGCCCATTGGAGATATGAGACGTATGACATCGCGCCATTTCTGCGTCAGGGCAAAAATGTATTAGCGGCAACAGTCTGGAACTTCGGTACTCATGCTGCGATCGCGCAGATGAGTGAGCGAGTTGGATTTCTGTTGCATGGCAATGGCGACTCTGAGCGCCAGGCGGATACCAATTCCAGTTGGCAGGTCGAGCGGGACATGGGTATTGAATCCCTGCGAGCTCAAATGAAGGGCTACTACGCCGCCGAACCTGGAGAACGGATTGACGGCACAAGATTCGATTGGTCGTGGAGGGACTTTTCCAATCGCCAAGGATCCTGGAAGAATGCTGTGTCTCTGGGACGCGGCTCCTTGAGAGGCGAGAGAGACTCCCCAAATAACTGGCAGCTTGTTCCCAATCCTCTTCCCGCCATGGAGATGAAATCCAGTCCGGCAGGCGCGATCGCGCGGGTAACTGGAATCCGGATGCCATCCGGTTTTCCAAATACGGGATTCACTGTGCCAGCCCATTCGACGGCTCACATCTTGCTTGATAACTCTCAATTGACCACAGGTTATCCGGCTTTAACCGTCAGTGGTGGACTCGGTTCCATCGTCCGTCTCGTCTACGCCGAAGCGTTAATAGACGACAACGGGCGGAAGGGAAATCGCAATCAAGTGGAAGGCAAGAATATCGTCGGTCTCGTGGACGAGTTTTTACCTGATGGCTCGCCCTCGCGAGAATTCACGCCCTTGAGCTGGAGGACCTGGCGCTTCCTGCAGTTGGATGTGCAAACCACAAACCAGCCTCTGCGAGTGGAGCGATTGCGAACTTTCTTTACAGCTTTCCCATTTGTGGAGCGAGCGTACTTCGATTCTGATGACCCGTCCTTAGAACCAATATGGGAGATTGGTTGGAGAACGGCTCGCCTCGATGCACACGATACGTATATGGATACGCCATACTGGGAACGCCTGCAGTACGTCGGCGACACACGCATACAAGCTCTTATTTCCTATACTGTTGCTGGTGACGATCGGCTGGCCCGACAAGCCATTCAGGCCTTCAATGACTCACGCATTCCCGACGGACTAACTCAAAGCCGCTACCCTTCATCTCTTGTACAAATCATCCCCACGTTCTCTTTGCTCTGGATCGGTATGGTGCATGATTTCTGGATGTACCGTGGCGATCACGATTTCGTTTGCTCTCAAGTCCCTGGCACGCGGACCGTGCTCAACTGGTATCTCCGTCGACAGAGAGTCGATGGGCTGCTGCAAAGATTGCCTTGGTGGCCATTTGTTGATTGGGGAAAGGATTTCCATTCTGGGATGCCTCCGCAGGATGACGATGGTGGTTCAACGGTTATCACCCTGCAATTCGTCGAGGCTCTACGTTACTCAGCGGAACTCGAAGAGGCCTGTGGAGAGCTGCGTAATGCCAACAGTTATCGCGAGGCTGCCGATCGCGCGTCTGAAGCCCTTCGCAAGCTGTGCTGGGACCCGGACACGGGCTTACTGGCAGACACCCCCGCGCGACAACATTACAGTCAGCACGCAAACATTCTCGGTGTGTGGCTCGATGTTATTCCGGCCCAGCAGCAAAAGGATGTGCTCGCGAGAATACTTTCGCTGAGCGATCCGGGGTTTAGCACGAATTGGCAACCTCCTCCGATGACACTTGCTACGTACTATTTTCGCTTCTATCTGGCGCGCGCATTAGAGCACGTCGGAATGGGAGATGAGTACCTCCGCCTGCTGGGGCAGTGGCGGGAGATGGTGTCACTTGGACTGACGACCTGGGCTGAATCGCCGGAGCCGACACGCTCCGATTCCCACGCCTGGAGCGCGCACCCAAACTACGATTTGCTGACCCTTGTTGCAGGGATTCGTCCAAAAAGTCCTGGTTTTGAGAGCGTTACTATCGAGCCTCATCTTGGATCCCTCAAGCATGTGCAAGCTGGTGTGCCGATTCCAAAAGGCGAAGCTAAGGTGGAATTCACTCGCGTCTCTTCTGGGATCGAAGCTCACGTCTCTCTGCCTCCAGGAGTTTCTGGCGAATTGGTCTGGAAGGGACAAAAATCTGTGCTCCACGAAGGCGAACAAAAACTTCAGCTTCCGTAATGGGCACGGTTTGGCGCCGAGAAGCGCGCGTGCTGCCCATGGCAGTCATCTGACATCAGGACCGCGTTTCGTTATCTCGGCAAAAGACCGCTTTAGTGAACATCAGAGATGGCATGGTCTGGGACAAGAGATGTGTCGCCGGACCAGATCCGCTGCGCAGTCCAGCGCGTTGCTGCGGTGTTCCAGAATGGATCGACTGGTGACAAGCCGAGCGGTAGAAGCGCCACGGCGCAAAGGTACAGACTGCCTGTAGAGATGTAGTCTTCAGCCAATGACGGTTGGTGCCCGTAAAAACCGATTCGCAACCAACCGTCATCATCGAAAGTACCTGGGGCTTCATTCATTCTGCGGATGACAGCGGTCATCGCACCGCGGACCTGAGCCGGCTTAACGTTTTCAGGTAATTGGCCAAGCAATGTTACTTGGGCCAAGGTCTGCAAGGCGCCAAATCTATACGTGGTTGAACGTCCGAGTGATGGGAATGTGCCATCCGGCGCAGAGATTCAAGAACGACTGATGGGGTGTTGATTTCATCTAAGCCGACGACATGGGAAGCCATCTGTATCAACCTATAGAAATCAGGGCTCTGAGCGAGGCAATCAGAAAAACTGGGAGACTGATGGTATTGAGCATCTCATCTGGTCCGGCTCCCATTTCGGAAGCGAGGTTTTTTGAAGAATACGCGCAAACGTGGCGCATCTCCGATGACTTCGGGGACAACTGGAAACTCTTGCGCAGACAGTTCGATTATGCTAGCGATTGGGCGCCTTACGTCGGTACGGACTCCACGTGGCCCGATGCAGACATGTTACCCCTTGGAAAACTTCGTGTTACCGCCACGGAGGGCGGTGGTTCACAGACGAAATTTACTCCTGACGAACAACTGCGTGTGCTTCGGTGGCCTGCGGTATCCGACTCCACTCTTGTTTGCCATTTGTTGCCTTCGCCCCTCCTGACTTTCGCCGTATCTTCACTATCTATTTTTCTTGCTATCACGGGCAGAAAGCAGAGTCAAACGCCATCCGTTGGTTCTTGCCTTTCATCCACTTAGCCCGCCTCAAGCTCGCGCATAGAGGCGTGATTTTGACGCGATCGCGGCATTGCATACCCCCGGTCGTGCGCCGGCAAGCTGGACGCAAGTTCCATTATGGAACGAAAAATCCCTGCAAGATCCCTGATCTTTCTTGCGATATCGCGCAGGAAGAGCACTAAACCGAGAAGAATGTTGAGGTTTGGCGGAAATCGACGGAGGTCCCTGTTAAGTCCCTGCCTCGGCATGAAATTCGCGGATTTTGGGCGAAATTCGACAGCAGGAGACGGTCGCAGCAAAAAGTCCCTGCAATAATCCTTGTTAATGGATTTGTGAATCGAAGGTGGCCAGGGACGGAATCGAACCGCCGACGCCAGCCTTTTCAGACCTACAACAACAAGCACTCTCAACCACTTACAAGTCGCGGGAGACTGCCGAAGTGCTTGGAAATACGTACAAGATGCACCAACTGCTGACTGCAATTGCAGACCCACAAAAACTCAACATGCTCAAAGTTCTCAATTGAGGTTTTTGAGTTTCTTGAGTTGGCTTCAAAGTTCAACTTGAATGACATTGGGCCAAGATCTCCCTACTTATCGCGATGCTTTAGTCCACGCGTGAAGCGTACTCATTGAACCTTAATCAGTAGGTTGAAGGTTCGATTCCTTCCGCGCTCACCACTTTTCAATAGTTTAGGCCGTCGTGCGTGCTGCTTGCGTGCTGTTTGCGAGGGCAATGCGGGCGATCTTCGCGAGCGCCTCGCTTTCCTGATTGGTGATCACGTCGCCGTAAACGTTCATCGTCGTTCTGATATCCGTGTGACGCATGAGCTTCTGCTGGACGGCAAGAGGCGTTCCCACGCTGTCCAACAGAGATCGGTAAGTGTGCCGGAGCGAGTGCGTACCAAGTCTGCCGATTCCTGCTGCGGAAGCGGCCTTTTGGTAAACGCGCCAGACCTGATCGTACGACCACGGGAGGCGCCCAAGTTGAGAAGGCGAAGCGAACATCCAATCGCACGGGGCTATGTAAAGCATCCACGCAGTGACGAACGAAACGATAATCAAAACACGGAATAATCATTAGCAAATCTTTCAGGTGTGCCGGGGGTGGGCCGTACGCTTCGAGCCGCTATGCGCTAAATCGAGGCTTTTCAAATACCACGTCAAAAGTGCTTCCGTGCGGGCGTTTTCGGCGCAAATCATTGAAAAGATTGGGTGCGCGAAAGGAATCGAACCTTCAACCTACTGATTCCGAATCAACAGCCTACGAATCAATGGTTTCAACGATTTCTCAAGCATTTTCGTGAGCACAAGTAGGCAGATTTAGGCACGGTTGTTACGAAATTTGTTACGAAGTTTTTGGAAGATACAAGACTAACAACATGCTCTTGCGCGAAGGCCTTCGATCCCTTCTCTCGCGATGAGCGGAACCATGACCAATGCTACTATTCAGTCTGCCCACACCAGCCCAGCAGCCCAATTCATCGCGAGCTCTATTTGCTAGACATCCAGTTTGAAGCGTGTCTCGGCGAGCCGATAGAGCGGTCGCCAGACGAGACGATTCACAGTCAGCACCATCATGGCCATGACAATCGTTGCAAGAAGCAAGACTGGGAAATTGCCTGTGTCGGTGGCGTGACTGATCTCCGCTCCGAGACCGAGGGTCGAGAGCGTTTCACCGTTGATGTGGAAGTACTCGGCAACGATGCTGGCGTTCCAGGCGCCACCCGATGCGGTAACAAGTCCCGTGATCAGATAAGGAAGATGCCGGGGAGGATCACGGTTTTCCAGCGTTCCGCTCTCTCGAGCTTAAAAACATCAGCTACCTCCCGCAAATCGGAAGGGATTGCCATTGCGCCCGCGATAACGTTGAAAAGGATGTACCACTGCGTGCCTAACAGCATCAGCGCAATCGACCCAATCCCAAGTCCGCCACCGAGATTCACTAAGGCGAGCAGAAGCACAGGAAATAGAGCTGTCGCGGGTACCGAGGCTGCGATTTGCGCAAGAGGCTGAGCA
>QIBC01000294.1 GCA_003225215.1 Acidobacteriota bacterium
CGCAGTTGCGCTCTCGAAGGCGGTCCGTTCTGCCGCTCTATCGCTTTGAGTTCGGAGGTCAAGCCCGGCGTCGCGACGCGCTGGCCCAATACCTCGCCTAATCCATCGAGGAAGGGAAGGTCACACTGTGCATTTGCCCGATCCCAGTTTGGGACTGGCAGTCCGGTTACTTTCGCAAGCGCCTGAAGTCGTAGAACCAGAAGCCCACGGGCAAACGAGAATTCCTTCGCCAGACCTCAGCCATACTCGATCCTCAGATGCGAGCAGCCTGATGTCGTGGAAGGGGCAGATTATGAACGTGTGCCGCGCGACGATAGCAAGGCGCAAAGCAGTTAGCGAGATTTCTTGCGGTTGCTTTCTGTCGGCATTCGAGCTAGGCGCCAAGTCTACGTAACCATCTCGAGTTACTCGCTTTAAAAGGCCGGTCATGCTACGTCTTTCAAACCAAATTTGTTTGACACTGGTTATGGCTACTGGTACTCTGCGTCGGCTAGCATATTGACTTAGAGCCCAAATAGCTGAGTGATCCTGCACGTCTGCGCCAGCGGCCAGGGTCAGCAATCCCTCCGTCATTTCTGACGGATCACTCCTAGTTTAAGATCCCCCAGCTCTGCATTCGAGTTATGGACGCGTACGGCCTATCCATCCTTTTCAATGGAGTACCACAATGGCAGAAGGGGCGCTCGACGTCGTCGGATCCGCTATCGCTGTGCAGACGTCTTCTCTGGTCGAGTCGGAAATGAAAGAACGCGTGACTTTGATGTACAGCTCCGCGCTCTTCTCCGGGATCTCATCGCAGGAATGCACACATGTCGCAGCGAGCTGTCGCGCACGAGTCTTCCCGCGACAGGAAACAATTTTCGTCGAGGGGCGACCGACCCGCAAGATACTGCTGATTAAATCGGGGTGTGTGAAGCTGACGCAACTGAGTCACGATGGCAGCGAAGTCATTCTGAGATTGAGTGGGGCTGGCGATGTCGTGGGCGTGCTTGGCCTGTCCGCAAACCACAACCACACCTGTTCTGCCCACGTAATAGAGACGTGTCATGCATTGGTGTGGGATTCCGCCAGGTTCGAAACCTTCCTTGAGCGTTTTCCGAGAATGAGAAAGAATGTCGTTGGCATCCTATCCGCGCGACTGCACGAACTCGAAGAACGCTTTCGCGAGGTTGCAACTCAACAGGTGAGAATGCGCGTTGCTCATGAACTTCTAAGGCTGCTTAAGCAAATCGGCAAACCTTTGCATGGAGGCATCGAGGTAAGCCTTTCGCGCGAAGAACTCGCGCAAATGACTGGAACGACCTTGTTCACCGTAAGTCGGTTGATTTCACAATGGGAACAACTGGGTTTCGTTTCGCCGCGTAGGGAAGCAGTGCTGGTACGAGATCCCCAACGTCTGTCAGAGGCTTGCTCAGGTTCTTAACGTTCCCTGCCTTGGCATCCCTCACGGTGCGCTGCGGGCTTGCGCGAGTTCGGAAGTGCAGCGCAGAAGGCAGCAAACGGTCAACCCTGATTCGCTTGTGCTAAACAAGAGCTCAGGGAACTCCTATTTGAGAAATCGCTTAGCTCTGCGGCACAGAAAAAGCGTGTCATGCGGTTCCTGCGCGTAGGCCAAGTCAAAGGGGTGCTGTTTTGGCCGACTCGGGACTAGGACTGCATGATCTGACAGTAGTCTCGAATAACTCTCCGCTGTTCACTCGTGATGTCGATGAACTTGAAGCCGTGAAGCGATTCCGCGTGGTATCGGACGGAGGCCGGCAGGGTGAGAACGTTGTCCCAAAGCATGAGATCGAGCAACACAATTTCATCCTCATTCAGAGAAACCGGAACGTCAGCTCCCAATCCACCTTCCCCCAGAGTCCGGGTTTTGACCCAGAACACGCCAGAGGTAACTCTCTTCGTCATGCTCAGAAGAACTCTCAGTTCGATGTCATATCGGGGATATGCGCGAATGCCTTGGGCTTGAGGACGCTCTCGATCTATTCCTTGCAAGGCCCCGACCAGAGCTTCGTCGGAGCTCCCCTTCGCGACACTCGCTGAGGCTAATTGCCGGAGGCGCGAAGGCGCCTGCTGCGGGGATGCTGAAAACAGAACGACGGGCATCTCCGGATGCACGCGCTTGATCTCAACGGCTAGGGCCAGTCCATCCAACTCCCCCGGCTTGTGATCGAGCACTACGGCATTCACGGGTGTGTGTGCCAGGATATTTAGAGCTCGCGCGGCGGATGTGGCGATTAATACGCGAAAACCTGCGGCCCCGAGCACCTGAAGTTGGGACTGCAGCACGCTCTGTTCATCGATACAAAGCACAACGAAGACCGGGCCGGAACTGCGCACTTCTGAAGACATGGGGGAAGAGAAGATATATTACCACCAAGATTAGATGTAATACATCTAAGCCGGATAGTAGTGGGACTGGAGTGTAAGACGGGTCAGCAAGTCGCGCGAGGCTTTTCGCGGAATTAGCCATATGACTGGAAAGACGAAGGCACCGAGTAGACGAAGATTGCTTGTGGCCGCAAGCGAGCTGTTCGCGGAGCAGGGCTTTGATCGCACGACGACGGCTGCGATTGCTCGGCGCGCTCATACCAGCCAATCTCAGCTGCTCAAATACTTCAAGGACAAAGACGGCCTTTTGAGTGCAATCCTGAACGAAGGCTGGCAGGAACTGAACTCGGCAATTCGTCTTGCCACTGCGCGAATCTCTGATCCGCGGGAACAATTGAAGCTCATAATTGACATGCTGCTCCAGTACTTTGAAATCCATAGTACCTTCGCCCGAGTTCTCCTGCGCGAAGGGAACCGTCTGCCTCAGAGCGACGATGGCACTCGCGAATTCATGAAGATCCTGGATGAGGTCTTCGAATGGATGAGGCTGATTGGTGCCCTGTCACCTGGAGTGTCGGTTTCTGCTTTGCGGATTGGATCGGTGGGAGCGCTGATAGCTATGCTCCGCGCAAGGCTGTTCAACGAACATCCAATTCCGCTATTTTCCGAAACAGAAATGCGGAAGGTATTTGCGGATTTTCTATCTTCATGTGTGCGACCGGTAGACCAAACGCGGCTGCCTTCGATTACTGCACAACAGAAGGACGAGGAGCCTTGGCTGAATCAGTATTTGGAGTTGGCCGATCTGGCTTTTCGTACGAGTTCTACGGTAGGCCAGGCCTGAACCGATTTTTACTGCTTGTAATAATGCGCAGCAACATCGACGGTTTTACAGGCGCTCGAGCAGCTCGGGCCGACAGGTTACTTGCGAATGATAGCGTCTTGGGATGACAGGCTAGAGCTTTATGCCTAGAACTCCTTCATTCTCGCAACCAGATCGCATGTCGATTGCGATCCCGGATTTTGTAGGTGCGCTTGCGGATCTCCGGGGCGTGTGTGACGATACAGCCGCATTCGCT
>QIBC01000295.1 GCA_003225215.1 Acidobacteriota bacterium
CTCCTGCACACTCACACGCGAACCCGTGCTACCGCCTGCCGCTGTCATTGAACAGAAGGAGGAGGAGCCGTGGTTGAATCACTACCTCGAATTGGCCGATCTGGTCTTTCCGGCCTCGTCAAAGGTGGGGCAAGCCTGAACGGTCGGACGCTCAGAAAATGCGCTTCAGCATATTAATACCCGACTTTCCGTGAAGCGTTTGAGCTGAAAGGCTCGTAAGTCCTCTCAGCCGGGTTCCGAGTTTTGCCGTAACGCCGAGCTCCTGATTGTAACCAACAATGTGGATCTTCATTGCCCCGCTTATCCCCCTAATCGGAGTAGCTCATTGCGAATTAACAAAGACTCTGTATCTCAACATCACTAAAGTCTCCGCCTATTGTCACGCAACGACGGAGCCAGCCTGGGTGCGAGGCTCTCACAGCAAATGACGCAAGTCCGCAGTGCAGCTGCCGGTGCGAACTGCATGTGTGTGCAGGCGCGTATTGCAAAGCGGGTTGACGAGGTGCGAGTGGATGAAGGAACGTTCTCTGCTTCGATCTCTGCTTCGATGCTGCTTCTTTGGCTTTATGCTCGAGAAATCTGACGACAGAATGGACCCTGAGTACCTCGATGCCAAGAAAGGGACTGGCACGTTTACGCCTGGAATTGACGTCGATTTGAAGAATCAAGTCAGGTTAGCCGCAAATAACGACGTTATCTAGAGGAGACGACTTCGGTGATCACAAATTCTATATTCAAAGTGTGCCTTGTCGCAGTGGCGATCTGCTCATTCTCTGTACTCTTTAACGCTGCCTCTGATCCTCCACAGGCCATAGAGATCCAATCGGGCAACACCAGTTTCCAGACTATCACCAATGTCCCCGGATTAGAGGTGGCCGGTAAATCGAGCGCTGTTAGCGGGCGAGTGCTAGTGTCGCGCAATGACGCCGGATTATTGCTCCAGCAGATCGAAGCCTCCGTTCCCGTTAAGAGTTTAGCCACTGGAATCAGTCTTCGAGACGAGCATATGCGTAAGTACATTTTCACAACCAGCGACGGTCAGCTCCCGGATCTTGAATTCAAGGCAAATGAGGCGTCGTGTGTGCCAGTGGCAACAACCCAGGAATTCACTTGTCATGTCTCGGGAGAGCTGAGCATTCGCGGTGTCATGAAGCCCCTGTCTGTTACCTTGCGCGCTAAACAACAGGGCGGTGCTCCGCTGAGCTTTCGTGCCGCGGGAGATGCCCTTGTCAAGTTGAGTGATTACGGGATTACGCCCCCGTCTCAGTTCGGAGTCAGACCGGCGAATGAAGTGAGGGTGCATTTGGAATTCAATGGAAAGGAATCCCGTCAGGTTACCGCCAGTACTGGAGAAGCCCGATGAAATTCCGCTATTCCAAGATCCTCTGTACTATAGCGGTGCTTATTGGAATGGGACCACAAGCGCGATCATTGCCGACGATGATCCGGCTTGGCTACACGAACTGCTCGACGTGTCACATCTCTCCCCAGGGTGGAGGTTTGCTGAATGCGTACGGGCGCGGAATTGATCAAGCGCAAAGCTTGCGCGGCGGCGACTACAAGCCTGCTGAAGGCAAGTGGCTACGATTTTTCACTTGGGACCACCGAATTACTGAAGATGTCCGATCCGTAACGCAAGAGCAGATAGCCTCCACTACGGGCAAGCCTGGAACGCAGATTCTACGTAGTCGCCTCATGTATCGCAATGCAACGGATCTCGGTTCCGGGGTTCGTTTTTCCATGACTCTGACCGCGGAAAACGAGAACGTCCTCCGACCTACGTTCCCCTACGATCACCCGACAAAGACTGGCACTCTATTTCTGAACACGAGTCTTCTAAGTTATCGCCCGAAGGGCAATCTTGAGATTGCGGCAGGACGGGATCAGTTACCCAATGGCATTAACATCCCAGATCTTGGAGTCTTTGTTAGGTCGCGTAACCGTAGCGGGTATTACGATTCCCTAACCCAGGTGAAGATTTTTTGGTGGGGCAAACGCTACCTGATTACGCCTTACGCGTTTGGTCCTGGCGGTAATGAACAGACCGGGGAACGTGAATCTGGTGGTGGCGCTCTCGCGGAAGTCGATCCGTTCGGACACCAACATACTGTTTTCGGGATGAATCTTCTGCGCGCTACGAGCAGGAGTAGAGATCGAACTCTTATTGGCCCTTACGCGAGGCTCGGGTTTGGGTCATGGGGAGTCCTAGCGGAGCACGACATCACAAACTACGCTGCCGGGGCAAAGTTCGGCGCACTTCAGCAACGTACAACTTATGGGCAATTATTTTGGTATCCCAAAGAATGGCTTCTTACCTCGATCGGCGGAGAACGACTCGGGGTAGATGTTCCATTCAAGCAGGAGCTAAATGCCGCCCGGTTTGACGTGTCCGCGAGGATCGCCAGCCAGGCGACAATAGGATTTACCCTCAGAGTGCAGCATGATCCGCTGTCCGGGAGAACCGTTCGGTCCCTCGCGCTGAACGTGGCGCTCAAGACTGTAACCTGAAGCTCGAGCATAAGAAGCGCTGATGCGCAAGCACGATCAGGAGACCGCGGCGAAAGTACGTGCAGCCTGTAGCAACTGATCATGCGCTGTGTTACGGCGTCAGCTCACCGCGCGGGTGCCCTGGGCTTTCGCTTTATTGCATAAGACTTCAACATTCGGGTGCCCCGTTCCCGCGCGGGGTTTGCGGGGGCGGGATTACGGGGATGTCAGTCGCTTCCGCCTTCAGTTTTTCTCTTCGTTGCTTCGAGAGCTCTCTTGCAGACAAGAGTGCTTCAGTTATCCAAAGGTGTCTGGCGGGCGGGTGGCGCACTCTTTCGGCTGGTCTGGTCCATTTTGGTGTTTTCTGTGTAGCTCCCACTCGGTAGCAACTCGAATAAGTTCTCAAATGGGTTAAGTAGAAGCTTAAGTAAGACAATCGGCAACATCCAACTGCGCAGTCTACTCACAACTCAAGCCAGTCTAGATTGACATCCTTCCCAGTGTGGTTTTACATTAGGCCTGTTAGCACGCATTCTGCGACTACTTAATTCCACTTCCATTTCCCCACCTCAGCAACAGCTGAGTAAGCGTCGAACTTCGACACTTGCGAATGTTCATAGGCCGCTGTAAGAGTGTGGCATGGCCGCCTTTGTTTGAAGTGCCGATTCAGTAACGACCACACGAATCCACAAGGAGAAGTTTCTATGAAGAGAGCAGCGATTCTGATGCTGACATGTTTCTGCTGCGTCGCATCTGCCAAGTACACCTTCAGTCAGGACCACTCAAACAAAATTCGCGTCATACCGTTTGTGTTCGATCCCGCAGGGACAAACCTGGTTGCAGCGAAGTGGCTGGCAGGCATCGGATGCCCGACCTCCGCTGGGATTTCAACGACCGGCGGCAATAAGCCCGACAGCACTTACACGGATCCCGCGTGCGCGACGGGCGACGATCGGGATAACAACGTCGAGGGTTTACTGCTGGCGAAGACCGGCCCCACAGCGAACGTTGCTGCCGGCGGCGCAGTGATTACCGGCGTCGAAGGCATAACCCTCACTGAGTTAGGGTATGACATCCGCAAGCCCGTTGCTTTCAGCGATCCTCGAGGATCCCACTGCGGCGCCGGTGCGCCCCGCTTCAACGTAACTACAGAGGACAATGTGACGCACTTCATCGGGTGCGCCTCGCCTCCGCCGGTGCAACAGCAGGTAGGGAATGGATGGCTCAGGTTACGATGGAATCCAGCCACAGCGTTTCCTCCGATCGTGCCCACCGCGCAGGTGAAGAGCATCAGCATCATTTTTGACGAAGGTCAGGATACCGGTCCGGACAACTTCGGAGCCGCCGTTCTCGACAATATCGACATCAATGGCACCCTCGTTGGAACAGCCCAAAACGGAACCGGCAACGGCAAAGAGGACAACAAAGATCAGTGTTCGACCAGCTTGCCCTTGCGCACTCGGAAAATCTCTCCCACAGTGACGGGCGTAGCGCCTTTAGCGGGCGTGAAGCGGACATGAAGAAACACCATGTCGTCCTCTGCTATCACCCGTAGGATCTCCCAGTTCGCCTGCGGTGACTTCTGAATCAGGTCAGTAGGAAATCGATGGTGGATTGGGTTGTTCCACCGGCGCTGTCAGCACTATGCTCCACGAAATCAGGCGCCGCGTATCGTGCGAACGCTTCCTTCGGCTTGAAGTCCATAAGCGCCTCCCTGTAGAAAGCGGTTACGACTTCTTTCGGACTTTGGATGATCTCCGGACCCGCAGCCGCATTCGTGCACAACAGATACACCGCGACCGCGGCCAGACTGAATGTCTTCATGCTCCCCCAAGAAATGCGAGTAAACGAGTGTAGCCTGTCTGCAGGACAAATCTGGAATCGAGCTGTGAATTCCCGTCTCCGAAGGGCACACCGTACGACAGCGGGGCATTCGAGTCCCCGGGGGGCCGAAACAAAAACAGAGATTGAAGGGGCGGGTCACTCGTCCAGGCAGCATCTAAGCCTGTCATGCCGCACGACCCGGTGGTCAGCTCTCCTTGCCTGCCCAAAGTACACCTTGTAAATCCCAGCGACTCCTCATTTGGCGTTGCCGTCATCACTCCACGATGGTTATTTGTGCTTGCCGCCGCCACCCCAACTGCCTTCGGCGATCCCGAGCTGTGCGACGAAACCCTGGAACCAT
>QIBC01000296.1 GCA_003225215.1 Acidobacteriota bacterium
ACCGCAAGTCTCGCTCCAGGCGGCACACAGCAGTTTGCAGCGAATGTTACTGGTACGAGCAACACGGGAGTTACGTGGAGTGCTGGCGGTGTCCAAGGAGGCAATTCGACTCTCGGAACTATCAGCTCTCTGGGTTTGTACACAGCCCCTGCAAGCCTTCCGAATCCGATAGGCATAAAGATCGTCGCTACTTCTGTCGCCGACGGAACAACGTCCGGCACCGCTCTTGCCAGGGTTCACGATAACGTGGAGTTTCAAAACAGTCCAGTTAAGTTGGGGACCAGCGGCGGCAACTTTACAGATAAGAACACCATCGGAAACATGATGTTCTGCTGCTCTGGCACCTTGGGATCGCTCGTTTCCCGCTCCGGGAATTTCTATATCCTTAGCAACAATCATGTGCTCGGCAAATCAGATCAGGCCGCGCTAGGAGAGCCGATTTCGCAGCCCGGCTTAGCGGATACTAATTGTGGCCGGCTTCCGACCACAACCGTTGCGACTTTGTCTCAGATGGTGCCCCTGAATTCGCAGAATAATGTGGACGCCGCGTTGGCAATGATTGCTGGACAGGCTGTCGACACCACTGGAAGCATCCTAGATCTCGGAGGTATCGGCCAGGCAGCTCCTCCTTCCGCTACACTGGCGATTCCTTCCGCACGACAACCGGTTTCCAAAAGCGGCGATGCTACTGGCCTCACGTGCTCGACGATCGATGTTGTTAATGCACTGATTCAGGTGACTTACTCTACGCAGTGCCAAGGCGGCACTTCGTTCAAGGTAAATTTTGATAACCAAGTATCGATACTAGGCAATCAGTTCAGCGGCAGCGGTGATTCTGGTTCTCTCATAATCACTTCGGATAAAGCACAACCGGTTGCGTTACTTTATGCCGGCAGTGACACAGGTACTGTTGGGAATCCAATCCAAGCTGTTCTAGGCGCGTTGAAGGATCCGAACACTGGGGAAGTTCCGCGGATCGTCGGCGGGACTGACCATTCTGTTCCCTGCCCAGCAACGACCTCGCAGTCTCAGGTGAGTACTATTGGGCCCCAAGACAAAACTGGCCTGCCACAAAGCGAAATTTCGCGCGCAACGCTTGCTCGCAATCACCGCATGTTCGAACTGATGCAGGATTCGGCGGTTGATACCGTCGACGTCGGGCGCAGCGCCGACAATCCTGACGAATCTGCCATCGTAGTCACTCTGCGCGGGCAGACGAGTCTTCCCATACCGGCACAGGTCGATGGAGTCCGCACCAGGATTGTGCAAAGTGTGGAATTTAATGCGCTGCACGCACAGGCGCGCCAGGTAGAAGCGCTCTCACCCATTTCGGAGACGGAGATCGCACGTGCCCGCAGCGCCAAGCAGCAGCACGCCGAGGAACTGATGACGAACTCCGCAATCATCGGGGTAGGAGTGGGCGCGAGTAACGATAGTCCCGGCGAATCGGCAATCGTAGTCTTTGTGGAGAAGGGCAAGTCTGTTGCTGTGCCGGCTGTGATTGACGGCGTGCGTACGCGAGTAATCACTACAGATCCATTTCGGACCTTCAATTGGGGCAAGAGCACAGTGAAGGCGTGCTCGCGGAGATAACAAAGACGCAAAGCGCGCCACTGCACGTTCCGTCATTCTCGTAGAGACGCAGCATGCTGCAAGACTGTCCAAATTAACTCCTGCAAAGAGCATCGTCAGAGAGCAGTGCCGCGTTCTTTGCAGCACGGTTGAGAGTAGCCCGGCGGTGCAACCCCGGGTAAACGTTGCTCCGAAATCGAGTCCGGCTTCTAGCCGGACGGCTGAATTGCCTTTCTCATCGGCAATCAAATCCAGTCATCCCGCAAACGCCGCGGGACTCGAACACAAAATGCGCCCAACCCGGAGGTTCACTCCGGGCTGTTCTCAACCGTGCCGCAAAAAGCGCGGCACTTCTCTGGAATGGCACCGCCAAACCTGCAGCATGCTGCGTCTCTACCATGCTGCGGTAGGCGAGCATCCTGTTGGCTCGGAGCAACGAGCCTACTGTCCCGCAACTCCGGCCTGTTTCCCATTATGCTTCACTTGGGCAGCGATCTTCTGCACTGCATGTGCGAGTTCCGCCGGAGAATGTATCTTGAAGCTCGTTCCGTCTAGCGATCTGGTCACATACTCAACCACATCGGGAAATTCCCGGCCTAATAGCCAGCTTGGCATGTATTCCAGATAGAAGAACTGAGGGCCCTTTCCATCCCGCGCCGGCAGGAACCCCTGTGGAGGTTTGTCGAGGAAACGTGTGTGCGGGCCGAGTAGGATTACCGCATCTGAAGGCTGCGCGTCGGTCATCTCCAGAGTTGCCAGCCGTGAGAGCAAACTGGCGTACCCCTGCTTTTGCTCAAGGACCTGAAAAGAAACCATTCCCAACTCGAGCCCGCGCATCGCCTGAGCCAGTTCGTTGAAACCAGGCTCGTCGAACCGTTCCTTGCGAAAGAGTTCCTTCTGCTGATCCATATTGAACGCGATCAACCGCACCGACTGGCAATTGATCTGCGACATCACGGTGGAGAGCGCGCTCAGCAGGAATGAGCGATCCCACGCGCGCAGTTTCTGCGAGTATGGATTCACAGGAGCTGTGTCGAGCAATACGGTCAAGCGCAGCCCGGAGCCACCGGTATCGAAGATGCCACTCCAAGGCAGAATGGTTAATGCTCCGGCGGCATTATCGTTCAACGTGAGCGGCACTTTCTTCTCGGAACGCTTGCGCTCGAGGTGAACGTGCCAGCGTTTTGTGCATATTCGCGTAGCTTCGCGGTTCGCGACCAGGACCTCGACCTGGTAATTTCCTTCGCCTGCGGCAAAGCCGCCACTGAAATCGAATTCATCTTTCAGCTGATCCGCGCGGATATTGCCGGAGGCGCTGCCCACGCTCGGAGGCAATTTGTAAGCGTCGCCAAGCACAATTGCAGTGCCTCCTTCGGGCTTAACCCGCACAAAGGAGACAATCGTGCTCCCATTACCAGCAAATTCCCGAAGCGGACAGCGCACGATGTATCCCACCTCGAAGCGAAAGGCAAAATCGAGGAAAGGCTGCATCGACTTGATGACACACTTCAAACCCTCAGCAGGCTCGCGCTCCTGGTCGAGAAACTTATTCACAAGTTGTGCGTCGGAATCGTTTGCCGGAGACTGGGCCCTTGCGGGAATTGGAAACAGAAGGAAAATCGCGCACAAAAACAGCGTGAGAGCGCAAGCTGAAATCAGATTCGATACTGCCCTTGGGTTCACAGAAGACGTAGTTTAACCAGAACCACCCTGCCATTCCAGTCCATTTAGCATAGAGCAACACGCTGCAGGCTTTTCCAAATTAGCTTTGCTCTGCAGAAGAAGTGCCCAACTTCATTCATGCTCCTGTAACCATTATGTTGTAGAAAAAGGTCGATGCCCGCTCCGTCCAAGAGGCCGGCCACATCCCTACGCCGACGCGCCACGGTTCCGACCAGTCCTGAAGCCGGACCGGCAAACGCGCCCGACCTTCGTCGCGATCCCGATCTTCTCCGCCTTGGCTCGCATGCCTGCCTCGTAGCGCGCGATGCCGTGATGAACGTGGCTGAGGGCCTGGCGAATTCATCGTCGCTGGCATTCGTCACCGTGAAGGAGTGCGAGGCAGAACTGGACGAGATTGATCGTTACGTTGACGAGCGCATTGCCGGGGAACTCACCTCAGCTACTCCAAAGCGAGTCAAGGAATTACTTGCCTGCCTGAAGTTCGTGCTCGATCTTGAGCGCATTGGCGACCTGGTACTCACAATCGTCGGACGCGCGCGCGCATATGGCAGCCAACTTTCAGTGCAAGACCGTGCCGATCTTC
>QIBC01000297.1 GCA_003225215.1 Acidobacteriota bacterium
TCCACTGCTGGAAAGCCAGGTCGCGCAACACGCCAAACCTGCCGAGGTTGAAGCCGAATTGCATGCGCAAATCGATCGCGCACGTAACATGGGAATCCCGCTCAGCCATCTCGATACACATATGGGCGCGCTCCTCGGAACTCCTGAGCTGATTCAGGTTTATAGAAGAGTCAGCCAGGAGTACCGTCTGCCCATTCCGTTGAAGCGTGCGAAGAATAGCGATCAGCTCACGCTGGCTCCATCCGAAGATCTCGTCGATGAGGTGCTGCAAATCACTCCCGGAGTGCCGCCGAACCAGTGGCTGAAGACTTACGAGAATATGCTCCAACCGCTGGGACCTGGAGTGTATGAGCTGATTGTCCATCTCGCATATGACGATGAGGAAATGCGAGGCGCCACTTCGAATCATCCGGCCTGGGGTGCAGCATGGCGCCAGCGCGATCTCGACATGGTGAAGAGTCCCGAGTTCCGGCAGTTCTTGAAAGATCAAGGATTTGTGTTGGTTGGGTGGAAGGATTTGGCGCGGGCTTGGACGAAGTGAGGGTGTCTCGCGACACAGTGCGAAAGAGAACGTTGTGGCAGCGTGCGAAACACGGATACTGTCATCCCTCGCGCGGGTGTTTCGCGCGGGGGATCTGCTGTTCTTTTGATTACCGATAAGGCATAAAGAGAACAGCAGATCCCCCGCTCCGCAGAAAAATGTTTTGGACGTCCCAAAACTGCATCGCGGCGGAGCGAGGGATGACAGTCAATACAAGGAACCATCAGCAAAGAATTCATCCAAATAGCCATCACTAAGCCATCACTCAAGGAGCAAGCATTGCCATTCAAATCGTTGCTTTCCTGGATTCTCCTCTTCTCATTTGTTCCATACGGCACAGCGCAACAGACCCCCGCCGCAAACGCCGCGCCCAAGACTCTGATCGGCTACACAACCGAATCGTCGCGCGATGAGCGTCAGTGGGAGCAGAAGTTTCGCGAGCTTCCCGCGCCCGATCAACTGCGCGAGAACATGCGCCGGCTGAGCGCGTTCCCCCATCACGTTGGTTCGGCCTACGACAAAGACAACGCTGAGTGGATGCTGGCCAAATTCAAGTCGTGGGGCTTCGACGCGCAGCTCGAGAGCTTCGACGTCCTCTTTCCCACGCCGAAGGAGCGCGTAGTTGAGCTGATTGCACCGACGAAGTATCGCGCCAAGCTGCAGGAGCCGCCGGTTGCGGGCGATCCGACGTCGAGCCAGGCGCAGCAGCAACTTCCGACTTATAACGCTTACTCAGCCGACGGCGACGTTACCGGTCCTCTTGTCTACGTGAACTACGGAATGCGCGATGACTACGATCAACTCGAGCGCATGGGTATCTCGGTGAAGGGTTCGATCGTCATTGCGCGCTACGGCGCTGGATGGCGAGGCATCAAGCCCAAGGTTGCGTACGAGCATGGCGCCAAAGGGTGCATCATCTACTCCGATCCGGCTGATGATGGTTATGTCCGAGGGGACGTTTACCCAAAGGGTGCATATCGCCCAAAGGAAGGCGTGCAGCGCGGAAGCGTCGAAGACACCTACTATCCGGGCGATCCGCTCACGCCCGGTGTTGGCGCAACCAAGGACGCCAAGCGACTTGCGATTAGCGAGAGCAAAGTCATTCAGAAGATTCCCGTGCTTCCGATTTCGTACGAAGACGCGCAGCCGCTGCTTGCCGCTATGGGCGGCGAAGTTGTACCAGAGAAGTGGGCGGGCGGATTGCCGATTACCTACCACATGGGCTTAGGCGCGAATCCTGCGCAGGTGCACCTGGTGGTGAAATCAAATTGGGACATGAAGCCTCTGTATGACGTCGTCGCACGAATTCCTGGCTCTACGTATCCGGATGAGTGGGTGATCCGCGGCAATCATCACGATGCGTGGGTGAACGGTGCTGATGATCCCGTTTCGGGAGCATCAGCGGTTTTGGAAGAAGGCCGTGCTTTGGGAGAACTTCTTAAACAAGGTTGGAAGCCGAAACGAACCATCATCTACTGTGTGTGGGACGGCGAGGAGCCAGGCCTGCTTGGTTCCACCGAATGGGTCGAGACCCACTTGCAAGAACTGCGCCAGCATGCCGTGATGTACGTAAACTCCGACAGCAATAGTCGCGGATTCTGGCGGGCTTCCGGCGATCATCGCCTCGAGCGATTCATCAATGATGTGGGTCGAGATATCCAGGATCCGGAAAAGCCGCAGCTTACGGTATGGCAGCGTGCTCGTCTGGAGCGGATCGCGCGAGCTCCTGGAGCGGAAGAACGTGGTGAGTTGCGTCGAAGTAGCGAGCTCCGCATCGGAGCATTGGGTAGCGGTTCCGATTACGAGCCTTTCCTCGGCCATGCTGGAATAGTCGCTCTGAATCTCGGATTTGGCGGAGAGGGTGGTGGAGGCGGGGTTTATCACTCTGTCTACGACGATTTCTATTGGTATACGCACTTTGCTGATACAAAATTTGTCTATGGTCGCGCCCTCGCTCAACTCGCGGGTACCGCAATCATGCGCATGGCTGATGCTGACCTGATTCCGCTCAGCTTCGGCGATTCCGCGGACACGATCGCTCGCTACGTGAAGGAACTCGAAACCCTCCTTAAGACCGAACAAGACAAACAAAAGGAAGTGAATCAGCAACTGGATGAAGGCGTCTTCGAGGCTACATCTGATCCCGAACATCCAACCGTTGCTCCAAAACGGGAAGAGCTACCACCGTTCATCAACTTTGCTCCACTTGAAAATGGCAGCGCGGCAATGAAGCGCAGTGCCGACCATTTCGAGAAAGCTCTGGCAAAAGCGCAGGAACGCGGCGCAGCGGCGTACTCCAACAGTGCAGTGCAAAAGCTCAATCAGAAACTGATTGAGGCGGAGCGCGCCTTTCTTGATGAAAATGGTCTGCCGGAACGACCCTGGTATAAAAATCAGATCTACGCTCCCGGCGCGTACACGGGCTACGGAGTGAAGACGATTCCCGCCGTACGCGAGGCCATCGAGCAAAAGAAGTGGTCGCAGGCAGAACAAGGAACACAGACGGTCGGCAGAGTGTTGCAGAACGAAGCCGACTTGATTGAGGACGCAGCGAAGCAGCTAGAGACGCTGGATCAGGCGAAGTAGCCGGCTGTTCAACGGTGGAGACGCAGCGTGCTGCAGGCCTGTCCAAAATTAACTCCTGCGAAGAGAGCATCGTCCGAGAGCAGTGCCGCGCCTTTTGCGGCACAGTTGAGAATAGCCCGGTGGTGCAACCCCGGGGTGAACGCGTTGTTCCGAAATTGGGTCCGGCTTCCAGCCGGACGGCTGAACTGCCTCTGTCGTCGGAATTAAATCCTGTCGTCCCGCAAACGATGCGGGACTCGAACACAAAACGCGCCAACCCGGAGTTTTACTCCGGGCTATTCTCAACCGTGCCGCAAAAAGCGCGGCACTTCTTTGGGAGGACACGGCTAATCTGGACAAGCGTTTCGCATGGTGCGTCTCCGCCATGCAATATGGGAACACAACCGTTTCCAGTCGAACTAATTTGGACTGCCTTGCAGCATGCTGCGTCTCGAGACATACCGGTGGAGTGCCGGAAGGAGAGGGTTCATCCCCGCTTCATCGTGAAGACGCAGCATGCTGCGTCTCTTCCAAGTTACACGCGCTGCGGCTCTGCCGCTTCGAGAGTGATGCGAACCTCTTTTGTTCCCAGAACGGGATGCGCTGCTTTCAATACCACCGTTCCCGGTTCGTGCTGCGCACGAATCCACACTGCGGCGCAGCCGCCGAAGAGGCTGAACGGGTTCTCGCCGATAATCTCCGCCGGACCTTGCAGGCTGAGCGAAATTGCGGCCGTGGAATAGCGCCGCAGATTGCCGTGTTCGTCGGTGACGCGCATGACTACGCGCGTGCTGTCCGCGCCATCGGCGACGAGCTTCACATCATCTGCCAATAGCAGGAATTGCCGATCGATTCCGGCGTGTGCGTAATGCTTTTCGACGGCCTTCTTCCCACCCAGGTAGCCTTCGATCCGGAGAGGGGCGTTCCTGGGTCCCTTATGTAGATTTACCGTGAACGGCGGGTGAGCTAGGTTGCCGAAAGTCGCGCGATCCGGATCGGCCTCTGCGGCCAGCCGCTCACCGACATAAAACTTGAGATGATCGCAATTGGAGCAGACCATTGCGGTCTCCATCACCTGGCTCCAATCGTCGGCCGCCGACCACTG
>QIBC01000298.1 GCA_003225215.1 Acidobacteriota bacterium
CGCTGTAATCATTGAGACGCCGGTTAAACATTCGGCGACCGCCGACTTCCGCGAGAATGCTTGCATCACTGTTCCGAAGAACCACGACGGAACCTTGGATAATTCCGGCAGCAGCGGGATGCCGCTTCTCATAACGCATCAAGCCGTGCTCCAGTGCTTCGTTTGCGACACGCTGTAAGCGAGCGTCGGCCGTGGAATAGATCTGAATTCGTCCCTGCAGAAGATCTTCAGCGTTCGCACCGGAATACCGAAGTTTCAGCTCATCGAGGACAGTTTCGATCACAGCGGGAGCCTGGCTTGAGTTGTCAGCCTGCACCGCGCCATTCCTTGTGACCAACCTGATCGGCATTCTCTCAGCGGCTTTGGCAGCATCTCGCGACAGCGATCCGCGGGCCAGCATGAGCCTCAGAATCTGGTTTCGGCGATGCAATACCCGGTCTGCATCGGGCGAGTTAGGAGCGTAGTAACGAGGCGATTTCGCAATGCCCGCCAGCAGAGCAGCCCGGTCGGCATCCGCACCACTGAAGGCTGAGAGAGGTAGCCCAAAATAGTACTCTGCCGCGGTGGCGAAACCGTACTGTCCGTTTCCCATATACAGGAAGCTGGCATAGCGGGCGAAAATCTCTTCCTTGGCCCGCTGCTTCGACCCGAAACGGGAACGCATCTGCTCTTCGACCCAGACGGCCAGCCGGATCTCTTCGAGTTTTCGAGCCAACTTCTTGGCACTGCGCGCACCTACGATATAGGGCAGCACACCTGATCGAAGCTGGTTGCCGTTCTCTTTGTCTGTAAGATTACGCAGGTAGTAAGCGCGCACGAGTTGCTGGGTGATGGTCGATCCACCCTGACGAAGCATTGCCAGGCTCTCAGCTTTGTCGGCCCGGCCTACCCGGGTCATCCGCGTCAGTATGGTTCTGATTCGGACTTTTTGCAGGACACGCGGGATTCGGGAGTAGTCAACCGCCCCATGCGAGAAAAAGTTCTTGTCTTCGGCGGCGAGAATCGCATCGCGGACAATTGGAGGTATCTCGCCGTACTGAATTATGTGGCGATGCTCTCGCGAGAGCTCCACGAGCAATTCGCCTTGGTTGTCGTACACGTGACCGATAGAAGGACAATCAAAACGCACGAAGGCTTCTATGTCTGGCAGGTTAGTACGATCGAAGTACAGATAGTGAAGCGTGATCGTGAGCAGTGTTGCGACGAAGAGTAATCCGCCCACCCCCAGAACACACGCGGAAAGCAATATAGCGCGAATAACTGGGTGGAGCGCTGCAAAGAGACGTCGCAGCTCATTGAGGCGGCGGGCTCTCTTCGCCAGCGAAGCACAAGTGCTGATATCACTGATCGAACCCCAACCGTCCCTCTGAGTCTCCGATAAGACCGGCGTCATTGTGGCACCTTCCCTGCCGCGCCGCGATTACCGTGCAGCCTGCAACCGTAAGTCTCGTTCAAGTTTGAAATTCAAGACAGTTTCCGCAGGGACCTGCACATTCTTTCCCTTCGTCAAAACCTGTCCTCCGGCTCCTGCCGCTGCACCCACGCCTGCTCCGATTACGGCTCCCTTTCCATGACCGACGAGAACGCCGATAAGTGTTCCTAGCGCGGCTCCGCCTCCAACCATCTCTGCGGTTCTGCGGTTTGCCCCGAGTCCCTGGTTGCCATTTCTGGTGACGTCGTTTGTGGCGACCAGATAACGAGTTCCTGAGACAGTCAAGGAATCCATGTCCAATACCAACTCCGATGCGTGCGTCGTGCTGCCCGGCGCTGAGCTTTCAATCACAAGTTCTGCATCGGAGCCGTTCGGGATAATCACTGCTCCGGAACTGTCGAGGACATCCGCGTATAGGTTTGCTGAGAACTTTTGACCAACACTTGCCGTCTTTGAATCGATGGGCTCAGTCGTCCGGACGTCAACTTCTGTGCCCGCGGGAATCGTTCGGTAGATGCTGGAGTTGCCGTGTCGATGGTTGTTAGTGGTTGGCAAGCGCCTCTGAAGTGAGGGGCTGGTGCTCGGGCTATATTCCACCGTCTGCACTTTCCCAATCCCGAAATGACGGGCCTTTCCGCCCTGATCACGGAAACTGACTCCGTTGCGGGATGAGGCGGTGACAACAGCGTTCGGATAACGAGTGCCGTCACGCAAAGTGACGGTATCCCCAAAACTTGGAGTAAGCGACACTCCTACGACGACGAGCAGCAATGCTTCGAGCTTTTTCATTGAGAGTCTCCATTTCATGAATATCGATCAAGGGCCTGGTCATATGAAGCCGTTTTCGCCTGGATGCGGGATTCCTTGCGGCTTCAGATATTGACCATCGACTTAACCGTACAGCGGTGGCCAACATGGACGTTCTTTACCTTGTCGTTGTGATAGCTATTCCCGTTATAGGCTTGCTCGTACCGGCGCTGATAGGATTGGCGGTACATGGCTTTGTATTAATTCCTGTCACCATAGCTGTACCTTCGCAACGCGCTCCTGTAATTGTTCGTCTGTCCAGCGCGAGACCGCCGGTCGAAGTGGTAGGGGCTACCGCCGAGGCACCGAGCACCAAGGCCAGTGTCCAGAGCAACTGCCTGCGATTAGTTTGCAAAGTATCTCTCCTGTGTGCGCGCTGGGATCACAGCAGCTTTCGTGACGAGAGCGACACTTATTCGTTTTTAGACCTCGGCATACGACTTTGCTGAGCTGTTCTATACAGTCACACAATGGCGCGACTCGCTTTGATGCGGGCTGATAAAAATGAAACGGAGCTGGCAAACTGAATCAGCATCTTGAGCAGCAAGCTGGGAAGGCATTCTGGTGCGGGGATCCTGCGGAAGAGAACAATTTAGGAGGCTGTGCAATTTAGAACAGAAAACGGTTGTTGTTTCTGCTCGAATTGCCTCGCACTGTGCGTCTCGTAGTCCTTCCTCGTTTTCACGCTGATTTAGGGATATGCCTTTGGAAGCAGCCGGCGCACTGCGGACAGTCGAAATGTTTCGCTGAGGGAAATTAATTATGGCGCAACGCGCATCGAAATCGAGGTCTTCGGCCTCGGCTACACGCATTGAAGAACTCAGCAATCGCGACGTCGGGCGAGCCCCTCGCAAGCCTCTCACTTTTCATCCGGATTTGCTTCTCGCCAAGGTGGGAACTGGAAAAACTACTCATCGCTATCGCGACAAGCACGCGATATTCTCTCAGGGAGATCGGGCTGACGCAGTGTTCTACATTGAGACAGGAAAAGTGAAGCTCACGGTAGTTTCCAAGCGTGGTAAGGAAGCCGTGATCGCAATCCTGCAACATGGTGACTTCTTTGGCGAGGGATGTCTGGCAGCTCAGCCGCTACGCATTTCTTCGGCTGTTGCCATGCAAAATCTGAGTACGACGCGAATCGCAAAAGAAACTATGGTGGAGTTGTTGCACAAGGAAACCGACTTCGCGGAGATGTTTATCGCCTACCTGCTCTCCCGCAACATCCGCATTGAAGAGGATCTTGTTGATCAACTGTTCAATTCCAGCGAAAAAAGACTGGCCCGGCTGCTCCTATTGCTCGCCCATTACGGGAAAGAGTCGAGACCTGAAACCGTGATTCCCAACATGAGCCAGGAGACCCTGGCCGAGATGATTGGTACAACTCGTTCGCGCGTGAGCTACTTCATGAATAAATTCAGAAAGCTCGGCTTTATTGAGTACAACGGCAGCTTGCACGTGAATAGCGCGCTACTCACCGTGGTTCTTCGCGACTAGCGCCCATGTTGTGCCATGACGCGATACTCTCTTGCTTTTCAGCTCCTGAGCGCCACATTC